>JABHSO010000212.1 GCA_018669845.1 Gammaproteobacteria bacterium | reverse complement strand
TGTAATACCGAGCGGGAATACCGCAGGCGCATCATGGCTGACTGGCCGTGAGCCATCGACCGCATCGGTGGCAGTGGCAGATGCGAGGAAGCTTGCAATAGGCGTGACGGTATTCGCGGTGCCACTGGCATCGGTGGCTGCCACAGTGATATTGGCCGGAGGCGTAACCACCGGAGGGGCTGTGTCAGGGCCGGGAGTGGCAACGCATTCGCTGGCCGAAGCCGCAAACGCCACACCATTCGTATTAAAAAAAGTTTGCTGGCCACTGGTTGGAAAAACACCGGCACCCTGTATGACCAGATCGGCATCTGAAATATCGTAAAAAATATTGTTGCTACATTTCACCCGAAAGCGGGCAAAGTCATTCGAATTATCCGGGATATTAACTAAATCGGAACCATCATTCGCAGTATTAGCCGACAGCGAAGTGACCGAGTAGCTGGCATGGCCGGGAGAAAAAGTCAGCAAATCTATATCCACAGCGCTGCAGTTCAACAACGCGTTATTGGTATTCGCCACATCCCAGGTTACGTTCACCGTCCCTGCTGCTGGGACAATCGTGCTCGCCGTGGTATGTGAAGTGACTTTGAATGGCCCTGCTGTATTGTCGACAGTTAGTAGCACGTCATCTATTGCCTGTCCGCTTTTTCCATCTCGCACGGTCAGTCTGAAATCCAGATTTCTCGACGTACAGGGCAAGGCTTCGCTTAAATCAACCAGTCCATCGACCTGTGTACCCAGAGCAGGGAAATCACGACTTGTGACGGGTTGAGGCGCGTAGCTACGAAACAGCGGATTATCACCAAGGTCGGACCCAAAATTAGCCGATGTTGTGATGCTACCAAGATTGATCTGATCCCATTGATAACTGAGAGTATCTCCATCCATATCGCTTCCAGTACCAGTCAACAGGAAAGGCGTACCAACCGGTATAATACGGTCGGCTCCGGCATTGGCGATAGGTTCACTGGGGTTATTGGCACTGAGTAACGAAAAGCAGGTACCCAGAGAACTGGTATAGGAATTAATCCGCGAAATACTAGTGCTATGAAAAGTAGCATCACTGGAAACTTGAATATTCTCAGCGCCACAAATCCCCGAGTACGACATGATGGTCGAGCCGCTGCCAGGTTCGTACGCATAACCTGCAACCCGTCCAGAAGCGCAACTGCTGGTGCTGCCGTTGAAGCTATGTTCGGCTCTGAACTGGTGCCCAATCTCGTGAGCTATAAAATCGATATAAAAAGTATCACCGGTAGGATTAGGCAGGCCGGTGACACCTTTTGCCTTGGCAGGGTCAAAACAGACGGTTCCAATCTGGGCTAGCCCTCCGCTTGAGGTACTAAAAATATGCCCAATATCATAGTTTGCCGACCCCACCTGGGCATCTATCCAGACCTGATTTTCACTCAACAAGCTGATTGTATTATTATTGGTAAAACCGGCACTACCATCGACATCGATGAGTAAGTCATTGTTAGTGATCAGTTGTAAACGAATACCCAGGTCACGCTCGTAAATTTGATTGACGCGGTTGACTGCAGTGGTGATTTCAGCCATTGCCGCGTCCAGGGTGCCACCGACCGCATTCACATATTCTAAGGTCGCCGATACGGCCAGCCGATACACCAGGTAGTTATTGCTAACCCGCTGGGCCACCGAACGCTGAGCGATCGTCGGACTTATTGTCTCGCTGACACCCGACTCCGTGGCACCGCATTGAAACGCTGTATTGTTGTCACTCGTACTGCGTGAACGAACTCGATAAAGCCCACCCACCGGATCTATAGTCACGCGGCCATGGGATGTATTCAGCATCGCCCGAAACCCGTTCGGCGAAATATCTACACGACCGCTGGCACCAGAATCATCCAGACCGAAAACCTTGTAAGTCTTAAGTTCAGGGAATTTAGCGGCTAGTGTGGCCGCCATGATAGGAGATTCAATAATACTGAATCGAGATAGACTACCGTCGGGTAAAGGCAGTGAAATAATATGGCTAAAGTCGGCGCTAAATTCCTGTGGCGCACTATTTAGAAGACTGCGTAAAGCCAGGGAATCGGTCGAAAAAAAAACCTCGTGCCGATTATCGATTGCACCTCGATTAGCAACCGTATTAGAGATTTGCCAAAGCGGAGTCTGGGCAAAACTCAGCGAAGAACCCAGTAGCCCCAAAATAAGAATGAGTTTTACTAACAATTTCCGCACGAGCTCTCCAGATTAACCACGCAAAAAATAACAAAAATCCTCGGACTAGCCGAGGACTTTTAACTACACAATATATTTGCCGTAATCTTACTGGCGGCTACCAGGCCGCTCTTACTATTATAATTATAATTAAATCGATACAAATTCTGGTTATATCACCCGTTTTTTAGTTGTTAGTCAGCCTCTTTCTGCGCACCAAACCGAGTCCAACAAGGCCTAAACCAAACAGTGCAAATATTGAAGGTTCTGGTACTTGTCCTCCGGGTTGCCCACCAGTTCCGTCAGCGATAAATGAGAAATTAGAGATACTTGCTTCTGCAAAGCCAAAGGCGTCATCAATCGAGTCAAGACTCAAACCAAATAGATCATCAGCAGAAAGATGGATAGCAAAATCAAACCCTAATAGTGATGATGATTGACTGGCTGCACCGTCAACATCCACAATATCAATAAGAGAAAAATTAAAAAAGCTATCCTCTACAAACGCCACAAAAGGATCATTAATAGGATCTCCATCAAAGGTCTCATAATCCCAGCTGAACGATAAAATACCTGCAGTATCGATTAAAGTCGACATTTCCGCTGCAAGAGTTAGGCCCGGCACCGTTGGACTACTATCATTACTGCTTTGAAATGCCAGACTACCGGTTCCGATATTGGCATCGTCGATAAATCCATTACCCTGATCATCGAAATTACCGTAAAAAACATCCCAGGTAAAACCACCAAAACCGAACTGACTACCATCTGGAATAATAGCTGCTTGAGCCTGGCTAGCCAGACTAAACAATAAAATAATCAACAACTTTTTCATAAATATATCCTTTAGTATAAAATTTTTATTTTAAATTTGTTTGCCTATTGATTTCTCAAACCAATTTATAACACGCTTAATTAAAAGCAATTAGTATGCCATATAAATAATACTTCATAAATTCAATGGAATATCTTTTTAAACTTAATATTGTAGACTGAATTGTAAATTTTCCTGACTTTTTTTAACTATAAAGTGTAAAAAATGCTGACAAAAAGATAAATTTACTCAAGATAACTTACAATTAATTTTATTGTATGCGCCAATTTATATGCTATAAATTAACCTATCCCATTTAATATATAACATTTATGTATTTATTAATTTTTCTTATGACTAAAATTAGGAATTCTTGATCGAACTCATCAAGACTTGCACTATTACAATCTTTGCCCTGCTTATCACTTGATCATAACAAAATCCTGTTAAATCTCAGCATGTTCACAACTTTATCAAGGTAAGCAATATACGCATGAGTCGTCTGACCCTGATTCAATTAATCAAGCCGAACCCAGTTACCGGTGGGACTCAGCCTTCTTTGCTCGGCATCCAGCTTAACCACGTAAGCCCCTAACAATCCTGTACGTCGTCGACTTCCATAACTGACCGGTTTATTCAGGCCGGCATCAAATCCATACAAATTTTCAATTTCAGTAACCAGTTTATCCCTGGAAATACGCTTACCCGAACGTTTAACTCCTTCAATCAGGGTTCTTACCGCACTGTAGGCAAATAGTCGCGCAGACAGATTGTTATACTCGAGTTTATTGCGCTTCATAAAATGTCGAAAATCTGATAACGCCTTACCGTCACTGTTACCAGGCACCGTGATGTAAGCCATTTCCAGTTGACCGGCATAAGCAGTCGGTAGTTTCAGAATATGGCTAGACACAAAGAATCCGGGAAGAAATAAATACGGAACCTTGTTTTTTTGTTGCGTTTTTACATCAATCAGGCTCACTAAATCACTGGAAGCCCCCAGGAACAGTATAAAGGGGGCGGAGCTTGATGCTGAATCGATATAGTCAGAAAACTTCTTCCCAGTATTCAGATCGTAAGCCATTAATTGGGCGTTTTGTATTTTATTATCGCTCAAAAACGAAACCGCCTTTTTTGCGCTGGCCTCAAAATTTCCACTCTGCTGATAAAAAACGTAAATTTTATCTGCTGACTGTATTTTTTCAGCAGCTTGTCTTGCCATCACCGCAACCTGAGCATCGAGGCCGCCGTGCAGATAGAAAGTATAATTATGCTGACCGCCCCTGGCAGTCGGAAACTGGGTAAAGGGTGCTATTGACGGTACCCGGCCCTGTTCGGCCATATCGGTTAAAGACTGATCGACTCCACCAGAAAATGAATTCACCAGTGCAAACACCTGATCTTCGGCGATGAGTTGATTTGCCTGCCCGATAAATGACTGGCGATCCTGGTAAGGCACCACTTTTAATGACAGTTTTCGACCATAGATACCGCCCTGCTGATTAATTTCATGCATTTGTGCCTGCATCACATCAACCATGGCTGCTGCGGTTTTTTCATGCAATGCTGTTTCAGGCTGAAGGGTGCCAAAAACAATTTCTTCATCACTCACCCCGGGGTCATAATCATCCAGAATGACTTTCAGGTAAGCCACCAGATCACGCGCATCCTGTCTGGAAATATTAAAACGGGGCATACTGGTATCTAGCTTATTGCCACTGGAATCGATTCCCTCGGTAACCGCTTTCAAAAAGCTGGACTCATCATAAGCCTTATAATGTCGCCCGCTTTCAGCTTTACCCCCATATTTCCTGGACAGGTTAGGCCATGAAATATTGGAAGGTTTTACTCCGCCTTCAGCTCGCCCTTTTCCATCCCTGCCATGACATCCGACACAGGGTAAAGCGCTGGCGGGTACCGGAATCGCTGCGGCACCTACGTTGGCTGTGAATGCTTTACCCGTGATTTTTTCACCCTCAAAAAAGATATGTCGGCCGCGCTGTGTATCCTGTTCTACTGAACCAGCAAATAACACCGAACTAGCCGTTAACAACAGCATCAAAACTGTGTTTTGCAGATTCACCAGGCGGGAGCCCAACATGAAAACGGTCATCCTTCCGCAGCCAGTTCCTGTAACTGCAAGGCTATTCCCTGATGTGGCAAATTGGGTTGCAGCTTTTTCCAGTGCCCGGTGCGTGTATTGCCAATTAAGATGGTGGATTTATGTTCCTGAAAATTAGAGGTATACAGGCCTAGTTTGGTGATGATGCCATCGACCTCATCTTTCGGACCGGTTAAAAATGTCCATCCAGCCATATTTACATTCTGTTTTGCGGCAAATTTTGCTAACGCTTCCGGCGTATCACGCTCCGGATCATTGGACACAGAAACAAAACGGATATTATTTCCAAACTGATCACCCAGTTGTTTGCTAACTTCGGATAATTTTTGCGTCAACATTGGGCAGGCACCCTGACAACTGGTGTAGATAACATTCAACATCACCACATGTCCATCCAGAACGTCAGAATAAAAACGCAACTTTTCACCACTCTGGGTGGTTAACACTGTATCCGTAAAATAGTTTTTTGCTTTTTGTTTCTGGCTATCAGTGATCGGTTTCGCTTTAGTCAGTGATTTCCCCATTAACCCCGGGTTGGCCGTAGCCGTTGATATCACTGGCATACTAACCAGCAAAGCCGCCATCGTTAACAGTGAAAATTTTAACTTCGCAAAGTGCTTTAGCATGAGTCCATCCATTAAATTCATATTTTTTTTATGCGGCTTTTTGTTAAATAACATTTTAAAATTCCTAATTACACTAATTTAGTCGATGCAGGAGTAACTCATCGACCTTGGCCTGGATAACTTCAGGAGCCGGAAATCCATAGTAGCGATACCACTCTGATTTTGTTTCATCCCCAATCAAAACCATCGCAGGATGATCTTCAAATAGCGGGGTATAGGCACCAAATGTTTTCAATACTTTATCGACCAGCTTTTTGTCACCAGTTAACCAGTGCCATCCTTTTTTTGCATTATATTTTTTTGCATAGCTTAACAGGCGGTACGGTGTATCTCTGGTTGGATCAACCGTTAGCATTACCAGCGCAACTTCCTTATCCATTTTATCCTTCAGCTTATCCTGCACCAGCGAAAAAATAGAGGACACCACTGGGCACACAGTGACACAGGTGGTGTACACAAATCCGACCACCACCACTTTGTCCCCAATAATATCCTGACGCAGATCAACCTGTTCCCCGAACTGGTTTAACAGGGGAAGGTTATCAGACAGCTCAATTTCAGCCATGGCCATTTTACTTTTCGCGGCTGCCTGTTGACGATGATGCGCATGCGGATCAATCGGCTGCAAGGCTTGAGCAGTCATTGGAAACGTCATCAAAAAAATGACTGCAATCTTTATTACTGAATTCTTTAATGCTGAACTCAGTAAAGCCAATGATGAATCCCCGTGAGCATTAACTATTCCCATACTAATTATTCCCATTAATTACTCATGTTGCCAGCATCAGATCGGGTCACCTGAACAGTCTGAAACCGTGTATCACCAAATTTTAGATTACTGGACGGTGAACTCACGAAGAAATAATAAACACCCGGGTTTGCCAGCTGTGTTTCCAGCTCATAGATACCCTCCCCCACGTCCTGAACAAACTCTTCTCTTCGATCAAAGGCCGGTGCCCGATAGTACCGAACCCGGACATCTTTGAGATTAAGGTTATGTTTACCTGTTTTCGGATCTTTTAAACGAAATCTGATTTTTACCGGTTCGTTCGCATTAACTTTACCGGTTCTGTCAATAAATTCGATGCCCGCAGCAAGCTGTTTTAATTGTGTCGGATCAGGCACAGCCGTCATATTAAAACAATGTAAAATACTGGGAGACTCCATCAAAAAAGCCACATCGTAAGTACCGGCAGCCGGTATCCTGACCTTGGCATGATACACACCGTCTTCATCTTCGCGCAGTGTACGGTCTGCAACCTGTACCGCGCGTGGGCGGTGACCATAGTTACGGAAATTTCCCATTGGTGCATTCATTCCTTCCATATAATAATAAACGGTGTTATCAGACGGACTCACCACCAGCACTGCTGCTTCCCCGGGTGCTTCATGGATAGCAGAAGCCAGGCTGATGTCACGCATCTTACCCGGTGCATTGGAACCTGCCTGAAAGTCGGATACCGCCACTTTTTTATTACCATTCAGATGGTTAAGTTCTATCATACTGACACGTTCTGAGCCCAGTGACCGGATATACACAAACGCCCTGCTGAAAGCTAGCTGGTAGGGTTTACGCCCGACCGGCAGCGTATGCATCAATTCATTGGTGGCCGCATCAACCGTATACACTTCGTCTTCTTCACTGTTAGCCGCTATTACCCAGCGTCCATCCTGTGAAATACCGATCGGGCCGACACCCACTTTCACATCGATACGTTTTTTAATCGTATTTGAATTCATATCAATAACGACAATTTTCCCTGACTGCCCATCTGTCACATACAGCGATTCACTTTTTTCTGAAAAAGCCAGACCAATCGGCTGATTAGAAACCTGTAATGTTTTTATTTTTTCCAGTTTTTCAGTATCAATTACCGAGATAGAACCATCATTACGGTTACTGACATAAGCGAAACGACTGTCATGACTGAATGCCAGTTCGTGATGACCACTACCCGTCGCTATAAATTTCAGTTTACTCTGATTGGCAACATCGATAATGGACACGCCACTCCTGCTGCCATCACGATGGTTATTCGCCACCCACAGATATTTTTCATCGGGCTGAAGAGCCACGCGCACCGGATTATCACCTGCATCAATATTAGTGGTGACCTTAAAGGTTGTCAGGTCAACCATCGCGACCTTATCTTTTGCAGGCATACTGATGTACATGTATTTCTCATCGACCGTTTTCGCCCATTCCACACCCGCTGACAACAGGTTAATACTGGCGTAGAGCTTGGTGATCCCTCCCACACCGATGATCGGATCTATAACCGACACGGTCGCATCCTGATTTAGCACCAGCACGAAATAACTATTCAGGTCAACCAGTGGACGGACACCCACTATTCCCTGCATATACAGCTGGACTCTCTCTTTACAGCTAATAGAAGCATCGGCATCTGGTTGCTCCCAGGGTTTGGCTATATCCAGCCATACCGCAGGATAAATCCCTTTTACCGGTTCACCCGATTGAACATCCGAAATACGAAACTCTACATCAGCATATTTCCCTTGCATAACCTCATCCTGCGAGTTATCCGGTGATACTTTAAATTCTATGGATAGACCGTCACGCACCATCGTCTGTATAGCGGGTGGTTCAAGTTGCAAACCTTTTTCAACCGTCGTTAAAGATTCACTAGCGGCAGCAAAAGATGGATTTAAAAAGATCGGTAACGATCCCAACAAACCACAGAACACAAGTTTTTGTGATTTAGTCACAATGCTTCTAAGCGATTGAATTTGATTGCTCATAGATACTTTAATCATTAGATACATTCACCATTAGATTTTACTAATATTTTTGCGTTTATAAAATTGTAGATTAATAAAAATATATCTTTCTATCACGTAGTCAATTGCTGTTTAGAACCATATAGTTTTATTAATTTAAAAAACACCTGTGGTCGAAATCGCATCGACCACAGATAAGTTTTTACATTACATTAACTTCTTATTATGGAGCTATAACATCCTCCACACGCAGGATTCCCCAAAGTCCGCTTGTTCTACCGAACGAAGCAATATCCGAGTACAGATAATCACCAGGTATGGCACCTAATCCACCGGCCCCGTTTACAGGGTCGATTTCAAAGTGAGCATAAGGAGTTACACTTTCCTGAGCACCTAACAGCATACCCAACCAATTATATCCAATGGTCTGTGATGGGACTGTACCCTCAACGTAAGGAGCACGCTGCCATACATGTCCATCCAGCGAGAAGGTCGTACCACGACCAACACCGTGTGGTAACAGAACCCTCATCTTCAGATCCTGACCAGGAGCTGCAGTGAATACAGGCGTCGTTGGATCACCCACGTTCTGATCAGCCGTAGTCGCTGCCCCGCCATTGCTACAACAGACATTGCTGAAGGTTTCATGGGAATTCGTTATACCACCCAGACCGCCATCAAAATTACCAAATGGTGCATCGGCTGGCATACCAAAACGGAACCACAAGGGCTCAGAGCCATAGCCGATTGCGTATTGACCCGCGTCATGGCTATCCTCTGGAATACCGCGTCCTTCAGAAGCGATATTCGGTATACCGGTACCATCCGCAAAACGCTGGTTGGTACCTTTCTGGTGTATAACCGCTATATCTCTAAAGTTATCCGCTCCATCGGTCACCGTAGCCATCATACGAGTCGCACGTTGACCCGCAGTACCTGCGACAATCTGATGATCCATGACGCGATCAAGACTGGCCAGATCGTTAGACCAGGTAGCTCCTTCAGGCTCGATAACACCAGCGCCTATCAGACCTTTCTGGCCCTGCTTGATCTTGTCCGCAGGACTGAGGTTAAAACCACCAAACTCGACAGGGGTGGCCGCTATCTCAACCATTTCCCGAGGTGCAGTTCTTCCCCCATGACAGAGTACCCCTGCCCTACGCAGTGCTCTGGTACATCTGGGTAACACAGCCTTCGCATAGTCCAGATGACCGGCATACCAGGTATAAGTCTTTTTCTCACCTCGACTGACGGTCTGTTTTTTATTGATTCCAACGTTAACGCTGTCATCGCGGGTAACGTCGTATTCAACCAGTTGAGGATGCAAACCTACCTCGGTAGATGGACGGATCAGGTTATTGTTAAAGGTGGTGATACCCTGAGGACTATCAAAGTCACGGGTGACCATCTGTAACAGAGTGATGTATCCATACAGGTCGGGTGCCACTACTGGCAGACGGTTATGCAGGGTTACCTTCATACAGTCACCAGCGTTTGCACGTATAACCACAGGCTCTACCGGTGCTTGTGCTTTCAGTCGAACATTACAACCAAGCTCGGTAACCGTACATGCTGCCCCTGCAGGCTCCAGGTCATCAGCCAGCACATAGATCAATGCGGTTGGGTCATGCAATGGTCCAGACTGTCCACCCAACGTCAGGAACTGCCCCGGTTGTCCATCAATCGGTATCTGTATTTGACGGATTTGCGTAGCACGGTTGTTATATACCAGCGTTCCACCGGCAGGATCAACAGTTCCACCCACATGCTGAGTCGACTCTGGACCGACAGGAACCAGTGTGGCGCCCAGATCATTAGCCAGTAACTCGTTAGCCGTCATCGCGACAATCTTGTATTCACGAACTGGAGCATTGATTGGGCATACCCCGTCAAACTGAGTTCGATTGATTACACGATCAGGTCGCGGATCCGTATTATTGGGTAAAGTGGCAAGATCAGGCTGCAAACTTTCATAAGAACGCATGATCCCCCACATACCAGACCACCAGCCATCCTGACTCGCATCAACCGAGTACGCATAATCGGCCGTATCTCCCGCACTTTTCAGGTCCGAACTGACCGGAGAACTAAAGGTAAACTGCTCAGAAATACCATCATTCTGTGCATTTCTCCAGCCCGAGTTGGGGGCTTCACCATGACCGGAACCGCCCTGCAACCACTTCACACCGTGTATCGTAGCGTTATGCTCATGCTCGGTTGCGCCAGACTGGATCTTGATCTTGACCAGGTCATTAGGGTATGTCCTGATCATTGGCGTAAACGGGTCACCCGGTTGAACACCACCTGTCATTGCCGCCAGATAGGGTGTATCACCCAGTATGGTATTAAACGCAGGAATCGCGCGGTCAGTACGGGTTTGCAGAGCATAACCTAAATCACCGCCTAATCCATCGGCCTGCATACCGGGCTTACCATCGGGACCTGTTTTGGCTGGATCATATACACGCAACCCTATAGGTTCGTTACGATAGTTCACCACTAACATGCCGACATCATCCGCTGTAATAGCTTCCGCACAGGGACGTGGTGCACCACCGGGACAAACTGGTGGGAACCTGACGATATCAGGACCATTCACGTTCGCCTGTTGGCGGTATGAAGGATTGATCGACTGACGGAAAGTCTCAGCAGTAACACCGCCATGTGCCGCTCCGGCAACACCAGCAACCAGGTCGGGATTTACGATACCATGGGCAAGCGGTTTACCATTCGCATCAGCACCAACGTACACACCTTTCTGATAGGCTTGCTGAAAATCACTGAATTCAAAATAGAATTCACGGAATCCGGCATCGGCTATATCATCATTATCGGTATCTGTCAGGATTTGAGCCTGCCAGCTGGTGGGACCTCCATCATGACGGGTTCCGAACTCCTCACCGGTTTCGTTATGCACCCATTTAGAATTAGCAGGTTCAACCAGAATTGTCGCATACAGACCGATTTGCTGATGCGTAGAAGGACCATAATGGTCATGGGTAAAGACGATACCAAGACCACGATCTTCACCCTCAACATTCACCACCGGATCGGTAAACCAGCGTTGAATGGTAGTACGTGCTCCCAACCAGTCAGCATCAGTTGCACCGAAGTAAGGGTGAGCAAGAGGATGAAGTTGACCCGTAGCATCCTCTAAACCGCTTAACACAGGCGCAGCTGCCTGGCCGTTGAAGTTATTAATCGCGTGAATACGCTCACGCACCGCACCGGGACTCAGCGTGCCATCTTCATAATTCCAGCCGTTACCCGAACCGTCATTAGCCACCAGGTCCCATTTGGGTAAATGGATATGCTGACCGATAATATCGGTAGGCGTACGTACCTGGTAATCATCCAGTTCATAAGTCTCCGGGATCAAATTGGTATGCAGATATTTCACACAGTCGTATGTGTTTGAACGCATGACAAAAGGTTCTGGAGCACGTTGCTTGTTGATCGTCGGCAACACGTCATCCCACAGGGTAATGATTCGTTGCTGCGAAAAGTGATATCCAGCCTTGTTAAATACTGCATCGATCTGAATATTGGCCGCTTTATAGGTGCGGGGATTCTTGGCACCAAAAACCGGTGTACCCAAAATATTCTTGCCACCATCGGCTGAAAAGAAATTGCCCGCCTGACCGGCTTCAAACAAAACACCGTTATCATCCATACAGGGTTCATAATACGGCGCACTGGGAGAAGGCAAGTTGCCATTCGTACCAAAACTGGCTAGCGATACTGTACCGTCGAGACCCACACTGGTACTGGGATGATCACGTTCTGCATTAAACTCCATCACCAGCCGTTCAAGATCAGTACCCTCTTCGGGGAAATACATCGGCTTGGCCGTGGTGATAATCTTGGTAAAGTCCAGACGGTTCTGAACATCCTGCGACACACCACCGGCGGCATAACCTTCCAGCGTATGTCGTGGCAAGCCGCCATTGAACCCACCCGCCTGATTTGCGGTCATGTTAGCCCACAGAGGGTCAAGAGTATCCTTAAGTGCTGTCGCCTGTTGCTCCGTTAACATATCCAGTGGAGGCGTAGTAGGACGCTGACCGACCGTATGTTCGATGCCGGCGATCCAGAACGGGTAACCGGGGTTTTTAGTACGATCGATAACTTTGGCCTGACTCGACTCAGGGATAGTGTCGCCATTGGCATCCTTGGCCACAATGATAACCTCACCGGGCATAGGTGCCATCGCCTTGGCGGGCAAAGGTACTATGGCAGGGATAGGTGTACCCGCGATGATTTCACCATCCGGTAGTGCGCGCGCACCGACTGCCGGTAAACCACTCTGCAATGCGAATGGGCTGGTATGGAATAAAGGATCTGCAGCAGTTCCACCAGAAACAGACAGCACTGTACCCGTTTCAGTAACATCGTGGTTACGCCACATTTCCCACATACCCTGCGCAAAGTGAGGATAGAAATGACAATGGAATATCGCATCACCCGCCGATCTATTGCGGTTACCCGAACCGCCGAAGTTGATTTCGTAGGTATAACCGGAACCAGGGCCTATACCCTGGGCATCCAGGTAGTTTGAATTATCATCATTCGCATTAAATAACCACTGGTGGTTATGTAAATGGAAGATATGTTGCTCCTTCGGACCTGCATGCAGGTTACGAAACTTGACAAAATCACCGGTATAACTGTGGTGCACATTAGAGGGATCTTCAGGGAAATATGCCTGTGTGGCTTTAGGCCCGACAGCAGCACAGTTATTCAGCGCTGGATCACAGTTTTCCAGACCGGTATTAGCGGGAATATCGACCAGCATGGCCACATCGCCTACCGTATAGGCAGTCAGGAAGAATTCTTCGTAGGCACAGTTCAGACAATCGTGCATCGGGCCTACACCCAGACGATTGGAAATGATTTCTGAGCCGATACCGCCGCTGCCGTAATTGATCATGAATGAATCACGCACACTATGCAGAGTATGACCTAGAACGGGGTCACCAAACCACAATGGATAAGCCTGCGAGGCCGCCTGCTCATCATGAAATACCACGGTAAATTCGCGAAAGGCTTCGAGTCGATTAGGAACAGTCGGATTACGCTCACCGATGCTTTCCAGCGGATAAGTCGATGGCGGGAATGTACCATCGGCATTCGGCCCTGCTATGACCGCATTAATATCGACATGCACGATTTCATTAACATCCAGCATGTTAACGATGGGTAAATCGGCTTTACCTTCTTTACACCAGACGTCATTAATGGCACCACAGTCATTCGGATAGCGCGCTTCATAGTCAATAATGGGCTGCCCAGTTGCAGAGGTACCGGTTGTCGCCAGGCGCAGCTCTTCTTCATTCAGCTGACTGCGGTAGAATTTGGCACCCACCGGCTCAACATTGACCACGCCAAACAGGCCGACACCCACATTACCGCCACTGGCTTCACCACCGAGAGGCTGAGCCATGCTGTAAGCCATGAAAGCACCTTCGCCTTCGGCATAATAAGTGTAGGATCCGCTCGCGCCAGGTGCCAGTAGACTGTTCGCGTTTTTACCGACAAAAGAACCATCATCCGCGATACTGTTTACCAGTTGTAATCCCAACGGGTGAAAACTGACGTAACGACCCGCCACCTGATCATTAATTTGCATAATGTTTGGATTTGGTTGCCCAATGAGCGGATCCACATTAAATGGATTTGCCGTAGAAGTTAGCAGGTTCTGTAAATTAACCTGTAAACAATCTCCTGCAGCCATGCGTAACACCAACGGTCGAGGCCGCTTGTCAGGACGCATCGATACCTGTCCTGCAGTTGCAACACCACCTTCGGATAAAGGTACATTATTCGAATCAACCACATCACGTCGTAATGCATAAACCATGTAATTGATGTTTTGTGCACCGATCCGATTAAACATAATCGGCTGATCGATGGCGACTACATCGGCGCTCAAGGTACGTGCACAGGTCACTGCAGCTGAAGCTTCCGGTGAATAACTTAAAGAACCTGCCACTAACAGTCCGCCCAGTGACAAAGTCACTGACCGCATGTAATGAGCAGATGATTTTTTCGTCTTCATAACTAACCCCCCCCAGGTTAAATGAGGCTCGTCAAAGCCCTCGCAATTCTCACAAAGCCTAACAAAGCCTGTATGTTTTTATTACTGCACCTAGGGGTAAATCGAACTGTACCTAAGAACCGATAAAACTGAACTTAAGTACAGCTTTTGAGTTTCCAGGCCTTATAAACAGTAGTGCATGATTTATTTCCAGAGGGTTATTTAATTATTTTATAGCCCCGTCTGCGCGATTAAATATATGTATCAGCCATCTTTATTATTGCCTGATATAGAAAAAGTATTAATTTATTACCCATCAACATATACGTCCTATATCTAAACACAGTAGATCAGGATGACAGACGACAGCGTGTCAGATCTCTTTACAGGGAGTGCCGGGTAGGTGTCAATTTTTTTTACACAAATGATTCTGCGAAAGCGTAAGAAGCTGATATAACAGGAAAATTATACACTGGCATATATTCTGCTTCAGTTCTTATATCAGGTTAAAAAATGATTATTTTAGCCGGTAAAATTTTCATAAAGATAACTAATGCAGCTATCTTTATCATGGAGAAAAAGAGGTTACCATGCAAACATCTATTCGCGTGATTATATGCGACGAATGCCCGACCATTAGATATGGTTTGCAGCACATTCTAAGTTCCGATCCCACTATTAAGATGGTGCTATCAACAGCTTCGACAGAGGAAATCCTCAACCATAAACTGGATCTGAAGATAGATGTCATATTACTGGATTTGAAAGAAATAAACCCAACAGAATTACAAAGCTTACGCCGCCTCAAAGAAAAGTGGCCAAACATCAAAATTATCATTTTTACCGACTGTAAAAACAAGTCTATGATTATTCCGGCAATAGAGGTGGGTATTCAGGGGTTTCAGCTGAAGAAGGCTGAAGCAAGCGACATAATCGATTCGATTCATACCGTATATCATGGTGGTAAAAGCATGGCTCCCTGTGTCACCAATGCATTACTGGAACACACTCTGGAGCAAACAACCCGGTCACACAATTGTCTCAGTAAACGCGAACAGGAAGTGCTGAATTTGATATCTTTAGGTAAAACCAATATCGATATCGCTGATAAGCTGTTTATCAGTACACGTACCGTCAAATTTCATGTGAGTTCAATTTTCGCAAAATTACATGTAAAGAACAGAACAGAAGCGGCATCAAGGTTTCGATCTCTGGGAGACTCGAACACCTCGAATGAAAATATAAGCGGATCACTGGTTATGGAAGTGAATTAAAAACCTGACGCCAGGATTTATCCTGTACTTTAGTGCAGTCTCCTTAAGCCTTAAGTACAGTTAAATTTACCCTATAGACCAGTGAACTTAAATCATCATATTGGTTATTCTTAACCTTATACAGTCACTGATTTTGTAATGTTTTTTGTAACACAGGATGTTTGCTCAACATTATTACACCAGCATCAGTCATTAATCAGCTACCTTAGCATCTGGAAAAGTTATGCGTTTTTTTAAAATACTGGGTTTTACTATTTTGTTATCGTTGGCGTCGACTCATCAGGTTTTAGCCAGTCAAACTGGAGTTGCTGCCACCGTGCAGGGACAAAAAATCTATGAAACCAAGCTGCAAAAGTCTATCGACTCCCTGTTAATGAAACAGGGCACCAATATCGGAGTAATGCGCGACCCTAAACGCTATAAAAAAGTTCGTGAAAAAGTACTGAATGTTTTGATTGGCCAGGAACTGTTATGGCAGGCTGCAAAAAATAACAATATCCTTGCCACTGACGAAGAAGTGAATCAGGCCTTTTCAAAATACGAGTCACAGTTTGATAATGAGGTACGCTTCAAGATTAAACTTGTTGAAGCCGGATTCACCAAATCCACTTTTCAGGAAAACTTAAAGCAAAAGCTGTCCGCAAAAAAATGGTTGCAGCAAAAAATTCAACATAGCCTGACGGTGAGCAGCTCTGACATTCATCAGTTTTATGTGGATAACCCGCAACAGTTTATTGATCCTGAAAAAGTCAGAGCCCGCCATATTCTGATTAAGCTCAGTTCTACTGCTACCGACGTTGAAAAGAAACTGGCTGAAAAACAGTTAATTGAGATAAAGAAGGAACTGGATTCGGGCACCAGTTTTGCACAGCTGGCAATGCAGAAATCTCAGGGACCGAGTGCTTCCAAAGGTGGTGACCTCGGTTTTTTCGAACGAGGAAAGATGGTCAAACCTTTTGAAACTGTCGCTTTTTCCCTAAAACCCGGTGAAATATCTGACATTACCAAAACTCACTTTGGCCTGCATTTAATAAAACTGGTGGAACACAAACCGGCATCAGTATATGAAGAAAAATTCGCCACTGAACAGATTAAAGCTTATCTGCTACAACAAAAATCACAGTTGGCCGTGGAAAAGGCGATTGCGGGCCTCAGACTAAAGGCTAAGGTTGAAATTAACAATTTATAGAATCAGATGTTGAAAAATCGATATCAAGTATATTTGTAAGAATCACCGAGTGATCTGCATGAATTGAAATTAGAGCGAATTTATACCGGTTTATTGGTTTTTTTACTTAAATTTAAAGAGCTATTAGCGGTTTATCAGGTATTACAATGCAATTTCCAGTGCCATCAGATACAACGATAGTTATTCCCTTTTTATCATCCGGGGTGGTCGATTGGGAAAATGACCCATTAGCGCTAACGCTAATCAACCGGGGCAATATCAAACAATCAGAATTAAACCAGTTACAGCAAGTCTCACACTCAAGATCTGAAGCGCTCGGTCTGGCTCTGGTAAAATTTGGTCTGCTATCAGAAAACGATCTGGCAAATACCCTTTCCGAGCTGACTGGACTACCAATATTAGACGCCAGTGCCTATTCAGGTATTAATACCGCACCTGAAGAGCTTCCACTACGTTTTCTTAAAAGCGCTCAGGTCTTTCCATTAGAACGAGATGACCAAACCATGGTGCTGGCCATGGCCGAACCGAGAGACCTGGATACGATTCATTCCATTTCTTCGACCGTCAACCTGCAGATTAAACCGCAACTCGGTTTAAGCTCACATATTCAAAGTTGTATTGAAAAACTGTCTAATCCGGAACCGGATATTGAGCATGAAATTGACGATGGTAACCTGGAGTTATCCAACGATGACAGTGTTGACGATATTTCACACCTAAAAGACCTGGCCAGCGAAGCTCCGACCATACAGACGGTTAACCGGATTTTACAGGAAGCGATTAACATGCATGCCTCAGACATCCATTTTGAACCGGGCAGCGAGGGTGTACGCATCCGCTACAGGGTGGATGGCATATTGCGTTTGGGTGAAATACTGTCGTTAAATACTTCAGCGGCGATCAATTCACGCATTAAAATCATGGCTCGACTGAATATAGCGGAACGACGATTACCGCAGGATGGCCGTATCCAGCTCAAGGTTTCTGGCAAGGAAATCAACATTCGGGTATCGACCGTACCCATTTTATACGGTGAGAGTATCGTTATCCGTATTCTGGATAAATCACGTGTTGCCTATGATTATAATTACCTGGGGTTTGACCGGCAGACGCTAACCAGCTTCAAACAGGTTCTGGATCGACCCAATGGAATCTTTCTGGTAACCGGTCCCACTGGTTGCGGCAAAACAACGACTTTATATACCGGTTTAAGCCAGATAAACACGATTGAACGAAAAATCATCACCGTTGAAGACCCTGTCGAATATCAACTGGATGGCATCAATCAAATATCGGTCCACTCAAAAATAGGCCTGACATTTTCCAATATTTTAAAAACCATATTGCGTCAGGACCCTGACGTCATCATGGTGGGTGAAATGCGCGACACCGAGACGGCCAGGATTGCCGTGCAGGCCGCGTTAACCGGTCACCTGGTCATTTCTACCCTGCACACCAACGATGCAGTGAGCGGTATTACTCGTTTACTCGATATGGGTGTAGAAGATTACCTGGTGACGGCAACCGTGAATGCAGTATTTGCCCAGCGCCTGGTCAGAAAACTGTGCGATCACTGTAAAACGTCCATCCATCAACAGGAATGTAAGGCAGAGGGTTGTGACCACTGTGGTCATACCGGTTATCTGGGACGTGCCGTTATCTATGAATTTTTCACCGTGACAGAAGCCATAACAAAAATGATACTGGCTAAAACCAATACCGAACAGCTCAGGGAAGAAGCCAGAAAATCCGGCATGCTCAGTATGTATGATTGCGGTATGCGACTGGTGGCAGAAGGCATCACCAGCCGTGCAGAAATTTTACGGGTTACCAGTAAGAGTTAGTGGTGAGTATATATTCGTACAAAGCAATCACCCAGGACGGCCGCGAAGTCAGTGGAACAGTGGAATACCCTGAGCAGCAGTCGGTTCTCAGTTACCTCGAATCACAGGGTTATATTCCGCTGGATATCGTGGAAAAACAACAAGGCAGTAAACATTTTTCCACTATTTCTGAGTGGTTCAACAGGCCACATCAGAATTTTTCATTGATCGATTTCACCAATGGTCTGGGCATGCTGTTACGTGCGGGATTACCGGTCGATAAATCCCTGTCATCACTGATAGCAGCGACCATCGATCCAGGTTCGAAACGCTTACTGGAGAAAATAGAACGCGATATACGTGAAGGCAGCAGCTTATCCAAAGCCTTAGGTCAGCATGCACTGGTATTTAACAGGCTGTATATCAGCATGATTCTGGCAGGCGAAGTGTCGGGTAATTTAGAAGCGGCTATCGGGCGTTTATCGGCTTACATTGAAGCACAGAAAGCGCTCAGGGAACGCATCGTCAGTGCCATGATCTATCCCATCATATTACTCATTGTCACCCTCATCTCCATTATCATTTTAATGGTCGTTGTGATGCCCCGGTTTAAACAACTGTTCGAAGATATGGAGGCGGAAATACCCGCCATCACCAAAGTATTTATCACGGCCAGTGATTTTTTACAAAACTACGGACTGTTAATGGGCATGCTCATCGCAGGATTCATTCTGCTGCTAATGAACCTTAAAAATATCCGCGAAGTGTCGATTTTTCTGGACCGTTTTATGCTGAAAATTCCGTGGATTGGCAGCATGATTCTGAGAATTCAATTATCCCGCTACGCCGAAACCCTGTCCATGATGATGAATTGCGGCATACCTATTCATAAAACGCTGGAAATCAGTCAGTGCGTTATCACCAATAGCTGGATCTTCCAGCAAATTTCAACATCAACAAGTCGTTTAAAAGAAGGTGCCACATTCAGTACCACCATTGGCAGGCACTTTCCACTGTTAACTCAACAGATGGTAAAAATTGGTGAAGAAGCCGGTGATCTGGATAACACCCTGTCAAATATAGCAATCATTTCCCAGCAACAGGTAAACCGGGATATCCATCGCGTGATCGGCATTTTCGAACCGCTTATTATCGTGACTTTGGGTGTTATCGTGGCCGCCGTTATCGGATCGATTATGGTCGCGGTACTGAGCATGAACGATTTAATTTCTATTTAGTGGACAGGCTTGCAAATCAGGAAAACAAAATTATGACTTTAAAAAATCAACCATTAAATGAAGGCTTCACGCTGATAGAACTGCTGGTCGTGCTGGTGATATTAGGCTTGCTGGCTGGCATGGTAGGACCCAATGTCATGAAATACCTGGGTTCGTCAAAAGTCGACGTGGGCAAAGCACAGTTAGAAGATTTATCGGCAGGGCTGGATTTATTTAAACTGGATGTGGGTCGTTACCCGGACACTGAAGAAGGACTACAGGTGCTGGTGCAAGCGAAGGAAGATATCCTGGGCTGGAATGGCTCTTATTTACGTAAAAAACGCATCCCGGTCGATCCCTGGAACCGTGAGTATTATTATCAATTTCCAGCTGAGGACGATGATTACGCCCTGTTTTCACTGGGTGCAGATGGGCAGGAAGGCGGTACCGGTGAAAATAAAGACATCAGTATCTGGGATTAGCAGCCTTTCAGGTCTGACCAGTCATACGGTGCATCCATCACCAGCCAAAGGATTCGCCCTGCTTGAAATGCTGGTAGTGATCATGATCATAGCACTGACGATGACCCTGGTCGGAGTAAAAATGAGTGGAACAGGAAAACACGACCTGGAATCCATCGCACGCACACTAAAATCGGATTTACGCTATGTTCGCAGTCAGGCGTTGGTGAACAGAAAAACGACAGCTATCACGCTAGACGTTGTCAACCGGCACTACTTCTCAACAGATACCAAAATCGATAGAAAGCTACCCGAACAGGTGTCTGTGATTCTCACGGTCGATGAAAATAATATCGAAGGTAACACCGGGCAAATAGCCTTCTACCCGGATGGCAGTAGTAGTGGGGGGAAAATAAAATTGCAACAAAACGCTCGTGAACTGGAAGTTTTTACCAGCTGGTTAAATGGATATGTGAGCCTGCAGCCATGATAAACCTGGAAAAATCATGATTAAACAACAGGCCGGCTTCACCTTAATCGAAATTGTAATTGCCTTCACTATCCTGGCGATGGGTTCAATTCTGGCTGTCAATGTCGTTGCGCAAAACTCGATCAGAGTAAGCCGGGTGAATCAGTACCTGCTCATGATGAGCACGTTGGAGTCAGCCATCGCCATGGTGCGCAACGATATTGCGCTGCAGCCGATGAGACCTCATTATGAGGGGGAGCAGCACAATGGCTATAAATGGGTTGCCGATGTTTTAAGCAATGAATCTACGGGGGCGAGCACAGACAATGAATATATCAATTTGTATACCGTTCAGTTCAGCGTGTTTCATCCGCGTGAGCGGCAACAGTTAACCCTTAAAACAATCATAGCCGACAGCTAATACGATGACTACGCGTAGATTACAGGGGTTTACCTTAATTGAAATGACCGTTTCGCTGATGCTGCTGTCACTCATCACCATTATTGGTTACCAGGGGCTGATGTTTGGATTAAAACAGTGGCAAAACGGCAGCGATAAAATGTCATTTCAATATGATTACTTTCAGGCCGAAAGCTGGTTACGTCAGAAATTAGGCACCTCCGAAAAAATCCCGGCACCGCACAGCAAAGATTACAACTATTTATTTACCGGCAAACCAGATAGCCTGAAATTTGTCGCGCGTTATAACAGAAGCAACGATGCAGGGCTCTACGTCAATAAAATAAAACTGAACAAAATCGAGAACAGACTCTATGTCAGTTACTACCTGCATCACCCCGATATTGAGGCCGATAGTTTAGCCGGTGGTACCGCTAAAGTCGTACTGCTATCCGAGGTACATTCAATCGCCTTTTTATATTACGGCAACAGGAAAGGTAAGGCAGCACGCTGGCATAAAAACTGGGAAGATGCACAACATTTTCCGAAGTTGGTCAGGGTAAAAATACAAAGTAACAATGGTCAGTTGTACGAATCGACCATTCACATGGCGACATCCAGTGATGTGTGATTTAACCTCTGTTAAAAAAAGTCGCGGTGTTGTACTACCGACAGTGTTATGGATAACCGTGCTCACTATTATGGTAGCCAGTAACTTCACTTCTGATGTACGTATCAATACTCATGCCACAGATAATATAAAGTCTGCAATGACTCTAAAATATGATGCAACATCTGCTGTCTATATTGCCATTGAAAAGTTATTATCCGGGGAAACAGCAGAAAGTTTAAAATTTAACTATGCTATTAATAATAGCGATGTCGATATTGAAATAAGATCAGAAAAAGCAAAAACTAATATCAATACGGCAGACGAACGACAATTAACGGAAACATTTATCCAGACAGGCGTCATGCCAGAGATGGCACAGAGACTGACGGATCTGGTCATTGACTGGAGAGACCCTGATAGCTTAACGCAACTGTATGGCATGGAAGATCAGGATTATTTTAATCTCGGCAAGCAATATGGTGCCAAAGACAAACGATTTGAAGACCTTGTTGAATTATTGCTAATGGCCGATATAGAGCCTGAAATGTTTAGAAGAATTTCGCAGGCATTCACTATCTATGCTAAAAATGCTGGAAAATTATTCACCATCAACTCCACTGCACACGATCGTTCGAGCCATAACTCGTATGCCATTAACACGATTATTCAACTTACCTACCAGTCACAAAATCCCTACCGGATTTTAAAGTGGCGCTATAACCAGAGTTAAGCAGATGTCAGCTTCGTCAAATTTGTTGCAAACTTTCCACATCGGCTGGCGCTGGTGGCTGGATGAAATAGTAGACATAACGAGTCTGCTGATTCCACATAAAAAACCCAACATATTACAGTTTGAAATCTCACCAGTAGAAGGGGTAACATTTAACAATTCTGTACAATATAAACGCCTTAAAGGTTTGCAGAATATCGCTCTGATATTCAGAGATAACAGTATCCAGTACCGTAAAATCAACCTACCTGAAACGGCTACCAGGAATATCGATAAGGTGGTCAGTTATGAATTTAATAAATACTTCCCATTAAATGCAGACCAGGCATTAATTGCCTGTGAAGTACTGCCGTCTGCCGCCAACAAAAATTCAATCGAAGTCGAAATATGGGCTATTAACCGAAACATCATCGATAAATATTTACAGCAAATACAGCATAAATACCATATTAATGTAAACAAAATTAATATATTAAATGCCGATAAAAAGACTGTTATTCAACATGACTATGCAAACTCGAAACCCGCGCAAAACAACCCGGCAAAAGCGGCCATCAACCATAAATTAAACATACTGATACCGGTTTTATTGATTTCTGTGATGCTATACCCGCTGCATAAAATGGATCAAACCCTGAACAGGGTGCAGAGCGACATTAAGCGGTTGCAACAGCAAGCTCAGCCGGTGATTGATATCAGAGATAAAATAATGGAACAGGAATCTCGACTGCAAATGCTGATCGATAAAAAAAATGAATTCCCGGATCATGCGTATATCTGGTCACAGATCACCCGTGCTATTTATGGACAGGCGGTAATAGATCGAATGGAGATCAGCGGCACTCAAATAAAGCTTGAAGGTAAATCTCCGTCTGTAGAACGAATTATTAAAATTCTGCAACAGGATAAAGTATTTTCCAATGTAAAAATTATCGGCTCGGTCAACTCCAGTGCTAAAAGCGGCCAGGAAACCATGAAGATCTCGATGACGATAAACAAAGGATGATAAACATGGCGAACTTTGTAAAAAAATTAAGCGCCATCGGGATTTTAATGTTACTGCTGTTGATGGTTTGGGTTTTACTGATCAAACCCTATCTGAGCCAGTGGGATAGCAAAATTAGATCTGCCGAAAGAATGCAGAATAAGCAGGCCGCCTTAATAGCTTTGATACAGGATAAAGAATTACTGCAACAACAGTTTCGCAAAATCAGTAACAACCCTGGGCTCAGCGAAGTATTTCTGGACAAAAAATCCGGCGCCCTGGCGGACGTGAAACTGCAGCGCATTATCAAACAACTGGTGCAGAAAAGTGGTGCGCAGTTGATCCAGTCTCAACTGAAAACGGCTAAAACAAAATTAAAAACTAAAACTAGACTGAAGAAAACCTCGCGCAAACCTGCTGACGATAAATCAGTCACCGTTAAAGTGTTATTACAGGGGGATATACGATCGATTTATAGTATGTTACAGCAACTCGAAAATTACCGACCATTGATTGTGCTAAGCGACATGCAAATTAGTCTGCCACAATCAAGATATCAGCCCAAGAAACTGTCTAATACGGCCTATTACAGAGCAATGTTCAATGCTACAGCATTTATTCTTTAATCTAAAAATATGGATATCTATCCTGTTGAGTGCAGCTCTGGTGGCTGTGTACCTGGCAGATTTTCAGCTATTTTTAGAGTCATCAGCGACTGACAGGCCCACGCCTAGACTTAAAACGACGGGGAGCATCGATAAATATTTGAAAAAATACAGTTTTTCAACCTATCAGCAGGTCATACAAAATAATATATTTGGCGGACAGGTCATAGTTCCCCAAAAACAAAATGTGCAAATTAGTCCCAAAAAAACAGTGTACAAAATGCAGCTTGAAATTACCGGAATTGTCATCACACCCGACAGTAAAATGGCGGTAATCTGGGATAATCAACACCAACAATCTCATATCCTGTTTGAAAAAGACCATTTAAATGAATGGCAAGTCACCAGTATCGATTCAGCCAAAGTGACCCTCGGCAATACATCCGGGGATTCCTATGATTTTTTGCTTAATGAAGAAGCAGAAACCAACAGCAATGCTCAAAGGTAAATAAATACTCACAATGCATTTTACAAAAACCGTTATTTTTGTTGCTAGCCTGGTGGCTTTTTTGCAACTTACCGCCTGCGTTACACCCGCGCAAAAACAATCTCATAACGCCCCGGAAAATAACGCAGCTGTGCAGCCGACGGAAAACTCTCTACTACAGGAAAGCACTTTGAGTACCAGCAAAGTGGATAATTTACAGGACTTCAAAATTCTGGAAAACAAACCCGTTGTGGTCAGCGCCATACAGGGAAATATAGAGTATTTAAATAAAGGTAAAGCCGGTATTTTTGATGTCAAAGGATTCAGGAAATTACTCAGGGCAGAAGAAAAACCCGACGGTATCGTACTCAACTTCGAAGGGGCTGATATCAAGGAAATAATTTCCCTGGTGGTGGGAAAAATTATGCAGGAAAACTACCTGATTGATCCAGCAGTTAAAGGCATAGTCACGCTCAAGACAGAAAAACCTTTGAATAAAAATACGGTTTTTTACATGCTGGAAAATGTACTGGATTTACACGGAGCACGCATCGTCAAACGCAAAGGACATTATCGTATTTTTCCTAAAAACAAACCCGCTGTCTCGGTACTGGGGTTTGGAGATTATGAAGGTAAAGCCAAATTGGGTTATGGCTATAGAATCATCCCGTTAGATTATATACCCTCCGCTGAAATGGTTAAAATTCTGGAATCGGTGACTGATAAAGAAAGCATCATACGGGCCGATGACAAACGTAACTTGATTATTCTGGGTGGAACCAGTGAAAATGTTCGGAATATGCTGGATGCGGTCGAAATGTTTGACGTTGACTGGATGAAAAGCTCTCACGTTGGTTTGATCAATATTCATTACTCCAGGGTCAATGATATTATCGACGACCTGAATAAAATGCTCAGTGTTAACAATACCGAAGCCGATACACTAAATCTCATTACTCTGGACAGCATAGAAAGACTGAATTCAGTATTAGTCATTACCCGGCAGCATAAATACCTGCAACGGGTAAAAGAATGGATCCGCAAACTGGACATACCTGCTCAGGGTGTGGAAAGCACACTACATGTTTACCAGGTAAAAAATTCTACCGCAAAGGAGTTAGCCGCCACCCTGGGTGAACTGTTCGATAGCGGTCAACAGGGCACTGCAACGGCGGACAATGATGTTACCGGTCCCGGTTCTAAGCCCGTTGTATTAAGTGAGTGGGGGAAAAAGCCAGAAAAAGATCAACCGGTAATTACAACCGATTCAACCCCTGCCCCGAAAGCTGAATCAAACATCAACATTATCTCCGCAGATGATACCAATACACTGTTAATATCATCTACAGCTGCCCAGTATGAACAAATAAAACAGGCTTTAGACAAGCTTGATATACAGCCGTTACAGGTACTGATTGAAGTCTCAATCATGGATGTTCAGTTAACCGATGCTTTCAGCTATGGTATGCAGTGGTTCTTTGAACACGGTAACGCCACATCCGGTGGTTCAGCGGTTATTTCCGATATACTCAACTTCCCTCAGACATTTTCCTATTCCGGGGTTAGAGACGGTGGAGATATTAATGTAGTTCTCGGCTTACTCGCCTCTGAAGGAAAAGTGGATGTTTTATCATCCCCCTCACTGCTGGTCAGGAACAACCACAAAGCCTCCATTCGCGTGGGCGACCAGCAGCCTATCCCCACCGCAGCCGTCAATGAAAACGGTACTATAATCGCCACCTCGGTTGAATATAGAGACACCGGCATTATTCTGGAAATAAAACCATCCATAACCAGCAGCGGAACCATCAATGTATCCATCACACAGGAAGTCATCGATGTGGGAGACATAGACACAGCCACCGGACAAAGAACCTTTCTGAACCGCAACCTGAATACCAGTGTGTCGGTCAACAACGGCGAAACCATTATTCTTGGTGGACTCATCAGAAAGAATAGTGCAGTCACTAAAAGCGGTGTACCCTGGCTTCGCGATCTTCCGGGAATAGGTTTTTTATTCGGAAAAACTGTCACCTCCGATGTTCGCACTGAATTACTGATTATGTTATCACCCAAAATAATCCGCAATAATGATGAAAATAATAAGGTGATTGAAGAATATAAGGAGAAATTTAAATTTCTGAATATTGATCAGCTTAGCTGATTTGATATTCTATCTCACTATTAACTCAATACGGTTTGGAAATACATCAATATGACAACTGAGATCACTCGAATTCTGGTTATAGACGATCATCCCCTGTTACGGGAAGGAGTCTGCAGCACACTCGATTCGGTGGATGATTTTGAAGTTGTTGGTCAGGGGGGCAGCTTTTCCGATGCTATAAAAATGGCCCATGAACTGGTTCCAGATACTATTTTGCTGGACATCAGTATGCCGGGTGGAGGTGTTGAAGCGGCCCGTGAAATTCATCAAGCCCTGCCCGCCAGTAGCCTCATCATGCTAACGGCTTCTGAGGATGAAAAAAATGTGATGTCGGCGTTACAGGCGGGAGCTAAAGCCTATATTCTGAAAGGTATTGGCGGTAAAGAACTGGTTAATATAGTGCGCAAGGTTTCTGCCGGTGAAACCTTCATCACACCCAGCCTGGCGACGAATATACTGGTGCACTCATACAATGACGAACCACCACAACCAGATGTTATGGAAAAATTGAATAACAGGGAAAGTACTATTTTGAAGGCCCTTGAGCGTGGACTGACCAATAAACAAATCGCTGATGAATTGTTTTTAAGTGAAAAAACGATTAAACACTATATGACCAATATTCTGCAAAAACTGCAGGTTAAAAATCGAGTGGAAGCGGCACTCATCGCGCAAAAAATGCACCATGGAGATTAAACTCCGCGTTTATTCAACCCGGAACCTTTAGTGAAAATATCTTCCATTATTCAACGTTGGGGATTAATCAGGATATTCGCCATCTCCAGTTTTGTTTCAATCATAACAATCAGTGTCGTGTCCGGGTTTGTATTTTTTTCTTTTCTTCACGACAAATTATTACAGCGTGAAATGGTCATCAGCTCTGAATTCATCCAGAGTGTCGCCATTATCAATAATACGGAACCGTCTTTCCGTGGTAGCACGGAACTCAAGGATAAACAGGAACTGGAAGAGTTTTTCAATCATATTATGGGTTTACCCGACGTATTTCGCACCGCAATTTATGATACAGATCTAAGAATAATATGGTCCAGTGATAAGCAGGTAATTGGTAAAACTTTTACCGATAATGATGAGCTCAATCAGGCCATTACCGGCGTCAGGGTATTCAAGGAAGGTCATGCCAATGAACAGTCCAAACAGGAACATCATTTTCTGCCCGACCATGTTGAGAAATTTGTTGAAAGCTATTTCCCGGTGTGGGACGCCCAGCATCAGCAGGTCATAGGTGTGGTAGAGCTCTACAAGTCCCCAAAAGCTTTATATGAAACTCTGCGCGAGGGTCGAATTCTAGTGATCATTGTTTCGCTGTTTAGTGGAGTCGTTCTGTACTGGTTTTTATACTGGATCGTCAAAACTGCCCATCAACTCATTGAGAGCCAACGTTTGCGTATAAAGCAGGCCAGTAGTCGTGCTGTCGAGCTGAACGAGCAGAACCTCAGACGCATCGGTTCGGAGTTGCATGACGGCCCGGCTCAGTCAATTGGCTTTGCGTTGCTGCGGCTGGACTCTGTTACCGAGATAACAGAAAATCATCAGGTAAAGGCTAATATCGATGTGATCGATAAAATACAGATCGCTCTGAGTGATGCCTTACAGGAAATACGCAGTTTATCGGCTGGCCTGGTGATTCCAGAATTAAAAGACCTGTCTGCCAGGGCCGCCATCCTTAAAGTTATAGATAAGCACGAAAAAAGAACTTCCACACAAGTCAGGCACAAACTGGATGAATTACCCGATGAACTCAAATTGTCTATTAAAATCTGTATTTATCGTCTGGTGCAGGAGGGGCTGAATAATGCTGTCAGGCATGGTCTGGGAATAGATCAGCAGGTTATTGCCAGATTACATGAAAGGCAGCTTACGTTAGAAATCAAAGATGCAGGTCCCGGTATAAACGATAAAGATCTGGAAAAGCTGAATGACACCGACCACATGGGTTTACGCGGCTTACGCGAAAGAGTGGAAAGCCTGGGTGGTAAGTTTAAAATCAGCAGTACGGGGAAATCACGGGGTGTTCAATTACTGGCCACTTTACCTCTCGACGACTGATTCTCTATTCTTTGCTTTTATCCAGGCTCACTCAGACCTTGGTCTAATTATCTTTAGACCAAGGTCTCATCAATAAAACAACCTTCGTCTCTAGCCACCTCACTAATAAAACTGCAAAATTAATTTATGGGAATATAAGCCCAAATTTATAAACGACAAGTATCCTGAACAACCTATTAAGTTACGGAGCAAAACAAATGAATACTCCATCCCGGCTGTCCACTTTAAGCACATTAAATGCACTCCGTTATCCGGCATTTACTGTTTTTGTTTATTCGATAACTTTTAGATCATTCAGGTAAAAGCCCATTTAACTTAAACAATATCCATTTAAATCATCGCAGTTTATGTTTATCGATCTATTTTTAAATAAGCAGGTAATGAAATGACTAGCTCAACTCTCAATCCACAGCATCAGTATTCGGTTTATCTGGTCGCGCTTATACTGGTGTTTTATGCAAACTGTGCTTTAGCCGAAAACCTTCACCAGCAGGCGGAGCAAATAGCTAAAGCGGGTGATATATCAGGCATGGGTGAAACTTACCTGAAAATTCTGAATGCTACCCCCAGTGACATTAAAGCCCAACTCGGTTATGCGACAGCACTCTCATGGCAAGGCCATCACCAGGTGGCGCAGGATCAATTCGAAGCCGTTCTAGAACTAAAACCAGATAACCAGGAAGCCCTCATTGGTCTGGGTTATGACTTTGCCTGGTCTGGTGAATTTATCGCAGCCGATACTCAATTTCATAAAGTATTAGCTACTGCACCGGATAATATCAGTGCACAAAAAGGCCTGGCGTTTTCTTCTTTATGGAACCAGCAACCTGAGAAGGCGCTTAAAATTTTTCAGGCGCTTGAGAAACAACTACCAGATGATGCAGAAATTTTTGCTGCACAGGGTCAGGCTCTGTTAGCCCTGAATAATGAGGAAGCTGCTGCAACCGCTTTTCGGCGCGCTCTGATCATCACTCCGGGGCGTCCTGACGCTATCAATGGACTGGCCACCATCAATCAAAAGAAAAAGACCTTTGACTTTGTGGCCTGGGCTGGAGACACATCCGACGGCGGGGATTCAGGACTGAGAGAAGTCATCATCGGTTACTGGATTAAAGATGATCTTCGAGTCTGGACGCGCTATGACAATTCGTTGAGTCTGGACAATCCGGCCCTGGTTAGATCCGGTGAAAAAGCGGAAACCTATTATCTCGGAGTGCTGGGTCATATTAATAAAAGCTGGCAGGCAAACCTGGAAATTGGCAATCGAGATTTACCCAATGATGCTGACCAGCAAATCTACAAAGTAGAAGGCATAAACATCAATGCACAACAACATGTTTTTAAACTGGGAGCTCAACTCAGCCCGCACAGTGAAGACTATACCGACAAACTGGTCTACTCAGCTTACGGATTTCCTGTTAGTAATAAATTGCGCCTGGAACCCAGCCTGTACCTGTCAAGCAGCGGTGCCATCGATGACAAGGAATGGCGCGCTGCACTGTTTGGCGAATACGCTATCCCTGATAGTTGGTCAGTTGGCCTGAGTGCTGGATTCGGCCGTATTTCATCCGATATTGCCTCAGCTGAAGGCAGTGTATTTACTTCCAACGTTTTGTTCTCTTACCCGATTAGCCAGAAAAATCGAATAAATTTTTCTGTTCGTTATGAGGATTCACCATCCATTAGTTATAGCACCATGCTGATTGGTATCGCGATACAACTTCCATGAATATCTTTTAGCCAGATGAAATAATACGGAGAAGGAAAAATGACCACTTTGCAACGAGCTTTTCAAAATGTTTTTAGCCGCTTCAGCGAACAAAACTTTGCACATATCGCTAACAGGAAACCTTACCTGTTCTTAACCGTGTTTGTGATTTGGGGATTGCTGCTGCTGTGGTTTCATCCACGGCTGGTGACGATACTGGAAGATGCCGAGAGTCTGTTTCAGTGGATATCACTTGGATACTTTATTGTATTCGTCGAAATCGCCTGGCTCTATGGTGTGTATAACATTAGCATCGTACTGTTTTCGATTATTGATCGGGCCCTACCCCACCAGGGCTTTGTATATGACGAAAATGCGCCTATGCCTGATACCAGTGTTGCCGTGTTATATACCACCTGTAATGATTTCATTGAAGAAAGCGCAATATCCTGTGTAAACCTTTATTATCAGAACTTTAAAATATACATTCTGGACGATAGCACCCGTGAGGAGTACAAACAAAAAATTGATGCTTTTGCCAGTAATTATGGTGAAAGTCGGGTTCAGGTCATTCGACGTGAGAAACGTAGCGGGTTTAAGGCAGGCAACCTCAATAATGCCCTGACATATCATGTAACCGAACCACTATTCGCTATTGTTGATGCGGATGAAATCCTGCCCCGTGATTTCCTGTTGCGTCTGGTTCCACGCCTGCAGTCAGATCCACACTGTGGTTTTGTACAGGCCAATCATACCTGTATCCAGACCAATGATAACAAGCTCAAAAAAGATATGTATCTCGGCGTTGATATTCACTGGAAGTGGTATCAACCGTTGCGCAACCGATTTGGTTTTGTCATGTTCCTGGGGCATGGTGCCTTACTGAAAACAGCCTGCTGGAAACAGGTTAAGGGATTCCCTGAACTGGTCAGTGAAGATTTAGCCTACGCAATAGCAATTAGAGAACAGGGTTATTATGGTACATTCGCCGAAGACGTTGTGTGCCAGGAAGACTTTCCTGACTCTGTGCGTGCGTTTCGAATCAGGCATATCAAGTGGACGCGCGGAACCTGTGAATTTTTGACCCACTGTATGTCCTGGTTGATCAAGTCTCGCAATATATCGCTGGTAGAAAAACTGGATATTCTATTTCCAACTGTCAATTTACCCATGACCTTCTTTTTCTTTGTGTTTATGGTTAACTCAGGCATCGTCATGCCATTGACCATGGGGCTACATCAGGATGTTACGTTTGTGTTATCGGGCAGTGAATTCGTATTCCCGATGATCACATTACCGGATCTGTTTACCAAACTGTATCACTGGGACTTTTTCCTGGTGACTATTATTACCATTCTGGCTCCAGTCTCTTGTTTTATACTGGAACTGCGTAAACAGGGAAGACGATTATTTACTTTTTTATGTCACAGTACCGCGCTGTATGCCACCTTAAGCCCAATGACCTCGGTTGCCGTTTTTGGCTACTGCCTGACGGGTAAAGCCCGCTTTCTGGTCACCGGTGATAAAGATGATAACTCGCACAAAGTTGGTACATTACATAAACAGGGGCTACTACAAAAAATAGTTCAATTCTTCTCTGAAACTCACCCAGATCACAGAGGGCTTCGAAGTGCTGAGTTCATAGCCGGGCTGTTTTTTGTTAGCGTCGCCCTTTCTACTTTCCAGATCGCTTTTATCGGCTTAGCCATCGGCTTTATGCTAATGCCATTTATGCATTCGCATGGCTGGGAGCACCCCGTAGCCAGAGTGCTGGTGTGGGTACCATTCACATTCATATTGCTCGGCATTAGTATGGGTGGACTGGGTGTGTTTGGAATCTATCCGGTCATGTTTGGATTTGGTTTTCACTTTTAATAGTTGTCGAAATTAGCGGCAGGCCTGTTCAAATTTAATGGTATCACAGTGGTCCATATTAACTATCGTGACCCTTCGGGCTTGATAGTATTGTAGATATTAAACAATTATTGCGAGTATCAAGATCGAAACTCGCTACTTTATTCATTAGTTATTTCATCAAGGTAATTTGATAGCTGTAGTAAACACCCAATCTCGACCTTTTACCGGTACATGGCAGGTTATACAGGGCTGTGCCAGATTTTCATCCTTGCCATAAGGTTTTTGATCCATACCTAACCAGCGTGCCCAGCCCCAACCGGTACCATTCGATTTGTATTTTTTTGCATCTTTGTACATGAATTCAGCATGCACAAACTTGTCCGGTGCAATAGCCGACGGCCAGTTTTTTTCAGCAACCTGTTTAAACACCAGCTTACCCAGAATGGCTCCATCCGGCCATGGATTCATATTATCGCTACGGGACGCTTTAATCGCGATATCATTGCCCAGTATAATTCTCATGGTGTTATTATCTATTCGATGGGAAGTGGAAATTACTTTCCAGTCTTTATAGTTTTGCGGTAGCTCCAGTCCATTCGGACTGACAGCCGTATTCGGTGCGGCCTGAAGCGGCATAAGTGGTGTGACGGCTAAAGCCGTTAAAACAACTAAACGTCTGGAAACGGATGTCAGTTTCATGAAAAATACCCTCTCTGGTTTTTGTTTGATGGATAAAACAGCTAACCTTTTAACGTAGATAATCACGTTAACTACGCCTGGTAAATGAGATGATAATACCGGTATAGTTAATGCCGGCCTTACTTTTTGCCCGGTTAACAACTACAGGCTCTTCACATACTCCAACAGCCATTATTATCTTTGCGAATTAACCAGTTATCCAACCCATGCTACATAATAAAAAAATACTATTTCCATAACCATGATTAATCGGTCTCAAACTTCTCTCATGTTAAAGCATTTTCAGCTTTTCTAAATTTCAGCAGAAAATGCAGAAACAGGTTAAACAGCGCCACCAGACTGGTAGCCAGTAACCAGGGGCGTGTCCAGTCATAATCCACTTTATAACCCATCCAGCTGGTTAAACCCTGATAGGTTAAAATGCCCTGATCAAGTTCGAGTTCATCACCGGCCTTTAACTCATATCGTGAATCGTTATAACGAATAACCAGGTGATGTTGTTGCGGCAAGGTAAACTGGAAATCCCGATCCAGTGGTAACACATCTTGTTCAATCTTTAACTGGGTCCAGATTTTCAGCTGGCTACCCGGAATCTGCCATTCCAGTGCCTGCCTGTATTCATTGGTCGGATAAGCCGGCAAATGGATGCTGCCGCTAACAGACTGTTTTGCCTGTGTTGCTTTCCATGCAAAGACCGGCGCATAACCTTTGTTATGCGAAGTATAGAAACGATAATGTCCAATCACCAGCGGCACATGATCCCCTATCTCAACCTGACTTAGAGTTCCATCAGCATCGCTCAATGCAATCCTGTTGAGGGTATTATTGCGTTTCACGCCCTTATGGTAATTTATCTCAAACCCCAGGTTGGTAAAACGCACATCGTTCAGGCCATAGTCATGCCAGGCCCCTTTACGCACATTCTCCAACTGCCCCGCAAACTCTTCATTCGTGGCCAGCTCGAGGGTGGCCTTCAGATAGCTCATCTGCCCCAGCATTGACAAAACCACCAGTATGATTAAAGCAAAATGAAACAGCATTAATGGCAGGTTACTGGTCATCACTCCGCGCACCGCAACAGCCGCAATAAAATTGATCATTAATAACACGACCGGCGGAATCAATAACCAGTATCTACCTTCAACAGGCAGTTGATAAAAAACAATTATCGACAGTGCAAGGTAAACCAGCAACACCAGCGTGCTGCGACTCGAGGCCAGCAGCATAGTCATACCAACTGGCTGAGCCTGATCAGGGTGGGTTGGCACAATTTTCACTACTATCCCTCATCCAGTCACGCCCGATTTCACCATTACCCGGAGTACCTGCCGACCCGCAATTAGTTTCTTCCCAGTTACCGCTGGTGGCAAAACTTCTTATCTTGAGAAATGCATTGTTATAATAAGGCCCGTTGGTATAACCGGCCGTGGTGTTGTTCCTGACCTGCGTGCCCGGCGCTGACCCGGCCTCGAGTCCCACGTCATTCAGGTTCACCAGGAAGGCTTTATTTTTCCAGCCATGCGGTACCGAGACATGACACCAGCTACAATTTAAGTGACCGATCTTATCGGCATGAAAAGAATGTAGATTTTCATCCTTGGAGCCGCCAAAACCGCTGCGCCCTCCTCCTCTTGTGGCATACAGATTAAAGTCATGGCATTTAAAACAAAGGTCATTCGAATTTCCCGTTCCGGTATTCTGACTCCAACCTCCTTTCAGAATAAAATTATTACTCGAGCCATGCGGTCCCCAGGCATTGCCGTTTTCTCCACCGGAGGGTGCAGAGGTGCCAGAGCCGGTGTTGGAACCGTGACAATCTGAACAATACATCGTTTGATTGCCTACATTGGCGGCACCATTAAATGGCGATAACCAGTTTTCCGAGTTGGCATTACGAATGGCCAGCGTGCGTCCGGTATTATCGATGACGGGATGCCAGGAGCGGTGGTTATTAGTTGAATAGGATGAAGATGCACCGGAATCGAGTGTGGTCACTTCACCCTTATGGCTCAGCGGAGCCTGAAATTCGATGGCCTGATTGGTGTATTCACTGACATCATTAGTACCTGCGGAAGTATTGCCTCCGGTATCCCCCAGGTTAGGAGGATTGCTGCCATACGCATAATCGGAATGACATTTCAGACAGATTTGATATTCACGCGTAATATGCGTGCTGCTTAGCTGAGTACTGGCGCCATCACCACCATCACCGCGTTTGACGATGTAACTGACTGGAAAGTTAGTGGGGTCGAATCTATTCGAACCATATACCGGCTCTACTCCCCAGGAGCCGCGCAATACACCCGATGCAATATTGGTATGTCCAGAGACATGGGAATGAGTCCCCGCCGCTGTTGATGAAGTATTATTAAATAACCTGTTTTTAGTTACCCGGTGCGGATTATGACAATCGGTGCATTCCACGTGGCGATTACTCAAATTAAACTTGGTTTTATTTTCTACCAGGTCTGCATCCACCACATCATGCGTTTCGTCAATGCCAGATTGATCAACAGTGGTAATCGGCATATGCGTCAGGCCGGTAGTAAAATCTGTTTTGATATCGGGTACTTCGAATAATCCTCCACCCTGCCCGTTCAACACACCACCGGTTGCCGAATGACAGGTATAACAGGCTTCTTCCAGCGCTGCATTGCCGCCGGTCTTGGGTGTCGACAGGCTATCGGTACCCTCTCTGAGCAATCGTCTTGAACCCTGCACGGTGTGCGTATCATGACAGTTTAAACAGGATGCTTTCCACACTGGCAGGTTGAGCGCAAATTCTCGTTGATTGGCAGCTGCGGTGGTGTAAGTTTCATTTGCCGTTAGCGGGTCGGCATGTGCCGAACCGGACCAAGCCTGACCCAGCTTATCGTGACAGGCCAGACACACAATATCATTTGCCGCACTAAAATTACCGCCCGCAGGAATGCCTTGCTGAAACCGGTTCAGACGTAGGAATTTAATATTATTGCCTATATCACTGTCGCGGATATGTGGGTCATGACAGCTGGTACATTGCAGCTGATTATCTTGCAGCGGAACCAAAGGAGTATTACCGGCTACCCGGTTACCAATATGCGCCTCGATATCCGGGTTGCGTAATTCACCATCGGTATTCGCCAGTACACTGTTATAAGTGAACGATATGGGATGATCATTACCCAGGTCGGTGCCCAGTTTTCGCGTAAAACCGGTCGTATCACCGGCACCGGAAGGCATCACTCCGCCGGCTCCGGTACCCGTTAAATTGATATTCACATTAGACTGGGCATTCAGCACATTCACCGAACCGATGGCGATGGTTCCATCGTGACAGGACAGGCAGAGTTTCGAGCTACCACCCGGCGTAGCCGCGATATCGTTAGCATCAATGGAATTAGAAGTATACGGCGTATAAGTTGCACCGGACGCCTTGCGATTCCACAAAGGTGCATTTGGTATCGACTCTGAATGGTGAGGTGTATGGCAGAAGACACAAATCTGGCTTTCCTCGCTGGCTTTTACCGTACCCGTGCCCGATGTGGAAAAATTATGACGGGTATTCGCTATATCGGATATTCTCTCTGCCACGTTTAGCGGGTGATAAAAAATCATCAGCAGCGTAAATAAAATTCGCATCTGTAGTTTCATGTTACTTTTCATGTTCCTGGCCACCCAGATACTGAAAAACCGAAACTCGGCTATTCAACATATCAGAAACATATAACCGGTCTTGATCGTCTACCCATAATCCCGTAGGCTGAGAAAACTTTCCGGCCTGATTGCCCGGCCCGCCCAGCGACATTAATAATTCACCACTGGCATTATAAATCAACACATGATCATAATAACTTTCGGCAACATAAATATTGCCATCCGAATCCGTGGCTAAACCTTTTGGACGTGAGAGATTACCAATAAACAACCCTCGCTCACCTATGCTATTGACACTGTCCCCCTGGTCATTCAACACCTGAACCCTGGCATTCATCGAGTCAGCGACATACAGCAATCCATTTTTATAACTTAGAAAAGTCGGCCTGTTAAATTCCCCCACTCGAGTCCCTTTATTGCCATACACATCGATCAGCGTTCCCTGTAGATCAAAAACCTTGATATTATCATCACCGGTGTCCGCAATAAAAATGCGTTTAGTAACCACATCGTAGCTAATACCGGTTGGGCGTTTAAGCACGTTGCGACCGATACTATCGATCAACTCTCCAGTGAAACTCAGTCGGTACACTACACTCTGTTCAGAATCGGTGACCAGCACCTTGTTGTCGGCAATGACAATACCAATCGGACTGAGGAAAGGAATATTCAGGTTGCTTTCATTCCAGATTAAGAATTCATTGTTTTGCTGATCAAATACGAAGACGGACTGCCTTCCTGCATCCGCCACATAAATTCGCTCGGATTCATCTACCATCACCTGTTGCGGGCGTAGTAAATCAATAACAGAATCTAATTGCCGTTCAACGCCCACTATGGCAGAAAAAAACCGTGCCAGTAAACTGTCCGGGATTTTACCCGGTAAACGGTTCGACTCGCCTCGAATATCCCCTACATAACGATAACGCGCAACTTCGGGTGGAGACGGCCACACCAGCTGGCGGGATGCTGTGGAATTTTCAACTGCAGCGGGCTCATAGGATTGAGGCATTTGAAATGAATATCGACTCGACGGCGCACTACATCCTCCCAGCAATATCAGGCTGAACAAAAATGTTAGTAATAAGTTTCGCCTGCAAACCATTAGATTTTCCTGAATGTAAAAAATCTTATCACCATCTGCCCGGCCCGGATGTCTCATTACTACCCTGCATACCCGTTTTCAGGCCGGGTTTACCCGAATGACAAAGCTCACAATTATCCACCGACCAGGCTATCTCGCCGTTATGACACATGCCACAATATTTTCCATCGATGATATCACCCATGGTTATATCATTGGATCCCGCGCGCATTTTAAATCCCAACTCATGATGACAAACTTTACAGCGAAACCGGATACGATGAAACCAGTGTGGAAATACCACCGGAGGCATATCATTAAATTCGGCATTTCGATTTAACACAACATCGGCATACTCCGCTAAAACGCTAAAACAGGACAGTCCTGAGAGCGTGCAAAAAAATAAAATAATACTTCTGTGCCGGGTATTCTTTTTGCTTAACTGAGTAACATCATGTGTCATTTCAGGATGTTGTGTCAATTTAACATATCGGTCAGATCCTTTTCCGGCTGGGCACCTGGCTGGCCGGTGAAAGTATTTCTATCGACACTGTGACAACGGTTACATTCGGTTAAAGGAAAAGCAACCGCACCATGACAACGACCGCAATATTCACCGGCTAAAATTGCAAACATATTGACTGGGTTGGCATCAGCAATTTCGATAAATATATCATCATGACAGTTTTCACAATCCAGCCACTCTGTATGCGCTTTATGCGGAAACCGGACCATCGGCATTTCACCGGTACGATCCATGATAATATCCATGTCGAGCACGTTGATTTTGGTTTCAGGAAAAATATTAGTGCGTGGCTGGATATATTGTTCGCGTAATGCACGTACCCAGGAAACCTTATTGCCTGCCGTATCTGCAGGCAGTAAAGAAAATGCCTGTGAAGGTTCCTGTAAAATGCCAATCGCGGGACTGGTCGGATCATGCACACCGTCATTAATCAGACTCTTCCAGTGCTGCTGCACGGCCACTAAATTGCATGGTAACAGGATTAACAATACAGCTAGGTATTTAGTCAATTTCATAGTTCGTCACAACATCATCCAGGGATGAAAATACCGGCACTTCGAATCGCCCTGACCAGTTGTTTGGTAGACTGCTCGAGTAATTCTATAGCTTTTTCATACGATTTATATTTTGCATTAAGCTCTGCCTGTTGACGCAATTCATTTGCCTGATCGATAAAGTTGTTAATATTTTTATTCACAATTTCAGATTGTTTCTGTTCTTCAACCAACAGGCTGACCAGCAAGTTGTGAGTATCATTGCGATTGATTTCGTAATCGAATTCTTCCTCTTTAGTTGCAAAATTCAATGAGCGCGTCAAGGTCTGGCCCGATCGAATCGAGTCAATAGAAACCTTTAATAAATGGTAGGCTTTATCAATTTCGATGCGTGCCTGATGACTGTTACCCTTTTTTAACAACGAATCGGCCTTACTGACCAGCCTGTCCAGTTGTGCACCGACTTTTTGTTTAGTTTCAGTTTCTTTATTTTCATCAGAAATTCGAATGAAAGCCTCTTTCAGAGCGATCACTGACTTTTTTCTTTTCTCATAATCAATAATATTTTTATCGTCGGTCATGGAAGTGGGAGTTGATAGTTTTATCGCTTCAAACATCAGTTTTGCCGATTGCGATAATAACTTTGAAGATTCTTCATTCAATCCAATTTTGAATTTATCCCTGGCAAGCTGGTAGAGGTCGAGTGCTTCCTGGCGTTTCTTATTGGCTTCGCTATGAGTACTATTAATAACCTGCTTAGCAGCTGAAGACTCATTTAACAGTTTAAACATATTGTCTATACGATTTTCTACTGCGTTATTATCCACTGCTAACTGTCCAGTTTCGGCATAAACAGGGTTGAATAGACTAAAACCATGCACCAGTAAAAATAATGTCATCATATTTTTAAACATAGCAGTCTCTTTAGATTTTTATCCCCAGCATCTTTAATACCGAAGAAAGTTGATTAATCGATTTACCCAACACTCTAATTGCCTCTGATGGTTTTCCTTCAGATTGAAGGTTTTCTGCCACCTCCAAATTTACCAGGGTCTGATAAATATAATTATCTGCCAGTTTCCGGGTCTGCAAACCAACTTCTTTTTTAGACAGTGTTAAGTCCACCAGGTCCAGGTAATGATGAGTACGGCTAACCATGTATGAATATTCATCTTGCGCAGAATCAAATTTCAGGTCATACACAACCGTGTTTTCATGTTGTAAATTGCTGATCAATGTGGTTTTTAAATAATAGGCTGTATCCAGTAAATTTATTGCTTTGTCATAGTCTTCAGACTGTGAACTAAGGATCGCATCGTTTCGTAATTCATCGATTTTAGCTAAATTTTCCTGCAAAAAATCATAATCACTATCGCTTAGATTTTCCCATTCTGGAAGCACGAAAGAATCAAGAATTTCCAGATTTTTTGTATATTTTTTCTTTTTCTGATTGGGTACATTGAGTAATTGAGAACTGGCAGACAAGTCCCTCAATACAAAATCGATGATAGCTCCTGCTTCAAGGAATAGTTTATTGTCCATATAGGTCTCAATTTTATTTAAATTATCCCTGGCCCGTTCCACCAGTTCTTTTGCAACACTGTCATTGCTGGTGTTCAGTCGTTTGCGTAATGAAGAATTATTAAGAATAAAATTAGCCATTTTTATTTTTTGATTGAGTTTATTATTGATCGATTTTCCGCCGTCATTGACCAGCTGCAATTCCTGCTGTGAAAACGCCGTACCTAAACCGAGTGTAAAGTGTAAAAAAAACGTAATGATCCACATTAACTTACCCTCCTGTTATTTCCCGTTCCCGGTTTTAAGTGCCTTTTTTTGTGAATGACACTTACGACACTCTGACACTGGAAACGCTACTTTTCCATGGCAGACACCACATTGCTGTCCAAGCAGAATGGACGCCATGGAAATTTGATTCGCCCCCTTTTGTGGAATGAAAATCGCCGGGTGACAGTTAGAACAATCCAGCCATTCAGTATGCTGTTTATGTGGATAAACAACATCAGGCATTGACCCCTTAACTTCACGCACAATATTTAAATCCATTACTACCGGTTTGCTATCATCACTTAATCGATCATATCGCGGAGAAATCTCCTTATTTTGCAGGGATTTAACCCAGTCCACACGGTTACCAGATTTTGCATTGCTTAACGATTCAAATGCCTGCTTTGGCGGTTGTAACAGCAGTGTGCCTTCATTTTCCGGATCATGTATACCATCTTTTGCGGGCGACAGGTTCCACTCGGCAGCGGGTTTCATTAATCGATTAAAACGATTGACGCTATGGGTGCGGGTCTTTTTTGGCTGTTTTATTTTTGCTATGTTCTTTGTTTCAGGAATTGCTTCAGGAATTATTTTCGGCCGGGTATCGGCTGTTTTTTTTGCAGGCGCTGGTTTGTTGTTTTCTGTTGAACCGGATTTCTCTTTATACTGATCAAAACCTGACTGTGCTAACTGATATTTGATTGCATTTTCAATTTCCTGGTCTTTAATGGTTGGATTGCCCCCTTTGGCTGGCATATTTTTAAAACCTTTTAAAGCATGTATCATTAAAACTTCAAATCCCTGTTTTTCCCTTTTGTCCCAATCTGTTTTTGAACCCAGTTTAGGTGCCTCTAATACACCTGTTGCATGGCAGCCCGCACAGGCCATGTCATAGATATCTTTTCCAGAACGTATTTCAGTTTCTGCAAAAGCACTGGAGATTGTCAACACAAATAAAATAGTTAGAATTAAATGATATGCTTTCATCATTTGCCTCCTTTCTGTTTATTGTTGGTGCGGGTGAACAGCTTTGATGTGGTACTGTGATGCACCTGAGTCGGCGTACCCGGTTTACCCGAATGACAGATATCACAGCTTTCTACTGACCATGCCACTTCCCCGTTGTGACAGGCACCACAATATTCTCCATCAATAATTTTCAACATATTAATTTCATTACCCCCGGCTTCGAATTTAAACCCGAGATCGGCATGACACACCTTGCACCTGAAGCGGATACGATGAAACCAGTGTGGAAAAACAACCGGCCGCATGCCGGCATCATCGGAATAATTATTCATCAGAACATCGCCGTATTCAGCCTGTGCCATGGCAGGATAAAGCAGTGCAAAAACCAGCAGAAATATGGGTAGATTGTATCTTATACTCACTGTTATATACTCCATCAGAATCATTTAAAGGTCTCCAAAAGAGCGCGTGAACTGAATTTTTATCAGACGATCATATTGACCATCATTTTTAATAAAATCCAGACTCAGTCGTGACTCAAAGCGGCCTATCATGTAATCCAGATTATTTTCCCATGAAATATCGTGCTCTGTTTCATCACTACTAAATGTTGAAATAATTCGCTCACTTTCAGATTGCTGCTGACTAAATTGAAGCTCTGACCGAAAGTTGAGGCGTGGTATCTGAAACAATCTTTTGCGTGTAAAATCGAGCTGACCATTGTTGACACGATGCACTGTATGCTGCTGATCTATCTGCTGATTAGTTCGTTGAAAAGTCAGGTTAGCACTCAAACTTGAAAACCGGTTAAAACGATATTGACCGCTAAGCTGCAAGTTAAATAATTGAAAACTTCTATCCTCAACCCCCTGCGTATTAGAGTCAGTAAACAGGAACCTGACGACTGAATTAGCGCGTGTAGACGACTCTGTCCAGGAAACAGATAAACTGTGATCTAAAGTTTCAGCAGACTCATTTTCAAAACGATAGTCGGCCAGGAATGACTGGGTGATATCAGCCTGCAGTAAACTATTTTCTGCCAATGCAAAGTTTTCCGATAACGAATGACTAAACTGGTTTGTTAACGACTGATCAGTTTCAACATCTCCATGCTGGTTATTCAGGCTCGATACAAACGACCAGTGATAATATCCCAATATGGTATCTATTGAAGCCGGGGTATAACTAATCCCGACAGTTTCGTTACCGGTAAAAAAATCCTGAGTTTGAGAGCGAGTATATAAACCATTGATTGATTCGCTGATTAACACATGATCAGAAATACTGTAGTTAAGCCCCTGATTTATATTTAATGAATAATTTTCCTGTTGAGTGGCCGTATTAGCGCTGAAACTGTTATCGTCAAACTCACTGTTAAACTGTAACTTCAGCAGGCGTAAGCTTGCGGTAAAATTCATGTCATCCCTGCCTGCTGGTGACCAGGACATCAGGCTGGAGAACTGGTTGGTCTGTATTTCTGATGATCTAGTGTCAAAGTCATTATGAATGCTTGAGGATGAAACCAGGTTCTCAATATTAATGTATTCAAATCCATCATAGGATTGTCTACCGGTAAGCGCTAAACTAATGGCTTCATCCCCGGCGATTTCACTACTAACACGGTCATATTGTGCCTCCGCATGTAACACCTGGTTTTCGAACTGGTTACTGCTGGATAGCTGTAAACTGTCACTGATAAAATTGCCGATGCTACTATCATCCAGAACATTACGTTTATAAGTAGTCCGGTAATGATGGCGCCCGGAGAGACTTCGATACTGCTGTGTAAGCCCCAGCTCGGTATTGCTGATATCTCTTGCAAATAAGTCATCATCGAGTTCATTACGACTACGATTTACATACGCTGAAAATGGAAACCGACTTCCGGGAAATAGATCAAATTGAATATTACCGGTTATAAATTTATCTTTCACGGATGGCTGATCGCTCGCATTAAAATCATCCACTGAATAGGTCAAGCCACCATTAATCAGCGCAAACCAGGGCTGCCAGATATAACTGCTGGCATTGATACTGGCCAGATTCAGCCATTCTGTTACCTGACTTTCACCCCTGTCAAAATCACGAGAGCGGTAAACGCTGCTAATATCACCCCAAACTCGAACCGGGCTGGCATTCAATTCAAGTGAATTAGTCATCATTAAAAGCATCGCTAACATCCAGCTTGAGCAATTTTTTTTTGCTAAATACACATGCACAATAATTAGTCATCATTGAAAGCATACAAATTTTCATTCAGGGTGATTTTGGCCGAATCGATCAGAGTCTTTGTATAAGACTGCCAGGCTATATCTTTCAATTCTCTGAGCAGTAATGCTTCTGCACGCTTCGCCACTTCACTAAAAGGTTTGAGTCTTTCAGCCTGAATTCCATTCAGACGAAAAAGGGTTAACCCTCCCAGCACTAAAACCGGATCTGTTAATTGATTAATTTTGAGTGCGTTCACTGCTGTTTGCGCATCCCCATCGAGCATACCCTGATGCAGATACCCCAGGTCACCGCCGTTAACAGCACTCGGGTGAGCCGAAAACTGCTGTGCGAGCTCGGCAAAATCAGTACCACTTTCAATACGTTGTTTAAATTGTTGTGCCGCTACATTAGCCTGCTGCCACATTTTTTTATCTGCCGCAGGAGGTACCTCTAATAAAATCACCGATAACCATAACCTGCCGGGTTCGGTAAATTTCTGTGGGTTTTTCAGGTAATACTGTTTTACATCGTCAGCTTCAGGGTTGTTAATTTTTTGCACTCTGGCACGTATTTTTTCTATCAGATTCTGTCGTTCCAGCCTCTCTAATAATAAGGGTCTTAGTTTTTCCTGCTGGCTCTTCCAGTCGATATTGTTTGTCACTTTATGCTCATATTCGTCCAGCCCCTGTCGGATTTTCTGGCGGTCTGGTTGCAGTCCCAGGTTTTTAGCTTCCCTGTGTAGCAGAATTTGCAGAATGATATCCTCAGCTACCTGTTTGCGGAATTTTTCAAGCTCTTCCTGCGGGACACGACCGTGATAATATTTATGCCTTACGGCAGCTTCGAATATACCTGTAAATTCAGCCTGACTGATCGTCTGTCCATCAATGCTGGCGAATAGTGTATCCGCTGCAAGTTGAGGATTAGAATTTTCCATGGCCTGTAAGAATGGGGCATACAAAACCAGCAGCAAAACAATTGCTTTGTTGAAACGATGAAAATTCAGTTCTGTTTGCAGTTTAACTATCCACATAATTGAATAAATTCTGTTAATTAAAAAATTCCGACCGTAAAAATCACCATCGGTTATTTCTGTTACCTGCGTTTAAAAATTATTTGGTATGACATGCTAAACACACGGCACTACCGTCATTCGATACCCGCAAAAATGTATTATTCTCGCTATGCGGATCATGACAGCTTGCACATTCAACAAATGGTTGATTGGCACCGGCATCGATGGCCGCAACGGATCGTGTATACAACTGCATATCGGTTTTTTGGCGGGTACCATTCGGTGCTACTTCGGTATCGACCCACCACACAGTATTACCATTGATTGTGGCATTGTTCGGTGCCACGAAGTCGGTATCATTGGTTGTAGCCAAAGGTGAAGCTTCGGTTATACCACCACCGCCATACTGAATACCGATCGGGTGATCGTTTGACAGATCCTGACCAATTAACGCTATACCCTGCGGTATAGAATTACCGGTCCAGACACCTTCTCCATAGTTGGCTACTACAGCCCCTGAACCCGGTTGATTTAACACCGTATCCATGGCTTGTGTACCATCATGGCAGGACAGGCAGGCAATAGAGACAGACCCTACTGGTGCGGTAGCGCCATCAAGGCTGGTGGTTCCTAATGAATCATAAGTGGTGTAAGAAGCCGGAGCCGCCAGGGTTTTATTCCACAAAGGTACCGATGCTGAATTATCACCACCATGAGGTGTATGACAAAAGACACAGATTTCTGCGGTTCCACTATAGGTATTCGGGCCAGGTCCTGTGGTTCCCAAATTGTGCGCCGTATTGGCAACGGCTGCATAGCCATTTCCCGCGCCGAAAAAAGAGACCGTCAAAATGGCAAGTCTGCCAATTTTAAGCCTCAACATCTGCTTTTTCATGAATATTCCTCTCTAGTTTAATGCTGAAGAGCTGGCTTAGCTTTCAATAGAGCAGATACTGTGCCAACCAAAAATTGAAAATACTTAATTGCTACAAATAAAAGGCAATCTTTTTATATACAACGACTTACAGAAATATATAAAAATTAGCGGGAGGTTTTCACCATCAAACAAAACACATATGTCTCAACTCTGGGAATTTATTTAGGATTTTATTCCCATTTTTAGGATTATTCAAAAACTTTTAAAAGCGTGTTTGACGGGTAATTTACTATTAAAAAGCGGCGATGAGCGGGGGCGCTCACCGCCGAATGGATAACAAACAACAAGCAGGTAGCTGGCATGAAAACTACTTGAAGAGGTTTGATTGCTTAAACCAATTTAATGCACTGACTCTGGCTCTATAAATTATATTTCACACTGTTGACAAAATATATTTCATCAAAAGTACGTTTTAAGGTTTTACTGGAAAAATTACGCATCGCGGCACCACTATCCCAGCGTATGGTTTGACCAGTTTGAAGGCTGGAAGAAGGCGCAGCCAGCCAAATTTTCTTTCCTTTTTCTTCAACATGAATATAACTGTATCCAGCCGAATCCATGGCTTTTAAAACTACGCCCTGATGTTGCGTACGGCCCAAAGCGGAAACCGCTAAAACTCTATCCACGAACAAAATCTGCTCGAATACCCTGTTGAGTGATTTACTGTTGAAATTTTTCATCACAGCAAAATCCTTCCAGGCTATTTCTTCTCCTGGCTTAAGGTTAATGATAGCCGTCGCCAGCCAGAAGGTTTCACCTTTGATATCAACTTCCAGATAGGAATAACCACCCGCATTTTTTATACTTTTTAGCGTTCCATTTTTAGCCAGTGGATTTTTCGCAACTGCAACTTTTGCAAGCATCCCGATATTGTCAGATTGTATAAGATTACTCTGACCGTCATTGTTGCTACAGGCATTGATAGTCAGCATTAACAAGAGTATGAATATATAAGGCAGGGAGGTATAAAATAATTTTTTGATGTCCATGATTTTGATGCCCATATTTTTTATGCGAAAATAAAATACTACGATAGACAAGGCAATTATCAGGCCATTCCTATATACAATTTTAAAAGCCTGCAAATACCGGATTTACTGAATTAACGATTAAATTATTCAAGTTTATTTTTCCAGCATTCGGGAAATTTATTAAAATTAATCCCGAATATGGGAATAAAATCATTTATTTTTAGGACTGGCGGGTACCAGATACCCCTGCTCCGGTTGCAGACCTGCAGGCCTGAAGACATCCACTTTTTTAAAAAACTGATCAACCATATAAACGCGTCCATCTTCATCCACCGCCAGCCCGGCCGGTAACATATATTTAGCTGGGCCGGGGGAATTTCCACGTGACCCCACAGCCAGTAACAGTTGCCCGCTTGCATTAAATATCTGGAAGTTCCCAAATGCGGTATCGGCGACATATATATTACCTGCTGCATCGGCCCCTATGCCCTTAGGCCTGGAAAATTGTCCGCCACGTCGTCCTATGCCGCCAAATCCCCTGACAAACTCACCATTCTGCTTAAAAACCTGTACACGGAAATTCCCCCCGTCAACGACATATAAATATCCGTCAGGACCGATAGTGGCATCACGCGGTAAATTCAATTCACCGTCCTGATCGCCGCGTTGTGAAATCGCAAGTAGAAATTCCCCACTGCGCGCATCAAATACCAGAACCCGGTGTTTATCACTGTAGACCCCACCGGTATCCACCACAAATACACGCTCACCGGCTGCATCAACCGTCAGTCCACTCGGACGACTAAACAATTCAGGATTGCCGATCGTGCGCAGATATTGGCCATCCCGATTGAATACCACGACATGTTTCATGGTGGCATCGCAGACGTATAGGTTTCCTGCCTGATCCACATCCAGCCCCATCGGTTTGACCAGTTCTCCCGGAGGCTCGATTCCAATTTCGAAGAATTTTGCCTGTGGTATATCGAACGCAACAACCATCCGTTTCAGCGTATCGCTGACAAATACTCGCCCCTGATGTACGCTCACCGCAAAAGGCTTTCCCAAACCTGTACCCGTACGTCGTTGCCCGGTTATAAAACGTTTAAAAACAGATTCCTCGTTTTCAATTTCTACATCAGCACTACTTTGCAGAGTCCGTTCAAAAACCATTCGAGCCGGAGCAGGGGCAGAAGGAAACACCGGTTTTTCAATCTCTGTGGCGAGCGGTGATGTTGTTACACATCCAGATAAAAAGGCAAGGCTCAACAAAATAGCCAAACGAAAAATTAAGGTTTGCATACAGGACATAAATCGATTGCTGTGTTAATAAATATCAATAAGACAGGAGCAAGAGCTATGCCAGAGTTTAGCAATGAGGTCTGACAAGAAGTCGCTCACTTTTCATTCAGACAGCAAATCAGCTGGCATCAAAAGTGCTTACCAATTTTACAGATCTACTTTCTACGATAAGGGGCGAACTATGAAAATTCCTGTTATTTTCCAGGCTGTATGGTTATTTCTCATTTATACAGTCACTGTATCCAGTTTCGCATCCGTTATCGATGCAAACGCGTTATATCAAAGTTATTGTTCCGTTTGTCACGGTGATAAGGGGGATGGTCAAAGTCATGCCATGCAGGGATTAGTGCCTCCACCCAGAGACTTTACCAGTCCACAGTCGGCTATCGAGCTCAACAATTTAAGGATTGAGTCGGCCATACGTACAGGAATATCAGGAACGGCCATGACGGGCTGGAAAACGCGCCTGTCAGAGCAACAAATTGCCGCCTTGTCTGAATTGATTGAAACAAAATTTCTGCAGTCAACAAATGTAGAAACTGCGCCGGAAGGCAGCCGAATATACGCCGATTATTGCTCTGTTTGCCATGGTGATAGCGGCCAGGGCGCAGTCTGGGCAACCAGCGGCCTGTCGCCCCCTCCGGTTGATTTCACCAACCAGGCAATACAGACAATTTTATCACGTGAACGCATGATTCGCTCAGTCAGTTACGGTCGGGCAGAAACTGCGATGACGGGCTGGAAAAGCCGATTAGCCGATAAACAGATCGAAACTGTGGTGGATTATGTGATTAATTCTTTCATGTCCGGCTCAGACATGTCCAATCCAGCGCTTAAAGCAGTGACAAAAATGGTAGCAGCTACGCCGGAAAATACGCGTGCAGATATGAATCTTGAATTACACGCCAGCTTAAAGGGCGACCTAACCCGGGGCACCACACTTTACATGGCAAACTGCTCAACCTGTCACGGCGTAGAGGGTGATGGGCGCGGTCCCAGAGCCTATTTTATTAACCCTAAACCGCGCAATTTTTTACATACTGCATCACGCGCCAGTTATAACCGACCTACCCTGTTTACAGCTATAGGCAAAGGTAAGTTACGCTCTGAAATGCCTGCCTGGGAAAAGGTATTCAATGACCAGCAAATAGCGGATGTCAGTGAATTTATATTCAAATCGTTCATCAGCCCCTAGACTTAATATGTCGTTACTGATCCGATGTTTACTGATATTAACCGTAGTTTCAAATTATTCTGCAGCCACAGCAGCTGACCATGTCTTCAACCTGTCAACAACAGCCGAGAAACATGAACAAGGGAGAAAAATTTATAATTACCGCTGTTATTTCTGCCACGGTTATTCCGGTGACGCTAAAACACTTGCGAGTACCTATCTGACACCAAAACCACGCAACTTCATCCACAGAAATTCACGAGATCTGTCTCGTAAATACATGATACAGATCGTCACCTCGGGTAAAAAAGATACCGCGATGCATGGATTTTCCCGCCTGCTAACGGACCTTGAAATTTACGCTGTGGTTGATTTTGTACGTGCAGAGTTTATCGACAACCAGCGTTTAAATACCCGCTATCACACCACAGAAAATGGTTGGCCGAATCATCATCGTTATGCCGAGGCTTTTCCTTTCGCAACGGGTTCGATCCCGCTGGATAAACCCTGGCAACAGTTGAACCAGCAACAAACTCGCGGTAAACAATTATTTTTAACCAGTTGCATTACCTGTCATGACCGCTCTTTCGTAAATATTGAAGGTGATATATGGAACAAGGAGTCGATCTCTTACCCGAGAAACAATTATTCACACACCATTATCGATGCGGTTTCATCGGCCAGTATTTATGCCGGACATGATATTGCACCGGAGGTCGAATCGTTATCTTCGACAGCACAGAGCGGTAAACAGTTATGGCAGCAAAACTGTGCATTTTGTCATGCGGCCGATGGCACTGGAGAAAACTGGATAGGCAGTTTTCTTGAACCAAACCCCAGAAATCTGACCGATAATCATTTCATGCAAGATAAAACACGCGATTTTCTACTGTTACGTATCAGGAATGGACTGGTCAATACTTCCATGCCAGCCTGGAAGAATGTATTAAGCGACCAGCAGATACATCAAATAATCAGTTATATCGATGAAGCCTTTCATCCGATAAAACAGGAAGTTAATTCTCAACTATGAGAATAATCCACTATAGTTTATCAATAACAGGATATTTACTGAGCTAAGTTGATCCGTTTTTATTTAACAACCTGTGAATATGCGGAAAATATCGAACAAAATGATCGTATCGAGCTGAAACAACCACTAAATTTTAAACCTGATCATGTCTGGCATCTGTATTGCTTAAAAAAAGAATATGAGTGATTTTGATAACCATCGCCGAATAATAGTTTCGACTAATTTTCAACAACTGTCAGTACTGCTATGTTTCAGTTTATTGACGGCCGTTTTATCCAGTTGCAGCAATCAATCACAAAGTTCTCCGGCAGCAGGTGACGTTTTCCCTTTGACACTGTTAACACAGATGAAAACGATTCAAAACTCCAGTATCGACATACAGAACAAAACCCTGTTAATCAATTTCTGGGCAACCTGGTGTAAACCTTGCCGCGATGAAATGCCTGGTTTACAGGAATTAAGTACAACTCTGGATCAACAACAATATACAGTGATCGGAATTTCTGTTGATGATGACATTAATTTAATTAAAGAATTTCTATTGCAACATAAAATTAAATTCAGCAATTTTCAGGATAAAGATTCTCAGATGTCTGAAAAACTGCTCAGCATAAAAGCATTGCCTGTAACATTTATCGTTTCAGCCGAAGGTTTAATCATCAACCGTATAACTGGCGAACAGCATTGGGATGTAAACTTTTTTAATAGTATAGAGCAGGGAACTCTGATGAAAATGGAAAACTTAAACAAACATAAAAAATCGGGGTGACTGAAATGAGTATCAGTGAATATTTACAACGAAAAAAACAAAGTACCGATATTTTAAAAGCTTATCGCCTGGAGGCTCTTTAGATGAAACATCAGAATGAACACATACAATTAACCGAAAACATCTATTTCATGTCTCGAGCACAGGCACAAAGAGAAAAGATTCTGGAGATTGAACGCAGAAGGTATTCATTCAAAGAGAAAATGGTCGCCATTAATTCTCTGGCAGGTGGTATCGCGCACGAAGTCGGCAACCCGATAACCTGCATAACCGGCCTGATACAGGAGATCGCTGATGACGATGAAAACCAGTTGAGTAAAGATAGTAAAAATAACTTCTTACAATTACAAAATTATGCTGAAAGTCTGGCCAAACTCACCCGCGATTTATCAATAATGGACACACCCAACCCGGATCAAAATGAATGGATCAATATCAATCAGCTAATCAGTAATACCGTTAAGCTATATCGCTACGATAAACGCTGGTCTGGTATTTCAATTACATTTAAGCAGGATCATGAAATACCCGCTTTATTTTTTTCATTCACCCAGTTTAATCAGTTAATAACCCATATTCTGGAAAATGCACTGGATGCTGTTGTAGACACCACACATCCTGTCATTCTGATAGAAACAAAATGTAGTGAAAAAAACGCAATTTCTTTAATAATTAAGGATAACGGTTGCGGCATAAACGAAGCTGATTTACCGCATATTTTTGAACCCTTTTATACCACCAAAAAAGTTGACCAGGGTAGCGGAATGGGGCTGGCTATATGCTGGGCTATAGTGCATTCATATCATGGTAACCTGCATGCTGAATCTTTAGCGGGAGGAGGATTGAAGATAGCCATCCACCTCCCCTTGTAAATACGTCTTAAGATGAAAGTTGATATTATTATGTTCCGATTAATTAATAACTTGATTATTAAATATCTAAAAATATGCGATCACTACAAGTATTGATTATTGATGATGAACCTGCCATCAGGCAGATCCTGTCAAACACAGCCAGTAAAGCCGGGCATTCAGTGCTAATGGCAGCCAATGGCCTGGAAGCTCTCAGTATACTCAGTAAAGGCGATATCGATGTCGCTCTGTGCGACATTCGCATGCCCGATTTCTCAGGCATTGAAGTGGTCGAAAAAGCACGCAAGCAGGGCATAGAAACCATTTTTTTGATGATGACAGCTTTTGCTTCTGTAAATACCGCTATCGACGCCATGCGTGCAGGTGCCTATGACTACATGTTAAAACCATTACGTAATGAAGATGTTATTAACCGGCTCGAACACCTGGCCGATGTTATCCATTTACGTTCAGAAAACGAAGTACTGCGCGAACTTGTGCGAGGACAGGATGATTCTATCTGCCAGATGATATCGCCTGCCATGAAAGAGGTTGAACGTCTTATAATGAAAGTAGCACCTACCGATAGTACGGTGTTGATCACTGGACCCAGCGGTGCGGGTAAAGGCATTATTTCCAGGTCGATTCATCAGAATAGTCAGCGCTCAGAACAATCCTTCATCCCGGTTAACTGTGGTGCCATTCCAGAGAACTTACTGGAAAGTGAGTTTTTCGGGCATACAAAAGGGGCTTTTACCGGAGCCAATAAAGCTAAACGGGGATTATTTGCAGAAGCCGACCAGGGCACTATTTTTCTCGATGAAATCGGCGAGTTACCGCTTAACCTGCAGGTTAAACTTTTACACGTCATTGAAGATCAGACTGTACGGGCGCTGGGCAGTGAGCAGTCGCGTAAGATTAATGTGCGCATTGTCGCAGCGACTAACCAGGATCTGGCTGACATGGTTAAGCAGGGAACCTTTAGAGAAGACCTGTATTTCAGATTGAATGTATTTCACATCCCTTTACACCCTCTTGCTGAACGCAAGGAAGATATCCCCGAATTGATTAAACATTTTATTAACCGGGAAAGTGTAAAAATGGGTTTGAATTCAGCCATCGACATTCATCCAGCCGCCATGCAAAGTCTACTCAGTTATAAATGGCCGGGCAATGTCAGAGAATTACAGAATGCTATAGCACGTGCTCTTATCCTGGCCGAAAGTGACTGTATAGAAGCTTCAGATTTACCACAAAACATTAATGCTCTGGATATTCCTACCTTTCCAACCCCGTCGGGCTCGATGGCTACGCTAAAACAGCAATTACACAGTTATGAAATTGCTGTTATTAAAAAAGCCATCAAAGAAGCCAGGGGTGACCGAAAGCTGGCAGCTAATCAATTAGGTATAGGTGTATCCAGTTTGTATAGAAAACTGGAAGATGACAGTGAGAAAGAAAACTAACACTATGTTGATACTGAAAACAAACTTTGTCATCAAATTAATGTTTAGCCTGATAATAATCTGCAGCAGTTGCATGCTTTATGCCGATGACGAAAGCGTTGACAATAAAAGCATACAGACCTTTCGCGAAGCTAAACTAATCGAAGTCATGCTGCTGCCTGAACAAGCTTCCAGAATAAATGTTGCACCGGCGCTAAATGTGCTGGCCTATATTGCGCATCAGTCCAGGCCCAGTCAGCAGGCGAAACCATGAAACATAACATTTTAAAAATTCAAACAATTCTGACGATAGCGACCCTTACCTTAGTTCAAGCCGCTTTCTCATCCGACCTGAAAAAAGGACAGGTAATTTACCAGAAAAATTGTTTGATGTGTCATGGTCTAAATGGAAAAAACACGATGGCTAACGCAGCTAACTTTAAACGTGGCCAGGGATTATTTAATTCAGATTTCTTTTTACTGCAACGAATACAAAAAGGTAACAAAGCCTGCCCCGCCTATCGAGGCATTTTGAAAGAGCAACAGATATTCGATGTAATTGCTTACATCAGAACCCTCCACCGATGAATTTATTTAAAATTAGTCAGTTTTTAGTATTGCTGATTATTACTGCTTCATGTTCCGAACAGAAAGCGCAAACCAATTCAACAGTTACCGAAAAATTAGCACAAATAGCGCAACCCATTCGACAAAAAACGGCTATCCCAGATATTATGGATGTCTTCAAAGTCGGGGAATCGGTGTATGTCCGTTCGTTGGCCGTAGAAGCTAAAACTCAACGGTTATGGGTCGGTACATCACTGGGTGTGCATGAAATAAATTTGCAGTCTCACAAGCTTGTTAATACTTTTACGAGAGATCATGGCCTTGCCAATGAATATGTTTTTGGAATTGGTATCGATGTGGATGGTTATAAATGGTTTGGCACAAACGCGGGGGGCATGTCACGTTATAAAGACGGCGAATGGAAGACCTATTTCCCGATGCACGGATTGGCCGATTACTGGATTTACGCATTTGCCAACGATCATGACGGCGGCCTGTGGATCGGCACGTGGGCAGGAGCCAATTATTTAAATCGTAAAACCAATGAATTTAAAACCTATGTCAAAGAGCTCATCAATGAATGGGTTTATGGCATCGATGTCGATAGCAAAGGGGTAGTCTGGTTTGGCACTGAAGGAGGTGTCACAAGTTATGACGGGGAAAACTGGACATCCTGGAACCACCAGGATGGGCTGGGTGGAGATAACCCTGACGCCCTGCCTTTCAGCCGCAATACCGGACTCGGTACACGTTCACGACATGATCTTGGCATACTCGCCAGTGGCAAACCAACTTACAACCCAAATTACGTGTTTTGCATTCTGGTCGATCATGATGACTCTATCTGGGCTGGCACCTGGGGCGGAGGTGTGGCTCATTTTAGCCAGGGACAATGGTCTAACCTGATGAAACAGGATGGGCTTTCAGGCAATATTGTTTACAGCATGGCACAGGACCAGGATGGCGTTTTATGGTTTGGTAGCAATAAAGGACTATCCCGTTTCGACGGAAAAAGCTGGAATAACTGGACTATTCACGACGGTTTGCCCGGCAATGATATTTACGCGATTCAAATTGCACCTAACGGCGATATCTGGGTCGGCAGCCGGGGTGGTGTTACCCGTCTCGGTCTGCCAAAAAAATTAATTGAATAGTTTTTAAGTTGGAGTAACAGACATGAATACTAGATACTTTTCTATAGTTTTGCTGATTTCAGCTGGACTCATACTCGGCTTTTATTTCCTGACTGAGCTTCAAAAAACACAGTTCAGTAAACAGCAAAAGCCAGTAGACAGTTTTCAAAGTGCTGAAAAACTCTCTGCAAATACTATAGTGGGAAATAATCCCCCAAACTTGATTCCAGTTAACAATAGTCCTGATGTTGCGGTTAACTTTGAAGCGGATAACAATGCAAAGTTCACTCATTTTAGAGTGGGCAATCGTAATGTAAAATCTATTTTTGCTGAACAAGATAAAGTCTGGGTAGGCACATCTGGTGGTGTCATCCGTTATGTACCAGAAACCGATGATTACCGTTTATTCGATGTGCGTAATGGTTTACTGGCCAATGGAGTTTTTCACGTCAGTCGCTGGACAGAAACTAAAATGCTGGTGGGTACCTACGGCGGTGGGCTGGCCATTTATGATGAAATAAAGGACAAATTTGAAATCTTCAATGTGCCACATGGACTGGCCGATGCATTTGTGTATGACGTACTGGTCATGCCAAATGGTGATCTATGGATAGCCACCTGGTCCGGTGCCAACCTGGTTAAAGGGGGCAGGCTCGAAGATCCGACAGCCTGGCAAACCTTTACCGTAGAAAATACTCAGGGTGGACTACCGAACGACTGGGTATACGGTCTTGACCTGGGTAAAAATGGTGAAGTGTGGTTTGCCACCGAAGGCGGCCTATCCCGTTTTCAGGATAATCAATGGGCCAGCTGGAATCATAAAAATGGTCAGGGTGCAGAATATGAACTGGTCAAGGGCGACAATACTTTCAAATCAGATCCAGCCAAAGTATCCAGTCATCACGCCCGACAAAAAATAGAAATGGGATTGCAGAATGTTGATACCGCCTACAACCCAAACTACATTGTTGCACTCGAAGTCGATACAGACGGTATAGTCTGGGCGGGAACCTGGGGGGCTGGCCTGGCTCGTTTTGATGGTGAAAATTTTATCAATTACACGGTGAAAGATGGACTACCTTCGAATCACATTTTCATGTTGCATCAGGACAAAAATGGCATTTTGTGGGTAGGCACCAGTAATGGCATCACCCGGTTGGTTGAAGGAAAATTCAGCAATAGATTCACCACACATGATGGATTATTTTCCAATACGGTTTTTTCCATGGATATACAACAGGACAAAACATTATGGATTGGTAGTTTTGGTGGTGTGTCGAGAATTAATATGTAAATAGTATGAATTTATTTATTCGGAATACTTAGATATTTTGGGATTCCTCGCTCATTATTTTATGTATCTTGCAATGCCGCTCAACAATTTAGAGAGTAAGGATTAAAAAGTAGAAAGCCGATCCTAAATTACATCCTAATCAAACACCAGATGAAGTCATCGAAAAATTCTGTACTTGTGGTACATCCTATCTGAACGGGATGATATATTGAAAACAATCGATTGTTTTCAAATCCGGATTACGTTTTAATCGGATGACTCAACGGCCAAAGGGAGTTTAGTGCAATGACTGACCCGGTTTCAAAAGTATTCATCTCTCACTCGCACAAACAAGCCACCGAAGTTCGCCAACTAGAAAGCGCCCTAGAGCAAGTCAATATAGAGGCATGGGCATACGAAAGCGATCTTTCATTTGGAAAGAAAATCATGGATGAAGTTGAAAATCACATCCGCGAAGCTGATCATTTTCTTATTTTTTTGAGCAATGATTCGCAAGATTCTCACTGGGTTGCGAAAGAGCTGGGCCTGGCATTGGAGCGACAGGAGCAGTCCAATGCGAAATACCCGTCCATAATTGGTGTGATTGGAGCAAAAGAGCCGGAGTCGCTCGAGTATCGACCGGTGGACTTTCACAGCGGCAAGCCACTCGATTTTGTCTATGATTTTGCCATCCAGCGCTCCTTCAAAATAAAAAATTCCGTCGATAAACTGGATGATTTGGTAAACCACCTTCTTCCAAGAGTCACCCATATTACAGAAACCGATGGTGATCAAGGAATTCTGCTATCGGAAAGTTTCAAGTGTTACGAAAAGCTGTTCCCTGACGAAGGGGAGAGAGATGATCCCGAGGATATTATTACCTGGATAGATGAATCCCGACGGGCCAATATCAGCGGTCATAAATGGTGTGAATTCTATGCGGTTTTACATATTCTGGATCACGTTATAGGAATCATATTTTTATCCGGACATACCGAGAGAAGCTGGTGCTTTGGGAATTATTTCGGCGTTAGCCGCGCCTGGCGACAGCAGAAGCGAGCAGAATGGTTCCTCGAACATGTGAGGGATAAGTTATTGTCACTGTTACCGCATGTTCAGGGGGTAATTTTCGAGGTGGACCCGATTGACCTCGAGTTTCTAGAGCGCGTCGCATTAAGGCATTCTTTACTGGGGTATAGCGACGAAGCCAAATTGGTTCAACAACTGCGCAACTTGAGAAGGATTCAACTATATGGTTCTTATGGAGCCATGACACTTGTGGACATGCATGGCATTCCGATACCTTATTGGCAGCCTGCTATGGCCGAACCTCTCGGCCCAGATAACGAGCGCCAACTCATTTTAATGGTATTTCCTTTTGTCAGAGGACAATTGGGTGATATAAAACTGGATGAAATTCTGGACTTTATCTACGATGATGTGTTCGGCGATGCCTATGGAGGGGTTAGCGATACGGAAATTTCCGGGTTTAACAATTATTGCGTCCAAGTCAAGCGTAGAGTCAATCAAAATGCTGAACAGGGATATTCTTGGGGGCGGTTGAGTATACCCAAAACCATACGTCGTCTTATCCATCGTGCCAATGAAGAAGGACTTCGGAATCGTATAGCGCTTTGAGAAGTCGACATCGGGTTCTGCCGAAAGTATAGGAAAAAGATTCAATTGAACAGGTGTAACTCTAGAGAGTTTAACTCCCGCCATTGGTCGGTCAGAATTTGATGTAAATTGACAACATTCGAATCGTGTCTCCATCCTGGGGTCACCCATCTTGGGTTCACGTCGTTGTGTGCCACATAAGCTTACCTCAGCTTGACAGCTAATAGCTGCTACCACTAACCTGCCGAAATACTAACCTAACATGAATGACTTATATGGTTGTGACAAGCGGATTTAATTATTTTTTTCTGACTCTTTCAATACTGATATAGATGAATCTTTCTGTTCACGCTGCTCTGTCAGCAGCGCTTCCCATTCCCATATCGCTGACCTCGCTTTACGCAGATAGGGTTCATCCTGTTTGTTTTGTGCGAGATGAATATAACTCTTCATTGCACCTAGAGCCCCTTCCAGGTCCCCCAGTTTTTCACTGCTGATCGCAAGACCGTAATAAGCGTTGGCCTGGAATGAACTCTGTTCCATCGCGCTAATGAAAAAATCTCTGGCAGTTTCGAATCGACCTAACTCGAATAAAGAAAATCCCATATTTACATTGACTTCGGGTATAGCCGAATTGATCAAAAGTATTTGATGCCATTGATTCACCGCCTGGGCATATTCTTTTTTCTGCATATGAGTAACAGCTTTAGAAAATAGTTTATCCAGATCATTAACCTGTATAGCTTCATTTTTTTCAGAGCTTACATTCGTTACGAGCGGTTTTGTCATCCAGTGATTTAATAACCAGCCCAATATCACAATGATAACTAACAGCGACACTAATACTCCAGCGTAGCGTCTAAATTTAGCGGGTCTTTTATGCGTTGCCGTAACGCTCATCAAATCATTCCCTTATGCGGAGCAGTAGATATAAATGGCACCCCGAAAAAAGTTAAGAATGCCAGTACGAAACAGGCTAAAACCAGAACAGGGTAAATTTTTTGATGACCGTGGCTGGTTTTCCAGTGCAACACGAAGACCAGACTTAACCAGGTCAGGAAGGCCCAGGTTTCCAGTGGATCCCAGGACCAGTAACGCCCCCAGGCATCCTGTGCCCAGATCGCTCCAAAAAATAACATCAGTGATTCAAAACAAAATGCAAAGGCTAAAAAACGGTAACTCAATAACTGTATTGCCGGAATGGAAATTGAGCGATCGGTCGACTTTGTGGCGACCAGTTCAAAAATAGCCATGCCAGTAGCCAGTAACAATAGCCCCAGAAAAAACTTGCCGGAAAATACGTGAAAATATAACCATATTGTATTGTAGGTAGGTGGCAGGTAAGTATCTCTGGCAGGAGTAAATACTAACCAGATCATTAATAATGCTAAAATAGGGACAATGTAACGACTCATCTGTGCATTTTGCTTTGACAGCATCATGAATATGACAAAACAGAGCATCAGGCTCCATACATTACTGCTTAATATTTCATACAGGTTAATAAATGGCCCATGCCCCACTCGACCCCATCTTATTCCCAGACTGACTGTATGAATGAGCAAGCCCAAAATACTGCTCGAGATAACAATGTGATATGTAAAAGTTTTTTTGCTCAGGTAGGTAAAAATGAAACTAATTGTGTAAAAGCTACAGGCTATAAATAACAATAATTGTTCATCTTGCATAGGTTTCAATCTTAAACGAGTAAATTAAATTAAGTCAGTCATTTATACCTGATTTAATATCTGATTTAATATCTGATTTAATATCTGATTTAATATCTGATTTTACAATTGCATAGAGCGTGCCAAAATAAAAGCTTTAATCTTATTCTGATTCTTTCAAGTCGATGGGTAGATATACATCTACTGTCGTGCCTTTACCCAGTTCGCTGTCAAAATTCAGTACGCCACCATGCGCAAGCACAATGGTGTCACAGAGAGATAAACCCAATCCGCTACCTTTACCCACGGGTTTGGTGGAATAGAAGGGTTCTAAAACATGCCCCAATGTCTCTTTAGACATGCCCTGCCCCCTGTCCTTCACACTGATCTGCACTCGATCTCCATCCCGTTGCGTTTTTAGCTGAATAGTATGTTTTTTTCCATCGACCATAGCACTCGCATCCATCGCATTAATTAACAGGTTCATAAAAACCTGGGTCAGTTGATCAGCAACTCCTACAATAGCAGGAAGGTTTCTATCCAGCTGCAAATCCATTTCAATAGCACTGAACCTCTGGTCATAAGATAACAACCTGGCAGTGCTTTGCAGTAATCCATTAAGATCCAGTAATTCTCGATCGCGCGGTTTGGGTGACGCAAAGTCAGCTATTTCACTCGTTATTTTTGCCAGCCTGATGGTTTGCTCATCAATCAGGTTTATATTTTCACTCACCGATTCTTCAAATGGACAATCACCAACAGGATTCCTGCCACAGACATTGATCGATTTAAGTTCCGAGGCCGCACCGGCAATGGCGGCAATAGGATTACCTACTTCGTGTAAAATACCTGCAGCAAGTTGCCCAATAGCAGCCATTTTTTCCTGGTGAAAATACTGTTGGCGTGTTGTCTCCAGCTCACTCTGGGCCTGTAAACGTTTGGTAATATCGCGTATTACTGCAATACAGCTGCTAACCCCATCGCTAAACTCCAATGGACCAATCCATATATCTGCTGGAAATTCTTTTCCATCAAGAGCTTTCAGCATGGAAAGTTTTCGTCCCATATTTTCAGGCTGAAATATTTTCAAATTATCATCGGAGATAAACCGGGTAAATTTTGTTCCATTTAGATCTTCTTCTTTCCCATTAAATAAACTTTGTGCAGCCAGGTTATTGCTCTGAATCACATAACTGGAATCACAGGTCACAATCGCATCGGGGACGTTTTTCATTATGGCCTGTAAACGAGCTTCACTTTGCTCCAGGCCGGCCTGCATCTGTACTAATTGGGTGATATCATGTTCAACCTCGATCACCCCTTCAAACTCTCCAGTTGGCGAATACAGCGGTGTAGATACCAGGTCGACGAGCATTGGCCGGTTATTAGCATCGTAATGCGTATGCCTGACCCTCACTGTGCAGCCGTCCTGCATAACCTGTGCAAAAGAGCAGGGATGATCAGCCCCGGAACAGGGTTTATTCTGGCGGTGAGACACCTGGTAACAATAACGGTAGTTAGCTATATCCTGATCAGCTGGAATTAATTTAACTGCAGCCTTGTTCATTAATGCAATGCTAAAATCAGGCCTGATTACCAGTAAAGGACTACCAATTCCATCGATTACCGACTGCAGAAACTGTTTAGATTTATCCAGTTCTGCAGTTCGCTGCTCAACCCGTTGCTCAAGTTCAGAGTGTATTGACTGAAGCTCATTTAAATGTTTCTGACGCTGTAAAGTTTCTTTGCGTAACAGTCGGTGAGTTCCAAAAAAAGAAAATGCCAATGACAGATAGAATGTCACCAGGATGCCGCCAATCGACCAGAAAATTATTTTCTGTTTTCCCTCTAAATTGTTCAAAATCAATGAAACATCTGTATATATTTCAAATGCACCCAGCACCTCACCGCTGAGATGATTTTTAATCGGAATATACTGTTGATGCAAAGACAGTATTTCAACGTGATTATCAAAATCATTTATATGATTACGATGCACCAGGCCTGAAACAGCGGTACCTGCAAGCGAAATTTGTACACCTTTATTGTTTATTGCTGATTGCCCAGTTTCATCCTGTTTTGTTGAAAATAGCACCATGGCATCCTTGCTATAAACTTTTACTTTTACAACGGGTACCCAGCGTAATTCCCTTTCCAGCGTTTTAGTTATTTGCTCACGTTCGCTATCTGAAAGCTCTTGTTTGGTTTTAAGCAATACCGTTTCAAGTCCCTCTGCCAGTAGCGAATTACGCAATACTATCGCCAGGTTTTTATTTTGCGTATCCAGGTGAACCTTAAGATAGCCTTCACTCAGTTCCACGTGAAAATACAACAATGAGACTAGTAATATCGTCATACCGATGATACTGATAATCATAAACTGGCGTAGAGAAGGAGACATGGTAAAGTTTTTTATATTACTTTCAATTCGATTAAATCCCACTAATAGGTTACCCACTTTTTTTAATACTAACTCAATCCCCACACATAACCGAAATATAATCACTGAAAGAAATCCCTTTCGTTGATACAGCCAAAAAACATTCAATAATTTATACTTTATGTGATAATTAAAAAATGCTCAAATTACTCTTTTCAGTAAATCGCTAAATTCTCAACACATGAGAACATATTGAAAACCCATAGATAAATTTTCACCTGTAGCTGTTACTGCTGTCGGCGACACTTTTGGATAAAGATCTCGGCACCGGCACGAAACAAAGGTGCCCCGCCATTGGCAGGGTGCCGAATTTTGGTATGCTTGATGGACAGTCGGTTCAGGCTTTCATCGGCAATATTACCCAGTGCCATTACCGGTATATCTTGAAACAACTCGAAGAAGAGTGACAGGCACTTCTGCCCTGCTTTCTTTTCGTCAGCATTCGGAGCGCGATTTGATAAGGGCCCATCCTTACCTTCTGGATGCCAGGGCACGGCATTAAATAAGATCGTCCGGTCTGCAACCTGGTGTTTATGCAATTCTTCCCAAACTATCGTGGCTGAGGATTCCTTCCAGGGGATATGGCGAGTAGTAACCTGCGGAGCCACTTAAGTTTTAATCGCTGTAATATAGTTCGGCCAGCCCAGACTCCCAGTATAGAGATTGAAATTAACGCTATAGTAGCACCTATCCAAACTGGTAGTGGCGCTATGCTGCTAGCAAGTCCCGCTACTGCAATTTGCGTCTTGTCACCAAACTCTGCCAACAGAATCAACAGGAATGTGGTCAAGAAAATACCGTGATTCGGTTTCTCCAATACATCTTCCGAACTGTTATCATTCTGGTCTAGCAATATATGAATGGCAAAAGCACCGAACAGAACAGCTACTAAACCTGCGATTACGCGTTCCGGCAACCAGGCTGCAATACTGGCACCAAATAATACCGCCAGAGTATTTAGTATAATAAATGCGGTTGACGCACCCAGTATGACGGGCCAGGGTCGGTGTCGGGAAGCTACTGTCATACAGACAAGTTGGCTTTTATCCCCAATCTCAGCCAATGTAATTAACGAGAAGCTGGATAGTGAAACTGAAAGAAATTCAAATGATGCCATGAGTAAATTATAAAAAAGAATATGGTGTCAGGTATCAACTAAAGAAGGTGGTTTTGGCAGGTGGAATACAAATTAGTCGTTCTAATATTATAATTTGGGAAATCATCTTGCCATGCATTTGATAGACCGCCTGTTGAAGAGACAACTTAATTAAATATGTAAACATTGAGTTGGCACTAAAATTTCTGACGACATCAGAATTTTCCATTAATCCAGAGCATTAGCTTTATCCTATTATTCAGACCTTTTAATTCAGCAAAAAAACACCCGCCAGATTATCTGGCGGGTGAAGAGGTTACAGTCTCTACAATAAAAGTGACTTTTGAGGATTAAAGATCTTCAATGCTTACTGCTACAATTCCATTTGAACGGTCAACAACCACTTCAAGCCCCATACCATCCGATAACAATTGAGCCAGTGTTTCTGATAGGTCACCAAAGGACTCTTCATTGTTGACCTCAACACCGCGTGCATCTTCAATTATTGAGTCATCGATGATAGTAGCGGCATTGACAGTAATGGTTTCTCCGGCAAGATCAAAGCTGGTGGCTGTAATATTACTCACTGATCCAACCAGTTCATTATCGTTACTATTATTACTGCCATCGTTACTACTATTATTACTGCTGTCGTCTGATGTACTTAACAGCACAGAATCTTCCGGTTCAAACTCAACTTCACGAGCGGTTAGTTCTCCAGTGTTGCAACCTGTTCCAGCCTTGTCGCTATTCGCCTGAACGATATCGCCTTCGTCCAGTTCATTGAAAAATGTAGCTTTGCCAATGGATAAGTTATTACTATCTTTAAAGTTATTGCTACTTATATTACTGACATTGATGGTGACTCCTTCAATACTGAAGGTGAAACTACTGGCATCACCAGTAATGCTTGATGTATCGACAGGTCCTCTCAGGCGACAGTCAGTATCATCATCTTTTGATATTTCAATACGCGTCCAGGCAATATCAGCATTAAGCGGGAAACCACGAGCTTCAACTCTTTCTCCATTAACATTTGTCAGGAAAGAAGCGATCGACAGGTTATCGTCATCTTCGATGGTATCATCTTCAAGTCTACTTCTGTTTGTAGGAGTGATGACCAGTCCCAGGCGTGTAGTAAAGCTTGTTCCATCTTCGCTTACTGCAATATCTTCGATACGAACATTGTCTTCCTGTTCATCTTTGATTCGAGTGATTGAGAAAGATCCATCACTCTGCAGGCGACCCTTAATTTCAATGCGCAGGCCTTCGCTGAACTGACTAACATCATCAACACGTATGTCAATACCGTTGATGGTAATGATGCCGCCGGTTCCAGTGCTATCAGGCATGATTTTCTGTACTACACCTTCTAACTCAAGCTCTCCTTCACTGAAATCATCATCCAGCAGGTTATCTTCACGCTCGATTCTAGCTGCAGTGATCTGCGTAGCCGAATTCGCGCTACCATGAACTTCTACGAACATGCCATCTTCGAGGCTGGTATTGCTAAAATCTTCACTATCCAACACTGAATTATCATACAAAACCGTTAATCCATTCAATTCAAACTGGGTTGGCGTAAGGTTTCTAACAGTGCCTTTCACCTCAGCTTCAAAACCAGGAGTGCCTCCTCCAACCTGCGCACCACCTTCGATGCGTGCGGCTTCAAAACCATTTTGAGAAGGGAAGCCGCTGACTACAATTACTGTCCCTGTCGGTAATAACAGATCCAGAGTATCGGAAATTAACAGATCACCAAATTTCAGGTCGTTGGGAATTTCTGTGCCGCGTACTGCTTCGATCAATGAATCATCAATAATCGTTTCCGGTGTAATTGAAATGGTCTGGCCGAGAATGACGAAGCTAGCGTCGTCAACTGAAACAGATGAGACTTCACCCGCCAGCTCATTATCAAAACTGATAGTGGTCGCAATACCGTTTGAGTCATCGGTACGTGTTCCTCTGACTGTAACGACCTGGCCCAGTCCAATTCTAGCCTGTAACTCTGCGTTAGTAGGGTTGGTGAGTAAGACGTTATTGTCATCATCAACAGAAATAAGTTTTGCGCTTGTGGTTTCATAACGTACGCCATTAACAAATACACTGCCAAACTCAGAAATTGAACCGGAAGATGTTACAGCTGTACCAGAAATGCCAGCGGCATCAGTGGAGCCGCCACCACCGCATGCGGTTAAAGCTGAAGTTATAAGAATTGTTGAAATTGCTGAAGCTAATATATTATTTTTCATGATGCTCTCCTTAGAGATAAATTTGGTTTTTCGAATTATGAGACAATTAATAAATGGGATTTATTTCCCATAATTGAAGTTTGCAGCAATATGAATGAATGAGCTACAGGCGAAGGTTGTAAAATCAATCGGGCTTTGGTCTAAAAATATTCAGACTAAGGTCTGATAAGCAGAAGGGGGGATGAGATTATTCGTCGAGTGGTAAAATAGCCAGTAAGCGTACACCTTGAGATTGACTTAAGCTACTGATCTTGAACTTTCCGCCAAGGCTTTCGACTCTCTCACGTAGACCACGTAAACCCAGATGATCGGTATCGTTGAGTTTTTCCAGATCCTCGTCATTCATGCCTGGGCCTGCATCGCTAATTTCCAGCCTAAGCTGCTTTTCTTTATGCCTGACAATCACTTGCTGATCAATTCCAAGCTCATGTCTGACGGCATTGTTCAGTCCTTCCTGGACTAACCGATAAATGCAGATTTTAATCGATAATTTGAGCTCATCTGGTAATTCATTCAGTTGATGTCTTACTTGAGTTGTGGTTCTTTTTTCGTGTTTCTCAATAACTTTTAAGATGGCATCCTTTGCTGAAAGGTCTTTTAATTCAGGAATCACCAGCCCGGCAGAAAAACTGCGTATTTCCTGCAAGGCATCGTTCAAAACGATCTGTATTTTTTCAATCACATCATAGTTCGTCTTTACCTGCTGATTTTCTGTTTCCTCTGTAATCGAATCCAGTTTCAGTAACGCAAAACCAATACACTGTGCAGGACCGTCATGTAGCTCTGCACCAATGCGTCTGAGATTCTGCTCGTTTAATTCGACCGCTCGACTACTAGCCAGTTTAATACGTAAACGCTGGCTTTCAATAAGTTGATGTGCAGTTTTGACTATCCAGTATAAAAAGCTGTATAGAACAACACCACTAAACAGCGAAACAATGATCACCAGAATGCGACCCTCGCGAAGAGTTTCATACAGCGCTACCGGAGATTTATACAGTTCTACAACACCTATGACCTGCTGATGATGTCTATCCCAAACAGGAAAATAGCTTTCCACAAATTTTTCCACATAATCAGGTAAAAAATGATGTTCCTGTTTGGATTGTTCATTTGCATGATCTTCCTTGAAAACCCTGACTCCGGTATAGGTAAGTTCTGACTATGAATGCGATGCCCTTCGCTCAGTGCATTAACCACATAGTCTCGTTGCGTGCTACTGCTGAAGTTAAACGCCAGATCAACGGCTGACTGTAAAAACATTTTTTTGCGCGACTCCAGATCATTCTCATAATTAACTTCCACAGCGCCGTTAACCACCCTCGGTTTGCGCGGGGCATATAGCCTGATGGAATCTGTATCGACTAAGCCGATTGACAACGTCGCCAATGCATCACCAGCCATATCAAGAGCCTCCGTCTGTTGCTCTTCTGTAGCACCTCTAAATCGCTCACTAATTTGCTGTAGCTGGTTATGCCCAACCCCACCTGAATAGCTGAGCTGTCGCATGATAATGTCTGCGCAACGGGTAAAGGGTCATATCCACTCGCTTTACACCCACAGATTGAACAGACAGCTTGACTGTTTGCTCTGGCCTTTATTTCCACCTCAAGTTCAGATACGCTTCCTGTGTCTATCCATTTAATCTTTCCATAAACAAAAGACTTGTATTTCTGTGCGCGGTTTAGGATAGTCTTGAGGTGCATCCTGTCTTCTGTTCTGAGTGAAGTGCTTGGTCGTACTTCATCTTCTCAGATTGGTTGCAGGGTGCGCTATTTTATTTTTCTTTACATCAGTTGCTTAATAATACTATTTTTTACCCACTAATTTTCCTGAAGACCCGAAAAAAGAAGAAGGGAAAGGTTTATTCTAAATCATTTCGAAAAGTATCTGCCGCATTAAGTATTTATGATCTTGAACAAAAACTCAATGTCTGGAGCGGCAGAATTGATAAGGAAATATCTGCCGAAAACGAATATAAAGAGTCCAGTCTTTATCAACTCGTCACTCTGGCTAAAGCCGTGTCTAGCGGTGCAAATTCTGAAGACCAGCTATATCCCTACCCACCGCCGCCCACAACACCTGGAGTTGTCGAACAGATATTCAAAGGTTTCGGTGAAAACATGCCGGAGAAAAAGTAATTACACTGATCTCAACTGAGAGAGTTCAATTATCTCAAGGATTGTAAAAAACTGACCTGGCAGTTTCTGTATAAAGTTACTGCCTGGTTCAGAAATCACATTATCACTAATCATAGCAATTCTGTAACCCTACATCTGCAAATTATGCTAACTTTTTCAGCGACAGGTTTAGATAAAATAATTAGTGCCTTAACACATTTATGCCATATCAATATCATGATATTAAACCGGTAACCTGACTCATTAAATTAGCGCCCTATCCTGCTTAGCAATAAATTTCAGTGTCAAGTCGGACACCCTCATTGGCATTTCAGCGCAATAACTGAGGCCGTTTTCGATACAATTTAACACTTAACCAAAATAAATAACCGAAAAGGGGTGATTTTTTGACTGTATCGATAATTTAACTCTGTAAAATTTCTAATTCGTTAAATATTGAACTGTAGTTTTGTATGTCAAATACGGTGTTATTTAATCAATACAATTTACGGAGTTATGATGAAAGTATTTCAAATTAAATCATTAGTTCAAGTTGACCAATTATCAGAGAGTGTTGCGTGGAGAGAGAAGGACGAAAGAGATGAAACTTATGTTAAGAAGATCACAGAGAAACTTATTAATTATTTTTATCAACTTCTTAGCGATGAATTAAAACTTCTTTTCGAAGCTGAATCAATCAATGTGATTAATAGTAAAAGTGATAATAAAATTATTTTACTACTAGGGGTTTTAAATCCGACAGAGACTGTTAATGAAGATATTAATAAACAAATTAGCATTACTACTTCTGAGTTTATAAAATTAATTCAGCAAGTTCCTTCAATTTTCGATCAGATTTTGTCTATAAGTGAATACGAGCCTCATCAAGTTTTACTCTGTAAAAAAAATAAAAAAATAAATAATTATTGCGTAGAAGTCGAATCAGATTATTTGCGTAGTTTAGTAAATTTATTTCGTAAAACAACAGTTAATAATGTTAGAAAACTGAGCATAAAAATTAGCGGATTCGACTGGATTAACATCGATGCCAGCAATGTTGCAATTAAACCAAAAATTTTTGAGGACGATGAAGTGTATGAAGTATTTGGTGAAATAGTATGTTTAAATGACATGGATTTTACAGCAAAAATATTGGGTGAGAACAATAAAAAGATAACCGATATTTGCTGGCAGAATATGCAAAGTTCAAGAGATGAAATATCGAATTGTTTTCATCATAAACATCATGTAAAAATTACTGGCCATTTTGAGAAAAAAATTATTGCAGGTGAGGCATCAAATAAAAAATTTATGGCAAAAGAATTTTTAAAGATAGGACCAAGCCTTCCAATTTAAAGCTCAAGATTGTTCTTCACTCGGAGTAATATAGCTAGACAAAACATCATTGCATTCAATGTATTATTTGTTTTAATTTCACTGTGCAATTCTATTGATAGTTCAGCTCGGTTTTCTCGTAAAGTAGATGATTTTTCGTGAGAAAAAGAGACGTTACCTTTTTCAAAAACTGTAATTCCTCTGCTATTTTTTAACTGTTGTATTTCAGAATTCAACGAAGAATTTAAAGGCACATCTAGAACGTAATGAGACCCTTCAAATCCTAGCGTTTCGAATGCAGTAATGAAATTTTCAATTTCATTCATAGTCACAAATATTAGTTCACCCCTTTTGTGTGCTCGTATCCAAGCTTGTAATCCACGCCTGATTAATTTTAATTCAAAACTAACATCATGTTCTATGAATTTACGATCCAGCCGGCTCAATAAATTGATCAATCTCAAATTGTGAAGTCTATTCTGTTTTAGTTCTTTAGAATCAGTGATTGAATTTATTATCAACTGACTGTTTTCAACAGTTTCTACTCTGTATCTATTAAACCCCGATTCTCTCTCCACATCAAATGCAATACATAAAATTGCTTTTAAATGCTCCAAGTCGATTCCAACCCCATCAGACACACTCGAGAGGGGTCTCTTTTTGATACATATCATCTCTAGTATTCGATGCACTCTCAGTAAAGACAGCTGTATCTCCCCCTCCTCCGGAGCAGTAAAACTTTGAATTTCATTTATTGGAATAGTCGTATATAAAAATTCTCTAATTTTTTGATATATTTTGTTTGTTCTGATACCTGTTTCTATTTCATCTATGCCTTTATTCTGGAACCTTTTTATCCTTTGCTGAAGGGTTCCATATTTTTCATTCATCGCATAGGACAGAATATCCCGATTTAATTCTGGCAACCATTTATTGAGAAAGATCTTTTTCATTACATCATGAAGATGAAAATAGCTTGATAGCGTTACCGCTTCAGAGGAGTGACCCGCTATATCTGCGGCGGCAACCAATGGGTTTTGTTCAATATCAAAATTGCCAGATATTACAGCTCTCTTTTCAGCATCCACTGAATTTTCCATACTTGATAAAAGGTATTTCCAATCTTTCTCTGCGTTAGTAAAGGATAGGACAATTAACCGTGTGAATCCTGCATGCCTGAAATGATGAAATCGAACTGCCGGATCACCTGTCACAAATTTCAATAATTCATTAATGTAACGACTAGCCTTTCCTCGATCTATTAGATCCCGTGTTCCGTCACTGGTTAACAAAGCTGCAAGATTATCAGCTTCAAAATTCATTTTCGCATTAGTCAGCACTCTATGCAGCACCTGTTTTTCCAAACCAGTAAGAGAACCCAAAAGAGGTACTTGGCGAACACCAGAACTTGACTTCAGTCGATGGAATATATTATTTGTAACCTGCACCCAAACCTGCTCAAGATCATCTGTGAACTGGATATCACGAAACTGAAGGCGGACTGCTTCGCCAAACCGAAGTTGAAACCAATAACCCAAGAGTAAAATGCACCCATATTGATATCTTTTTTGCTCAAACAAAGACTCATCATTGACACAAATCTCTAGGCATTTCAGGTATTCCTGATGAGTGATCAGGTTAGCGTCTATCTCCGGTTTAGATGCTTTTAAACCCGCTTCGGCAAATAATACGCTCCAGTCAGGACTCTCAACTAGATAATGATCTATCAGATAAGTATGGAAATCGAATAGCCTGCCAATCGGGGAACGCCCTTTTTGCAAAGAGCCATAATCCAGCACCCTGAGATAAATTTCTTCATATTCGAAATCATTTAAATCCAGAAAATCATTATGATCGGCTATAGAAAGTAGTGGTTCACCGATTTCAAAAAAATAGTCCATAATCGTTTCTAGCTTAATCTCCTTTTTCACCGGCCCATGTCCGCAAAGTTTCCATATCCATGCACACAAAAGGCTTTCCAGGAGGGACAAAGAGTTATTTGTTTCTTGGAAATTCAAAATGGATTTAGCTAACAGTTTCTTGGCGCCTTTACTTCGTCTTGCATCTTTAGAATTTAGCCCTTTAATTTCAATATTGATCAAATTCTTAATTTTTTTGCAAAAAGTCTTCACACCTAATGATCCTTCTGTAACAGTCTTCTGGAGATTAGGTAACCAATCACTCTCCAGCTCATTACTCTCGTGACTTGAAACCGTATCTTCTTGTGCCAAGCAATCTAAACGTTCATCACGAATTAATCGCACCCAGGCTGAAGCAGGTAAACTCTTGCTTGCACGCTCCCCTAGCGCCGCCGACCGTATAAAACCAGGACTATAGTAATTGAGGTATACCCTGGCCATGCCCTCTAAATAAGATATCACATCCTTTTTTTGGCGTACTCCGAATCCTATCTCCTTCAGTAAACCCTGAACCCCCTTCTTTATTTCATTTCTATCAGGTTCAACCATCTCAGGGTGTTTTTTTATTGACTGAATATGACCGATGATAAATGCCTTGGATAAATTGTCAGGGAACCACCGCGAGTCATCAAACTCAAGAGACAGAATCCCTCCCTCGACATAGATTTCACTCTTTAGCCGACCAGGCAGACCCATAATATTCTCTTGATTTGCGAGACCTCCAAACAGAGCGGCGGACAGTATCAATTCAGAAAGTAAAGGCCGGAGTGGTTTGTTTCGACTCTCTTTACTCTTTTTATCAAGATGTGTGATGAATGCAGCGGCTAAATCATCATATTCCCTTAACATCTTGAAATTATTCTGCTTGATTGGTGATCCCTCCACCTGCATCCGGATTCGATGCCCTATCCCCTGTATTGAAACGCCCGATTTTCTCCACTTCATTAAAACAGCATAAAGCTGCCATGTTACAGCGGACTCACTAAGTCTTCGTTCCTTAGCCTGAAGTAGAATCTGATTTTCGAGCTCACTGACAGCTTCCTCCGTGATCCGTTTAACACCCTCGAGCTCTGCCAATTTGATTTGCTCATAAACTAGCTTTGTTATTTCAACTTGACGTTTTTCACGTTCTAGATGTCGATGAACCGACCCCAGATTCTCATTTTTCATCAACCTGACATTGTCCAATTGTTTTCTTTCTCCCTGCTTTCTTCCTCTTTTTCGATAACCGTTGACATGACGTATGGGGCCGATAGGTTCAAAACCAATGCTTAAGATAAGCTCATCTATAGGAGCTTGCAGTTCAGTGACAAATCCCATGGGTGAGCGTATCGATCGTGGCCCGAAAAAATGGCGCACTCCGTCGGTGTGATTGAGCAATGCCTCGACCATGTCAGGTGCAATACCCTTTTTAAATAATTCGGTTGCCAGAAAACTCCGGCCGTAGTTCAATGGGATATCGGCCAACTGGTTCCAGAAACTTTGCTGTTCGCCTGGAATGATTGATCGGACAGGAGCACCAAGTTCGTCCAATAGAAAGAACATCGGGATATCATGATTTTCCTTATTATCGATCATGCGCCCTATAGAATAGGACAGTGCTTTAGCGTTGTCATTTTTTAAAGACTCTAAACGTAGCTTTAACTGCTTAAGATGCATTATATAGAACTTCAACTGAGCAGCAGCCGTTTCGCATAGAGGTGCAATTCGATATTCGTGGCGGGAAGAAACAACTTTGTCACTGACAATGCAACGATTTCGATCGATATGAATGTCTTGGCGATAACAAAATGGGTCAACAACTGGTCTATGAGCAGTGGAAAAATACAACATAGCCAACGAATATTGTGTCAATGCGTTGTGTGCAGACACCGGGTTCTTATCCCATTGCCGTAATGCATATTTTGTTATGCGTCGAATTTTTTTAACGAACCTTAATAGCTCAACCTGATCTATGTAACGTTTGTTATGAAGTATCACAGCAATTCTACAGAAAACAGAGAATTGGAGACTGTCTCATATGCATCCCGTAGGTCATCGTCACTGACACTGTGGTAATACATTAGTACTGGCGGCGGCTGGTCAATACTTCCCGCCAACAAAGTGGTAATTACTGGGTTTCTATATCTAATTGTGAGTCCTGTCGGTAGAGCAGCTTCGATTCTGGGAAGTGTAATATGATACCTACCTTGCTCCCGAAACGACTTTACTCTGGATTTGAGGCCATCAATAATGAGCTCTTCTTGCAACCCTATTACCGACCCCAAGTTTGAGTAAAACCTCAAACGATCCCTATACTTTGCAAACCAAACCCTGATAGGCCCTGGCATTTGTAAATCTATATGGGACAGCAGGTCTGTATTCTTCTTAAGCTGAGTTCGCTTGTTATTCCGCTTATCCGCCTCTGAAGCGTTCCATACATTTCGGATATAGCATCCATCATATGTAAAAACGGAACCCGGGTGATCATTACCAAGAGCCGCCCGACAAACAGCGAGAACTTCAAGCCCCGTAGCAAAGCTTATTGCAATCAAAACTGAAAATACGCTTTCCTCAAATATGTCACACTCTAGAGAATACAACAATTTATTCACTAAGCGGTTTCTTTCAATTGGATTCAAAACTGACCGATTAAAACAGGAAAGCTGACTATTTTTATCAACCCAATAACCGGCTTGTCGAGCAATCTCCTCAAAAGCCAGATCTGGTAAATCGAGACGATCAAGATTAAAGTCCTCTTGATAAATGAGTTGTGAGGAAGGAGCTTCTTTAAAAGAGTCGCCATAATCATCGGAAGAATCCTCGAACTCTTGAGTTACTACACCGAGAAATAATGGCGATACCTCGCCAGTATTTGATAGAAAATTTGGCGAGTATCCCTGAGTAAGATTTTCAATATTTGATACCGGATTAACCGGTTGTCGTTTTTTTCTTATTTTGACATTTGCAAGTAGCAGAAGAGCATCTATCAGTTCAGTATACTCCTGATCCTGTTTGTACTGCTCTTTCAGGTTTAAATTAATCGTGCGGAAATTACTGACGAAGGCAGAAGGATCTTTTCCTGACTTTGGTAGTAATTTGTAGATAACCTCACCCTCGTATCGACGAGCAGAAATTCTAACTTTGTCTGCAAGGCGGTTCAGGGTCTCTTTACTTAAAGAGTCGCAAGCAAGATGATGAACTAATAAAATGCAGATTCCAGCGTACTGCTCAAAGATATCTTCGTGGACATTCTGCAAAATAGCGGACGCGACCGGGCTAACTGATAACTGTCCTTTGGCTGGATTCTGAAGCACTCCTGCCGCACTTGATAGATGAAGACTTTTTTCAGCGAGTTCAGCATCTAGAGCTTCAAGGTCGTCACTAAACTCAAACCCGTTATCAGAGCGTAGCAAATCAGTTCCAGCTCCTGCTAGAACTAGTTTCTGAAGGCTTTGAATTAGGTTGCGAATGGCTAGATATTTTTTGTCCACTCCAAACAAAGCTTGGATTCGAGTGAAAGTAGTTTCGAGATCTAAATTGCTGATATTATTCTTTTTTAGAGACATCGTAAAAAGAGTGGACAGGTCATAATCGCAAATATCTATCGTGCCACTTTCATCATACAAATGAAAGTGGTAATCGTTATGTGCCAGAATAGACTTGCATTAAATGTATTATAGCGATTACTTAAAACTACTTGTATTTCAAACAGTTACTATATTTAAGTAAAGTTAATAACTATTTATCGCATTTTTATAACAATGAAAACACTTTATAATTTTGCACTCATAATGATGTCCCAGGTTCAAATCCCGGTGTAGCCACCATTTTTTCAATGTCTTAGACTCTTCTCTACTACTTTCATGTAGGAGAATTGTAGGAAACTTCTACATCTGCATTCCTGACCCAGTTCTTTTTCATATCGATTGATGGTTCTTTCCCGGGCAACTTTACAACCTCTACTATAAACCCATGCACGGTGAAATCCTCGAAACCGGTCTTTACAAACCTTGCATTAAACCACCGGGTAATTTTCAATCACAGATTAAAGTATCAATATAAAATACTATTTACTGTACATAATTCTTAAATTTTAAACTTTCAAGCTTTTGTAGATCAGGTTCACACCAGGGTTTATCATCATCACTCAGTTTTTCAAAATAACTGAGCACTTTACCCAGAGCCTTATTAAACCCCGACTCATTACTACTATATTTTTCTACAAGGGCTAATACTTCATAACCATAGAAATACTCAATAGGTTCAGCATTATTATTTTCACAAATTTCAATACACGCCTGAGCATGTTCCAAAGCCTGAATTAATTCATTTGCCTTTATAAAGGTCATGGCAAGGCGATACTCTGCTCTCTCAACTTCTAACCAGGTACCTGCAATCGCCCAGTACTTCCTGGCAGTTTTTGCTGCGAGAATCATCATTTCAGTCTCTTCTGTCGTGCGACTCTTTTTTTCTTCAAAACTACAGGCCAGGTTATTCCCTGTTATTGCAAGAACTCTGTTTACAGGGTCATTATCAAGAATTTCTATCTCAGCCTGTTCAATTGCCATCTGCATATACTTTTTTGCAGTATCAATTTTGTTTTGACCACATAAAACAGAGGCTGTTAATGCATAAATTCTTATCTGTTCTGATCGTGTAAAATCATCAACATTTACATTTTCGCCAGAAGCCATTTTTAGTACCGCAATTGCCCTCTTTATAGCAGCTTTACCAATTGATGAACAAACTGGTATAGCCCTGATCTTACCAAGCAAATCTATTCCCTCTTTCCAGTTACCAAGATGCTCACCAAATACATGGGTGACAATCTGGCTCATTTGAGCAATCTGATCCTCCTTTATTATTAACTCCACCCCTTTGTAAAGCTCCCCAGCAACACGACTGGTATTTTCGGCATGATCATTCCATGCCCTATTTAGAAAATTTTCAAAATCCATAATATTTACCTTACAATTATAACTGTCCCATTAAAGAAGCTTGCTTACACTATTGTTTTAGAAAGGTTCTGTGAATGCACCCTAAATCCCAGTAGTTCATAAAATTTCTGGGCATTTTTGTTGAACTCCATTACTTCAAGTCGAATATCATCAACTTTTTCAGCTTGTGCCCATTGCTCAATTTTTTGCATCAATGCTTTACCCATTCCTTTTCGCTGACAGGTATCAGCAACAACAATAGTTCCTATGCGGCACACCCTTTTCCGAACCAAAAAAGGGATGACCGTATTTTCAATGATTTTAGCTGTAATGAACCCCTGAACTTTATCAACATCTTCAATCACAAAAAATACCGAACTCTCATCTTCCAGTATTTCAATCCAAAATATTCTGTCTCTATCTGAATTTGCTGGCAATGAAAAAACATTCGGTGAATTGTCGTGATGAAATGCATTGGTCTGATCCGACAAAATACAAATGGCATCCAAATCACTTTCGATGGCAGTTCGAATATCAATATATTCACTTCTCCTCAATTAATTTATACAACTTAACAACGCAACCTTGCCATTGAGTAGGCATCAACAAATCCCCCTGCTTTAAATGCAAATTTTTTGTTGGTACCTTCAATTTCAAAGCCGCAACTTTTGTATAAAGCTATAGCAGCTTCATTATCTACAAATACCTGTAATTCAATTCTGGAAATATTAAGCCAGTTATTGCAGGTATCTATTGCAGCATTTAACATGGCCTTACCCACTCCCTGAGCTAAAACTGATGAGCATACCGCCATACCAAATGAGGCAACATGTTTTCTCCTATGACCAATAAAGAAATGTAAGCCAAGTTGTCCCACTACCTTTTCATCGACTACCGCTATCAAGTTCTGCATGTTATCGCCCCATTTTTCAAAGCGAGACTCCCACTGCGCTACTGATAGATATGACAGTTGCAGAGTCCCCTTAATGGCATGAGGCTGTTCATAAATTGCTTTTATGGACGCTATGTCTTTTTTCTCAGCATGTCGAATTTTTATTTCCATTTCCTTACCCTATGATTCTTTTGTTATAACACCGGGGTTCGGAGTCGGTAGCGATATTATATTTATGTGAACTAACTTATTGTTTCTCCGTTAGAACAATAACATCATTTTGATCGACTCCGCCCCCTTCTTTTCTTAATCCACAATTTTTTGAGCATGAAATAATGCATCAACAATTTTTGGATCTTCTCTATTCTTCAAGAAACCCTTACGAATAAACCAGAGTGCATTAGGTGAGTTAGCTTTCTTCCTGTTTCCGGGAAGCTTCATACTCTTTACAGCTCTTTCAAATTGTACAAAATGGTTCATAAACCCTCCCAGGTCATCCGTTGGAGAAGGTCTTCCTCGAATATTACATTGTAAAAAAAATTGATGATCAATCATTATATTTCCTCCTCTTTTTAATATTAACTTCCATCGCTAATCTATAGCTTTGTCCCTTTTACTTCGCCTTTACAGTGAGGCAAAAAAAAACCCAGAGTGCTTTTCAAAGCACCCTGGGTTTTTTATCTTCGAAGGTGCTTTTTAAGCAGCCCTCCGAACTATTCTGAAGAGCTACCTACATACCGAAATCCTGATTGGACAGCATGACGGTTTCATAATTTGAGTAGAGATGAGCATGACAAATAACTACTGGCCATATCGATCCAACAGCTACCGCAAAGGCCTGCTTTGAAATCAGAGTATGTTGAGTAATTAAGTTCATTGAAATAGCGTGCTCCAAAAGTATTAAGACTGACATGCAGTATAAATAGTATTTACAAGTTATCAAGTTTATTTTACAAGATTCTTGTTGTCGTGATAAAATAACTAAAATTACTGTTAAATCTCAATAACTTAAACATGAAAAAAAATACTGTAAATTTAGTCGAGTATAAAAAAATTGTCGGTAAGCGTATCAGACAGGCACGTAAAATGGCTGGCTTTAATACCCTGACGTCCCTGACAACAGATATTGATGACTGGAGCGAAAGCAGGCTTGGAAATTACGAGAATGGAACCTCTTTACCCAATCCATTAGATATAAAACAGATAGCAAAACTGACCGAGACCAATCCCTGCTGGATCAGTTTTGGCATAGGTAGTATTCGCTCATCCGAGAGGGATAAACAAGCCATTAGACATCAAAATCTATCCCAGGTCTGTGAAAGTCTGACAGAGGATGAACTGGTTAAATTTTGTATACGTATTAATTTACCACGTAAGGAACTGTATAAATTTATAAATAATCCTTTTCTTGAAATTACAGACAACTTTTCTCAAAACATTGAACTCTCTCTGGAAAAAAGAAAGAGCTGGATGGACGAACAACATATAGAGAACGATGGTTTAAGTAATTTTTTTCCGGATGATTTAAGAGAGATCATGATGATTTTTTCAAATATGAAGTCTGAATCAAAAACCTTGCTGCTTGATCTTGCGAAAACACTGCAGAGTCATGAATGATATGCGCAAATGGTGCGCACGGCGGCACCCTACATCATACTTGACTACATTTCTAGATAGTGGATAACAGATAAAGCACTGCTTCTAAAGAGTATTGTTTAATTAGAGAACTGAGATTAATAAAGTTACAAGCTCCTGATGTAAGCCGTGAAGTTACTGAAGCTATCAAATGAATTCGTAACTTTCTACAATCCAGTGTCTTGCCTCATCAAGATTGGTGAAAACTTTAACCGCTTTACTAAAATCATGATGTTTTAACATTGAACCAGAAACTGCAACACAGGTAACATTAGCCGCGACAGCTGCAGCAACGCCATTTTCAGAATCTTCAATGGCGATGCATTCAGATGCATGCAATCCCAATCTCTGTGTTGCAAGTAAATAGCAATCTGGCGCTGGTTTGCTTTTCCTGACATCATCACCTGAAACAACCGTAGAGATAGAACTTTTAAGGTCATACGAATTAATCGTGTTTTTAACACCTTCACCACTAGCCCCAGTGACAACTGAAACTTTGAGGCCCTGCTCTTTAAAATAATTTATTGATTCACGAGCCCCCTTCATCAGTGGAAATGCTTGCGTGGATAAAAATAACTTTGTGGCAGAGTTTTTTGCATCAATCAAGACCGACGCAGTAACGGATAAAGCAGAATATCTGTTTGTCATGGTCTCTGCGTTAGAAATAGTGGGAAAACCCGCATAGTTCTGAATATAGTCTTCTAGCGTTAAAGTTATTCCATATGACTCCAATATTATTTTCCACATCTCATAATGTATCGTTTCAGAATCAACCAGTGTTCCATCATGATCAAAAAGAATTGCTTTAATATTCACTCGTGTTCCTTATTTTTTCAATAATTATTTATTGCTTTGCATGATTTTTATACATAACCATTAAATATATTCAGAATAAAGTCATCTGCAGATCAACAATTTCTTTAAATGACAACCCTATAAATGGAAGGATTCCATCGGCAACCGGTTCTATCTGTCGATCCACATAGAACTGGAAATCAATATTTTCTGACACATACTCCATCGGCTGTGGCCCGCTTGTGGTCATAAGATAAGATATCCATCCTTTATTTTGATATTTTAATGGCTTGCCCTGCTTTTTATTTTCTGCGTCAGCAATTCGAGCAGCCTTTACATGTGGCGGTACATTTTTAACATAACTGGCTAGATTTCTTCTCAGTCGTTTTCGATAAACCAGTTCTGAATTCCGTTCTCCAGAAAGCGTTTGACGAACAGTTTCCAGGATATAATCAGTTGGATCTTCAGAATGAAATACCATTTGATAAAGTTTCATCTGAAAATTCCTGGCAAGCTCCGTCCAGTCAGTTCTAACATTTTCCAGACCCTTAAAAATCAGCTTTTCTTCTTTAGCTGTTTTCAATAATCCAGCATAACGTTTTTTACTGCCTTGCTCTGACCCTCTTATAGTAGGCATTAAAAATCTTGAAAAGTGAGACTCAAATTCTATCTCAAGAAAACAGTCAATTTGATGCTCTTCAGCTAATTTTACCTGCCATTTTTTATTTATTTTTGAAGCAAGTGTTTGACCTATTTCATTAGCCTGCTCATCAGTCACCTTTTCATTTAACAGCACAAAAGTAGAATCGGTATCACCATAGATAACCTCATACCCTTTACTTTCTATCCAGCTGGCAGTTTGCTGCATAATTTCATGTCCGCGAAGGGTAATCGAACTAGCGAGTTTTGTATCATAGAAAGGACAACCACCTGAACCGAGTACACCATAGAATGAATTCATTATGATTTTAATGGCTTGTGAACGAGCCTTATCATTATCTTTTTTAGCCTGGTCTCGCTTTGCCCACAGGTCTGTAATAATTTCAGGAAGCAGATGTTTGTCTCTTGAAAAACATCCACCACGAAACCCCTCAATTGCATTATCAGGATCTTTTTGCCCTTCTATCAGACCTAACGGGTCAATTTTAAATGTGCGTATTATTGAAGGGTACAGGCTCTTAAAATCGAGCACTAACACATTTTTATATAAACCGGGTTTTGAGCTCATGACATAACCACCAGGGCTCGCTAGTCCTCCTCCTTTCGGTAAATTAGGAGAGACATAACCCTGCCGATGTAATTTGGGTAAATACAAATTTACAAATGCCGCAACCGATCCACCAGCCCTGTCCAGCTCTAGTCCGGTTAATTGACTGCGGAAGATAAGATAATCCATGAGATTAATTTTTTCGAAAATATCCCAGACCAAAACACAGTCCTGCAAGTTATAACTAGCCAGTTTTATTTTGTTAAATTTAAAGTCATGGGTGATCGCTTCAAGTCGATTTTCGACATCATCAGTTTCCTTTCCTCGACCTAGAAAATGCAGGCCGATAGCTTCCAGACTGAAACTAGGAAAACTGTAAGCTTCAGCTTTAAGCGCTGCAATTCCATCTATTACCATGCGACCATCTATGGTAATAAAGCCCTGATTTTTTTCTGTGCGACTATCACGCCAGCGCATTACAGATTTATCACGCCCAAGTCTTAACTTTATATTGTGTAAAGCAGAGCGCTTAGCCAGTAACCGAAAATCAAAATTAATAATATTCCAACCTATAATGACATCCGGATCAATACTCTGAATGGTTAATTCTAACGCCTGTAATAATTCAATTTCATTGCTAACCCATTCAATATAATTTTCAGCACTTTCCTTTTCACTCAGTTGCTCAGACTTGATCATGATAACTTTGTTAAAGCCTGGCAGATTATCCTGATCTGTCTCACCGCTATAAAAACCGATGCTGTATAGTTCTCCTCTTTCTGAGCATTCGATGTCTAATGAAACTACACTAAGGTTTGGAACATAGTCACAAGGTTTAATTCTGATATTCCTGTATTCGATATAACCACTTTTAGCCTGTTCAGCTAAAGAACTTTCATCTCCTGAAAACTCAATACTTCCATACACAAAGCGTTCCATCAGGTACCGCTCTTCCAGCCTGATATTTCCTTCATATACCTCAACCCCGGCTTCTGTGAGAATAGTCCTGACATCATAAAAGGTTCTCAGATTATTGAAATAGAGCCCAGCTACGACTTGCTGTGAGAAAGTATGAAGTTCAAGGGGTTTAGTTGAGTAATTATTATTCAGGTTCTTGAGCAAAATATCTACTCTTTGAGTATTAGATTGTTCTACAAAACACACTGGATGTTCATTAGAAATACTCAGTTTGACCGGCCCTTTTTCTGTAGAAAGCCATAGATTGATATTCGATCGTCCCTGACGGTCAAAGCTTTGACGAGATAACAGGAAACCTTTATTTACATCGGCTGTATGTTCAGAGTTAGCCATTGAGAAGCTTTTCATTCTTTATGGCATATTCTCTACGATATAGACTCTGAATCCAGCTGGATAATTCATCAGTTCCACAATACAAAATTCCATGATGATTCATAAAGCTTGAATCTTCTCGATTCAGATCCAGTTCATTTCCATGAATATCACTTACTACGGCACCTATTTCATTAAACACGCAGGCTGTTGCTGCATAGTCCCATAAACTTCCACCACCACTTTGTGTTTTTGGAAATTTAAAATAACAGCCTGGATTATTTTCTAGAACCCAGCATGCATTCATGGCAGCACCGCCAATCTGAATTAACTTGAGACCGTTATAGCCCATATCAGTTACAATGGTTTCTAGTTCATTAATGATTTTTGAATAATAACTCTGCTGCACAAAACTTCGGTCACTAACAACAGTTAACGGATGCTTAGCCAAATCTGTAGAAGGTTTTAATATCCAGGCTTTCTTATTACGGAAAGCACCCTGCCCATTAACCGCATGGTAAAGAGTTTGCTCTACTGGATCATAAATAACACCAAGCATTGGCCTTCCAGAGCGAGAAACTAAAGCAATCGAGACGGCATAACCGGCTGTTTTTTCAATAAACGGCAGAGTCCCATCGAGTGGATCGATACTCCAGAAATAATCTTTCTGTAAGCGCACTCCGTCATCAGTTTGCTCTTCACTTAACAGGGCAAGATCAAATTCTTTACAGGTTGGAATGAGCGATTTCAGAATAATATCCTGACTCATTAAATCAACTTCAGTAACTACTTGAGAAGCCAGACTCTCTCCTCCTTTTTTACTCTGAACTGCCACACTCACAGCTGATTTTTCTCTAATAATAGCGCCAGCCTGTAAAGCAGCAGATATAGCTATTTCACATAAATATTTAAGATCGTTACTGGATAATTGCATCGTCTAGTTACCTGCTATTTAATCCACAACCACATTGAGCTGCTTGATAACTTCCCTGGCTATCCGTTCGCTATAGCCGTGTATCTTCCAGTGCCCAGGACTCCAGCCCTTGATAAAACGATGAAAGTCTGTCCAGGCTACCGGGTAAAGTTCTCGCCAGTTTTGTTCTACCGCCTCAGGATCTACTGGAATATTTTTGTTCGTTAATGCCTGTGTTAATTCTGCAAAATAGAAATCAAGTAGTTCAGTTTCATAACGTTCACAATCACGTTCATACAGGCAGCTACTAATAAAGTAGATCAAGTCCTTCATACCGCAACCCGAGCCAACATACTGAAAATCAACTGCTGCCACATCCTTACCATTAGATGAGAAACAGAAGTTGGCAAGCTTTGCGTCACCATGAACAAAAGTCTGGTACGGGCTATCTTTTAATTTCTGATCAATTTTCTCAGCTGCATTTTTAAGCTCTATATCATCCAGAGCCTGTAACTCATCGGGTCGAGTCGCCAGGTGCCAGTAAGTACCAGTTTCCCATAAATTGTTTGCTGTCTTATTCATAAAGGTTGCATGAAAGTTTGCTAACCACGATAAACACCGTTTCATTTCGGCCATAGACACTGAGCTTTTTCGAACCGGATAACCACTCTCATCCAGATCTTCAAGCACCATCAGCATTTCATTTACATCCGACTCAACTGCCAGGCAGTGAGGAATACGGCAACTTTCATCACAGAGCTTGCTAAACTGACGATACCAGGCCATTTCTACCTGGTAAGATTTTATCTTTCGCTGGTGTGAAATATCAGTATTCCATCCCTGAGGATGGTGAGCCTGATCAGGCAACTGAACATGTTTTACAATAACAGTTTTTGCAACACCACCCTTCAAGCCATAACGTACAATATCCCCATAACCACTCCACAGGCTCTGGATAAGCTCAATTCTAAAAATTTCAGTAGCGCTTGTTGCGTTACAGATAATTTGCTGAAAGTTATCGTTCTTCACTCAATATTTTTCCTAATGATTTTCTGGGACTACAGGCTCTTTTATCCATAACCTTCCTAATTCTACTATTTTCCATGCGATAAAGAATAGTCCCCAGCTAAAAGATAAATAAACAACTCATTAAAAAATGAGTCATAATCTTACTCAAAAGGGCCTATAAAATTTAATAAAATACGTTGAAGTAACTTTTATATTTCGAGGATATTCATGGAAATTACTGGACCAACAAAACCCATTCATCGTCAGGAAAAAGGATGGGGTTATGAAATCTGGATTCATAACTCTGAAGAGTATTGCGGGAAGATCCTTGTTGTTAATGCCGGCAGAAAATGTTCTTTACATCACCATATTTTAAAAAGAGAAACATTCTATGTCCAGACCGGTCAAATTCAGATGCGCACAGTTGACGAACAGGGAGAAGAATCAATTTTTGAAATGACCCCGGGTGATGTGCTGGAAATTAAAAGAGGTTTCAAGCACCAGTTTACAGGTATTGCAGAAAGATCTGAAATAATGGAATTTTCCACACAACATTTTGAAACTGACTCTATACGAACAGAAAAAGGTGACTGATTGCTCAATCATTTCATTTGCCGTTCATTGAATCACCGAAATCATTAAATTTGGTCGCAATCAGTAGCTCTCAAACTAAAGCCAATTGAGACAAGTATTCAGCCATTTCAATTTTCGACAATGCCGATGATTTAATCCAGAACTCAGAGGCAAATTTGGTAATAATTACATCCCCCAACAATGTTCATTACTCATTGGCTAAGCAATCTCTTGAAAAAGGGTTGCATGTCATTATTGAAAAACTTATGGCCATGAAAAGCTCAAAAGTAAAAGAACTTGCTCAGCGAGTCCAAACAGACGTTTTCGAATTGAAGGAACTAAAGGCAGTTACGACAAATACGGTTTAGACCTGCAAGAAGAACAATTACATCGTGGACTAAAACTAGCTAATCCATTATTTGGAATCGAAAATAGAAATTAGTTTAGGACGCTCTATCACGAAAATTGTCATTCAAAAATTGAAACTGAAACCGGTTGTTATCATCAATATTATATGAACATTATTGATGCTATAGAAAATGATGGAAACTGCCCGGTACACTCTGAAGATATTGTCAGCATATTGCTTATATAGAAGCAGATATATTACATTCTCAAAAATAATCTGCTAAAAAAACTGCTAAATAATGAGTTAAATTGATCTACATGGTTTACTTACATAACCATTTGATATGAAAATCAGCAGTATAAACCTACAGTTCTTTTAACAAGTTTAAGGAACCGGTGGAAATTGAAGTAAAAATGGTGGAACCTGTTAAAGCGGATAATTAACCTATGGCAAAAATAACCTCATTAATTATTATATTGCTAATAAGTGGATTTATTTTATCCAGCCATGCTGTGCTTGCTGATGAGCACAACAAGACACAAACGGTTTGGCGTTCTCAGGATGAGAATGGTAACACACAGGTGCACTTGTATTTTTTCTGGTCACTGAATTGCCCTCATTGCAAGGATGCCCACCCTCATATTGAAGCTTTAACGAATACCCAGCCCTGGATCAAAGTTCACTCTTTAGAAATTTCAAAAAACCGTGAAAACCTGAACCGATACAGGGATATCGCTTTAGCAGCAGGCCATGACACAAACTCAGTACCTGCCTTTTTAGTCTGCAATGCCATGTTTGTTGGCTGGGACGGATCTGATGGCGTTGGCAAGGCTTTAGTTGAAACCGCATCAAATTGCAGATCAGAAAATAGCAATTTACAATCTGATATCCAGGTCACTAATCTCAAGCTTCCCATCATGGGATCAGTTGACATTAATGAATTATCACTGCCTGTTTTCACTCTTATAATTGCAGGGCTGGACGCTTTCAACCCCTGTGCATTTTTTATCCTGTTATTTTTATTAAGCCTGTTAGTTCATGCACGTTCACGCAAGCGAATGCTTCTGGTTGGCATGACATTTATATTTATTTCCGGAGTTATTTATTTCCTTTTTATGGCCGCCTGGCTAAACATTTTTTTGCTAATTGGCAGCATGCCTTACATTACATTTTTTGCCGGACTGGTCGCTTTCTCAATTGGTATTATGAATGCCCGGGATTACTTTTCCTTACACCAGAAGGCCACTCTGAGCATTCCAAAATCAGCCAAACCCGGGTTATTCAAACGCATGGGAGGATTATTGTCAGCAGATAAATTACCCACATTACTCGCCGGCACAGTTACTCTTGCCATTGCCGTCAATAGTTATGAGTTATTATGCACAGCTGGGTTCCCCATGGTTTATACTCGCACGCTGACTATGCATCAGCTTGATAGCTCAACATATTATCTTTATCTGGCACTTTATAATTTCATCTACATTATTCCACTAACAGTCATTGTTGGCTTCTTCACCCTAACTCTCGGTGCCAAAAAACTATCTAAAAATCAGGGGCGGTTACTTAAATTATTATCGGGAATAATGATGATCCTGCTGGGAGGTATTTTAATTTTTGCCCCCGACCTTCTCAATAATTTATTCACCGGCATTGGATTACTAGTAATAGCCACTTTACTGGTAACGCTCATCTGGCTCAGGAGAAAAAGGATTTAATCGCCCACACTAGTGCAAATACAAAACCAAGGCATATCGCACATGCAGCCAATAACTTAACAATTAACTTCTGCTTTTCAGTCATTTAAAAATCTCTAAGAATCAACCGACATATTATGTAGGTTGCGCCGTGCGCATCAATGAATTTCAGCATCAATACCAATGGTGCGCGCGGCGCACCCTACCAGTTGAAGTGACTTGGCTATAGCTATTCACGCTCAAGCGAATATTTTTCTTCACCTTCATAATATTCAGGAAATCCAACGGCAGACTTCAGGTCTTCAAAATCGAGAATATTATCTGGCGTATTGCCCTGTTTAAGAGTTGCCAGAGATTCCCGCATCGCCTTGATGGATGCATTAATCAATGTCAGTGGAAATACCGATATTTTGTAACCAATTTCTTCCAGACGAGCTGGCGGCAAAATTGGTGTCTTACCATGCTCTATCATATTAGCCATTTTATAACCGGGTACCGAGCTACAGTATTCGATCATTTCTTCTTCCGACAGGGGGGCTTCAAGAAATGTAATATCTGCACCGATTTTGGCAAATTCCTTACAACGATTTATCGCCTCTTCAAGCCCGTGAGTACCTCGGGCATCGGTTCGAGCCATGATAAGAATATCATCACCTTCATTGCGAGCATCGACTCCTGCCTGGATACGTGAGCAGGCTTCATCCATAGAGACAACCGCTTTACCTTTAGTATGGCCGCAGCGTTTCGGCATAACCTGATCCTCAAGCATGATGCAACCAAACCCCGCACGGGCAAAGCCCTGTACCGTTCGTTTTACATTCAACGCATTACCAAAACCTGTATCGCCATCTCCAAACATGGGAATAGTAACTGCATTATTAATATTTCGCCCCTGATCGACCATTTCGGCAAATGAAATAAGACCGGTATCGGGCAAAGCAAGGCGAGCAGCAGAGACTGCAAAACCACTCATAAAACCCAGCTCAAAACCAGCTTCCTGGATTAGTTTAGCCGACATGGCATCGTGGCAACCCGGCATTAATAGTAAGCCAGGACGTTCCAGTAATTCACGTAATTGATTAGCAGGTGTATTCATTGCGTTCCTCTTCTATTTTCTGGAAATTGTTATAATTTTTAGAATGCCACATGTTAGATTTTTCAAGAAACCTGTTATATGGAGGCCCTTCATCAATCTTGAAAATCTATATTTTATTTAGGTAGCATTCGTATCAGCGCTCCAATACCTGAGCATTTTAATTAAGCAACATGCTTTATGGCCTGTGGGAGGCCTGGGTCAGTAGATCGTATTTAATCAAATTATAGACAAAATAGCTCTGCCTTAGATTCTACTTTACAGTAGAACAGAGCTTAAAACAGGCAATACCCAAAGCTATCAGCTAATTAAAGTATTATCTCTTAGATCGTCTAGACGGCCTTCAAGATTTTTAATTTCAAGGCGAATATATTTTATTCTTGGGGATTGAGGGTCCAGTTGCTGAATCCTGTTTACTGTAACATTCATTTCATCAATAGACTTAATGAGTCTTATTTCATCAACACTTAAGTCAAAATTTCTTAGATTTCCCTTTGGCGAATCATTATCTGAATTTAAAGTTCTCATTTTATCCTGTACCTTTTATTTAATATTCAATTTTCTACTTTACGGTGAAAATCATTCTTTTATTAATTTCTTATAGAATGATTCTACGAAAAAACAACTTTTTAAGCCTTTAATGCGGGTAAATCATGGATAAACGCGTTATTTATATTTACAACCGGTATTAAATGCCTGGTTAAATAATTTTACTGAGGCCTATGTTAGAATATTAGTTTATTCTTTATTTTTCTGTATTTTGTCTGCTGAAACGGTTTAATTTGTGCAGGCAAACCGACTTACCTCTTAGGTCATATCAATGAAATCAATGAGTCTCATTAAAGCACTTTTCCTGGTCAGCACCACCACTCTACTACCTCTCTCAACAGTTTATGCAGAAGTCCAACCACGAACATTAGAAATTGTAGAAGAGGTATGTAAATACTGTCATGGCAGTGAAGGTGAAGGCTCAAATGCCATTTATCCCCGACTGGCTGGACAACATAAAAAATATATCGTAAAACAGCTCACTGACTTTCGTGAAAAGCGACGTCTTGGCACCATGAATGAAATGGCCGAAAAATTAACTGACACTGAGATATCAGAATTGGCCGACTACTTTAGCGCTAAACCTGTTCTAACTCACAAGGTTCGAAATAAAGATTTAGCCGGTGTGGGAAAATATATTTTCACTAAAGGCAATCCTTATTCTGATCTTCCCGCCTGTGCTTCCTGCCATGGCATAGACGGTGCCGGAACCGATAGCCTGCCTCGCCTTGCAGGTCAACATAAACGTTATCTCAGCTCACAACTTTCTGAATTTAACAGCCGCAAAAGAACTAACGATAATGCCATTATGCATTCTATTGCTTCAAAGCTGACCGAGCTGGAGCGCGAAGCTGTTGCTCTTTATGCCAGTGGGCTGGGAAAATAGATTCAATGGCCCTGTAGAAAACTCAGGACCTGGCATTCCTTTTTTTAGTGTAGCGTGTAGCCAAAGCTTGTAGGGGATCATCAGGCCATGGATGTTTAGGGTAACGCCCTTTCATTTCTTTTTTGACATCCTGATAACTGCCCTGCCAGAAGCCCGTTAAATCCTGAGTAATTTGTAATGGTTTGCGGGCTGGTGATAGCAAGTGAACCAATAGTGGAATTTTTCCATTAGCAATTGCAGGTGTTTTCAAACAACCAAACATTTCCTGTAATTTCACGGCCAATACAGGCGGTGTTTGAGAGTAATCAATTTTTATTGCCGAACCGGATGGAACCTTGAAAGTTAATGGTGCCAGCTCATCTAATTTTTTAGGCAAAGGCCAGGGTAGCAAAACCGACAAACAGCTTTTTAAATCCAGCTTTTTAAAACCTTCAATTTTATTAATTCCATCAAGATAAGGTTGAAGCCAAACTTCCAGTGTTTCCAATAAATTTTTATCAGAGACATCCGGCCACTGAGATTCAACGCCAGTAGCGGTAACATCAGCCGAACGTAAACATAATAAACGAGCCTGCCACTGCCTGGTTTTTTCATCCCAGGGTAACAGGGACAATCCTCTCTGCCGAACAAGTTTCATTAAAACCTGTTGTTTGAGTTGTTGTGGAATAGTCTCCAGTAGCTTTCTATTAATGACTATGGATCCTATTTTCTGCTGCTGTTCTGCTATAAACCGATCAGTTTTATTATTCCAGTCAATTGATTGATGCTGTGCCACCATCGATGACAGGAAAGTAGTAAATAAATTCTTATTCAACGCAGCTGCGGCATAAATTTTATCCTCTCGTTGAGTGACCAGACCACCAAGTTCAGCTATTGCCAGGTATTCATTACTAGCCAGTTTATCGGAAGCATTTAACGCAGCAGATCGACCATTACTTAACAGGTATAACCCGCTATTCTCTCTTCTGCGCTGTCCTACTCTATCCGGGTATGCCATACAAATTAAAAATCCTAAAACATCATTGTCATCAATATCTTCAATTTTTTCTCTATTGATAGAGCGGCATAATTTTTCAAACGTTTCTAGCTGATGCTGGCTTCGATTAAACCAGCCTTTGAACTTCTGTTCACAGGGAATTTGACCAAGCATCACATCTACTTTGGCTCCAATATCAATACCATATTGACGTAATGGATCTTTATCCGATAATAACGTGGCCAGTGCTGCAGCTATTTTAGATCGATTTATTTGAACCGATTTTATTAACATATGAGCCAGTCGTGGGTGGGTTGGAAATTTTGCCATCTGCATTCCGTGATCACTCAGGCTCACTATTTCTGAATGCTGCGGGTTTTGATTTAAAGCCCCCAGAGCATACAGTAAGTCAAGCGCCTGATTAAAAGCAGCTTTGGGTGGTTTATCCATCCATTTCAATTCACTGCTATCACTCACTCCCCATTGTAATAGCTGCAATACCAGCGGACATAAATCAGCCTGAAGTATTTCAGCTGGAACCTGTTTTTCCAATGCATTTTGTGTCTCTTTACTCCACAGGCGGTAACAGTAACCTGCTTGAGTTCGACCTGCCCGGCCCATTCGTTGAATGCTGGATGCCTGTGAAATTCGGCGCGTGTGCAAACGGGTCATGCCTGTCGCTGGATCAAAACGTGGCTGCCGGCTTAAACCACTGTCAACAACAGTACTTATGCCTGCAATGGTCAAACTGGTTTCAGCAATATCAGTTGCCAACACTATTTTTCGTTTAAAATGACTATTTTTTTCTAGCGGCGCTATGGCTTTCATTTGAGCCGCTAATGACAAGGCTCCATATAAAGGAAGCAAACAGACATCACTATTGATAATGCTAGACAGTTCTTTTTGCAGCCTGATAATTTCTCCCTGTCCCGGTAGAAACACAAGAATTGAGCCACTTGTTTCATCCAGTGCCCGAACAATAGTTTCTACCATGGGCTGCACGATAGGCTCATTAACTTTATATGTTTTAGCGTAAAACACATCAACTGGATACATTTTTCCTTCACTGTTTAGCAGCGGCGCATCATCCAGTAACTTTGCTACACCATCACCATCCAGAGTGGCTGACATGACCATCAGCTTTAAAGGTTTATGATCTTCACGAAATAGTTCACGAGCCTGCAGGCTTAATGCCAATCCCAGATCTGAATTTATATTCCGTTCATGAAATTCATCAAACAGGATCAGACCTGTACCCTGTAACTCGGGGTCACTTTGAAACAGCCTTATCAACACGCCTTCGGTAATCACTTCGATACGGGTTTTAGCACTCACCCTGTTTTCCTGGCGAATTCTATATCCAACAGTTTCACCAACTTTTTCACCCAACAAACTAGCCATACGCTCTGCAGCCGTTCTGGCAGCCATACGTCGCGGTTCAAGCATCAATATTTTGTGTGAACCTAACCAGGGTTCATTTAAAAGCGCTAACGGCACCAGGGTGGTTTTACCCGCACCCGGCGGTGCCTGTAATACCAGTTGATTATGTTTTTTTAGCGCTTGTTGAATATCACCTAAAACAGCGGTAATGGGTAAAGAAGGTAATTTCAATCGTTTCTGCGTCCTGTGAATAGAAGTCGTATTTTGTACTAAAGCTTAAGAACCCGCCACTGCTGAAAATAAATACCTGCCCTCGGTGTGATTTACGGGACAAACCTTAGCAATGTAATTTTATTCAAAGTCCGATGAAACTACAGATGGGAATCTGGGGGGAGAGGAAGTACTTTTGCAAAATATTTAGGTAACAAAATCTGTACGCTCTATTTCAAAAACTCTAGATCAAAAAGGATATACTCATCTATTCAACTTGCCCGTAGAATAGATGAAGCGGTTAGACCCATTGATAGTGTCAAAAAATAGCTAAATTAAAGCAACGCTTGAGAAACACACAATCTGGAATTAAATGGTAACAACATGAGTGAAATACGATGTTTTCACTGCTCTCAAAGTTATGATGAGCAATTAAATCACTGCCCATACTGCCATGCTCCTTCACCGGCACAGCAGGATAGAAACCTGGAACAGAGAAAACACAAGTTCGTCTATTTTTTTATTGGGCTGGTTATTTTCTGCGGATTTATGATGATCTGGCTTCCACGCATTATGCGTCAATAAGCTGAGATTTTTCCTAAGGAGCCTCTGATTAATTCTGGACGAAATAGATTGATCAGATATTCCTAATTAAAACCAGCTATTATCTGCTTGATAAACAGCTGAAAACCATCATTCAAAAAATAAAAAACTAGCAGGCCACCTATATTAACCAGCAATATAAGCAGCAGAAAAATCCTGATAGTGAATGTTGATTTTTTCTTCAGCTGTGTGGATTTTTTTTGTAGCATTTTTAAAGGTATTGCCTGCAACCCTGCCATAACATCAGCAAAACTTTGTAAGCGTGTTACCGATTGCATTTCCAGCATATTCCGAATAATGTCCTGCACCGGTTCATCCAGTTTTTCAAAGTCTTTATTACTCTTAAGCAATCCAAACTTCAGCTTTGCCATATTGCCAGTCAACATCTGATAAAAAATTATGCCTGCACTATAGATATCTCTGCTTACCGATGCTGTCGCTCTATTCTCGGGCTGATACCAGTCAATCTCCTTCACTTGTTCATAATGCCTTTCAAAACCAAAATCCGTTATTTTTAAATTCCCTTTTTTATTGAATAAAATATTACTCGGGCGCAAATCACCATGCACTATATGATATTGATGCGAACGCTGCATCGCACTGCAGATCTCCAGCGCAACCGGTACAAAATTTTCCAGAGTATAGGCTCGCGAAAGCCGATCCTGCAAACTTCCACCAGCCAAATGTTCCATTACCACGATAAAGGCATTACTATTTTTTGAAGTACCCAGCACTCGAGCCAGATTTTTATGATCTATTTTTGCCAGTTGGCTTGCCTGCTCAAACCCGGCATGTGTTTTCAATCGCTTCTTTACCACGATCATCTTTTTTCTGATTTTATCCTGAAACAGATAAACCGCTCCAAACCTGCTTCGATTTAACACATCTAGTAATTCAAATTTTTCAGAGGCTTTACCAATGGCCGCTTTAGCTTCATTTTTATCACTTTGATTTAAGTGTGCACCATTTAAAATCTTAAGTAGGCTAAAAGCAACTTCGTCAGCAGATTCAGGGCGTTCTTCAGGATTTGTTTTCAGGCAGCGTAAAATTAATTCTGCTAATACTTCAGGTAAGGCCGTTAAACTGCCGGGCAGATCATCCAGTTTCTCAGCAGGAAGCTTCCCGGTAAACAGCTCAAACATTACAGCACCCAGAGAATAAATATCACTCAGATGACTTACAGACTGAGGATCACTAAACTGTTCAGGAGACATATAATCGGGTGTTCCCACTATCTCTTCACCTTCAGATTGACCACTGGCTTCAAGCAACGCGATACCAAAATCAAGAATAAACACATGGGCTTCATTATCGATCAGAATATTTGCGGGTTTGATATCCCGGTGAACAACGCCATTTTTATGCGCAAAGGCCATGCCCTTGCAGGTTTGCAACAACAGTTGCACACGGGCATTAAGTGATAGTTTGTTTTGCTTTGTTACCTCGGAAAGTTCTCTGCCCTGAATAAAATCCATCACAAAATAAGGGCGCCCCTTTACCGTTACCCCTCGATCGATAATATGGATGATATTCGGGTGATTCAAACGCGCGATAACTAGCGATTCCTGGTCAAAGAAATTTTTCGCCTGGTCATCCCATAGAAACTCGGCAGATAGAAATTTAATTGCAACCGTTCTATCAAGTGAGTCCTGCTGTGCTTTATAGACCGTTGCCATACCGCCACGAGTTAGCTTGGCAAGGTCACTGTAACCCTCTAACTGCATTATTTTTTTTAGTAACTATAGTCAGTTTTATTATAGTCGCTAAATTAAGTTTTTATTGAGCTTCGGTAAATAATAAAATCTTATATTTTTTGTTAAGGTCATTACTACATCTCAATGGAGTTATTCCGGTATAAATTAACTCAAAAGAGAATCAGCAATCAGAATTATTATTAGAAAGTGGAAAAACCTTCTTAAAGAGACTGTAACTTGCAAATGCCATTACCGGTAGTGCAACAATAAATAATGGTAGTAACAATATAGAGACTATCATTACTATTGATAGGAATACTCCCCAGAAAATACTGCCAATAAAATTTCCAAAAACTGTTTTTATACTAAGTGAAACTGCCCTGACCAAATTAGCTCTATCTTGATAAATTAAAGGAACAGAAAATGCAGAAATTGAAAATATAAGAAAGGCTAATACCGATCCCATAATTGAGCCCCATAATTCAAAGGCTATAATGTTACTTCTAAACTCAATCGTCCATGGAAAAACATAAGGTATATGATCCATACCGATCATAATTGCATACAGAGTAGCCGCATCTGTTATCCATACCAAAAACAACATTGTACAGATGAGTGACATAATCCACAGTTGTACTGGAGCATTTTTAAGTGCAAATACGGCATCAGTAAATCGGACAGATTTTTTTTCATCATAATAGTTATCAGCAATTTTGAAAAATCCACTTAACAATACTGGGCCAATGAGCATAAACCCTCCGGCAAATGGTAAAGCCATTGGAGAAACACCCATCACACCGATGAAAGTAAGTAAGATCAAACCAATAACTGCAAAAATTGATGTGTTAGCAATACTGACCCTGGGCATTGCTAAAAATAATTTCCAACCATCATTGAGGCTGTTAAATACGTCACTGATGGTAAAGCTATTAATGTGGACTGTTGAGTTCATGGAAGGTTCTTTCATGGTTTTGCTTACTTGTAAGGTGTTAAACGTGTTATTTGTCATGTTAGTTATTTATGATTTACGAGACAAGAATGACTCTGTTCGATTTGCAGGGTTTGGTTTTTCAAGCTAAATTTCATTGCTGAAGGTGTTGAAACACAGTAACTGAAAAAATTTCTGAAATAGAATGGTTGTTGTTAAGGACTATCTCTTAAGTAAACCAGTACCTGCAGAAAAAATGACAGCGTTATTATTAGCGTGATAGACCAATATTTTTAATGACACTTAGTTCATCCTTGCCAATTTTTTGAATATATATTGCCTTAGGATCAGGACGATTAGTGTCATAAAGAATGACATGTCTTTTCGTAACCTGAATTCCATAATTACCAGATTGAACGTATACACCACTGGGATAACGACCGGAAGTTGAATTCCAGTCAGATCTGCTTTCATTCAACCATTCATTGAGAATTGTATACTCTTTATCTTTTGGAGTAAGACGTATTGTTTTTTCACTGTCTTTACTAAGAAACACAGTCACTTCCGGATCTAACTGAATATTCAGTGTCTCACTACAACTCGCTAAGATCAAAACTGACAATATAATGAAGATTCTGCTCACGTTAATACTCATAATGTAAATATTCAGCTGTTAATATCTAAAAAATATAGGGCGTTATACAGTCTAAATTCAAAATTGGCAATGATATCAAAAGGTATGATGCTATTGGCGTCCCATTTAACTGCTAAGCTCTCTGATTCAAGAATTTAGCCATTCAATAGTTTGTTGTTCTGTACAAAAAATTTCTACCAATATTCAGTATTGTTAAACGCTTCTACGCAATATGAATCACCTGTAACTGGTTTAATTTCATCACCAACCAATGATTGACCAAGCCAACCTTCCGGGTATGTTAGTGTAAAGGGGGCTTTTACTGTTTTTTCGGTAATGAGCTTAAAGCCGACTTTAGAGTAAAACTTAGGATCACCATAGGTAAAGACTAAGCCTACTCCATTTTCTTTTAAGTGATGAATACCATGATTAATCAACTTTTGACCAATACCTTTTCCCTGGTAATTAGTCTGTATAGCTACCGGAGATAAAAGAGAAGCATTTACCTCACTATCAAATGTCAACCGAGTAAAAAATATACTACCGATGATGCTCTCCTTTTCAACAGCAACAAATCCATAAAAATCCTGGACATCCGTTCCAGTCATTAAGTCATAAACCAGGTTTCCTATTACCAGGCCTTCTGACTGTCCTTCTGAATCAGTAAATACCTTAGTAAAGAGCTGCTTAATTTCTTCAATATTATTTGGACTATAGGGTAAAAGATTCATTTATTTAATTTAGCACAATATATTTCGATTAAGAGCTAATTTTGAGAAAGATGTATAAATATAATTATCGATAGCTGATTTAAATCTAATAAATAGTTTTATTCTGAAACTCAATCTGGTTAGAATCGCCTCATATATCGACTCTCTGGTACTGATTTTTAAACGAGGGATATTTACAGGAATGGAATCTGGCTCAATCAGTAATAGCGACTCGATAAATACCAACCAACTTGAGGATTTTTCATGGCAATTTATGTCGCTAGTCACCCGTTAATTCAACATAAACTCGGATTATTAAGAAAAGATGGTATTAGCACCAAGAGCTTTCGACAGCTTGCAAGTGAAATATCAATGCTTCTGACCTATGAAGCTACCAGCGATCTCCCGATTGAAGACACTACTATTCAAGGCTGGGATGGTGAAGTTAATGTTAAACAGATTAAAGGAAAAAAAATCACCATCGTTCCTATTTTGAGAGCTGGTTTGGGAATGCTTGATGGCGTGATTGAACTAATACCTAATGCCCGTATCAGCGTGGTAGGGCTTTATCGTAATGAAGAAACGCTAGAACCGGTACCCTATTTTGAAAAACTGGTCTCCGATATCGACAAGCGCATGGCATTAATTGTAGATCCTATGCTGGCTACCGGTGGATCTTTCAATGCTGCCGTAGACATGGTCAAAAAGGCAGGTTGTACAAATATTCGTGGACTCTTTCTAGTGGCCGCACCCGAAGGTATTGAAGCCGTTCAAAAACAGCATCCTGACGTAGATATTCACATAGCAGCTGTCGATGATCACTTGAATGATCAAGGCTATATAATACCCGGACTGGGAGATGCCGGTGACAAACTTTTTGGAACTAAATAATAAACTAACGAGAAAATATCCATGACCGAAAATAGCGTAAACGAATCACCCATTCATACAGCCTTAGTTGGCGCTCAGATGTTATTTGTTGCATTTGGGGCATTAGTCCTGGTGCCTATCCTGACCGGGCTCGATCCTAATGTTGCACTTTTTACAGCCGGAATAGGTACTTTAATCTTTCAGTTGATTACCAAAAGACAGGTGCCTATTTTTCTTGCATCTTCTTTCGCTTTTATCGCCCCGATTATCTATGGCGTGCAAACATGGGGAATTGCCTCAACTATGTCCGGGCTATTTGCAGCAGGATTACTGTATATGCTGCTGAGCGGTATGATTTATATTCGCGGTAAAGAGTTCATTGATCGCTACCTGCCACCAGTTGTGGTTGGACCTGTCATCATCGTGATCGGTTTAAGCCTGGCTCCAGTCGGTATAAATCTGGCCGTGGGTAAAACGGGAGATGGAGCAGCAGAACTGGTTACACGTGATACTGCCCTGGTCATTTCAATGCTCACTTTACTGGCAACCATTGCAACTTCATTTCTGGGTAAGGGCATTTTCAAGTTAATCCCAATCCTGATTGGTATTTTGGTGGGTTACATCGTATCTATGGCTTATGGACTGGTAAGTTTTGATGCGGTATCCACTGCAGCCTGGTTTGCGATTCCTAACTTTACCGCGCCAGAATTTAACCTTGAAGCGATTCTGTTTATTGTGCCTATCGCTATCGCACCAGCCATTGAACATGTTGGTGATATGGTAGCCATCAGCGCTGTAACGGGTAAAGATTTCATTAAAAAGCCTGGTTTACATCGCACACTGTTAGGTGATGGCGTGGCCACATCTGCTGCGGCAATGTTTGGTGGACCACCCAATACGACTTACTCTGAAGTAACCGGTGCAGTTGCTCTGACCAAAGCATTCAACCCAGTGATCATGACCTGGGCTGCTGGTTTTGCAATATTGCTGTCGTTGTCTGGAAAAACAGGAGCTATTCTACAAACTATTCCAACTCCTGTTATGGGCGGAATCATGACTCTGATGTTTGGTGCTATCGCAGCGATTGGTTTGAATACTCTTGTGCGTTCGGGTGAAGACCTGGCTAAAACCAGAAACATGATCATTGTTTCGCTGGTATTGGTATTTGGTTTAGGCGGTATGCAATTAGGGCTTGGAGAATTTACCCTAAAAGGTATCGGGCTTGCAGCTATTGCAGCGATTCTTCTTAATATTATTCTTCCTAAAGAGAAAGAGTCTGAAGAAGCTTAAGTAGCGAAAGTAATCGGGCACAATAAATGCCCGGTTACTAACTTATCAAAACGTAGGGTGCGCCGCGCGCACCATGGGAATCAAAGTATAGGAAATTGGTGCGCACGGCGCACCCTACGCATTTTATAATTGTTCACCAACGCTATCAGCGATAATAAAAATAATAAATCAATCGGGTTCACAACACCGCTACCACTTTTTTCAGAGACTAACTTTCCATCTACAACAATATATAGTCCGTGGAGTATTCAAATATTTAATTTTTACCTGGAGCCACTATTGAGCGCATAAAACCTTTTGGAAGGATAATGATGATATTGCCTAAAAGCACTAGAGACACTCCTAGTATTGAACTTAGTGTCCATTGGTAATTTTCAAAAATGGTGGAAATACCCAGTGCAACTAATGGGAAAAGAACCATTGTGTAAGCAGCTTTCTCAGGGCCAATCCGACCGAGCAATGTTAAATAACTGCCAAAAGCCAGCACCGAGCCAAAAAGTGCCAGATACAATAAAGACAAGCTATAAGCTAAAGACAAATCAAAATTTAATGGCTCACCCTGAAACAATGCTGCCACCAGAAGAATGATTGCACCATAAGCCATACCATAAGCATTGGTCTGAATAACCGGCATTTTCTGCTTCTGATTATGCGCAGATATTATATTTCCCAGTGAGGCGATAAAGGTGCCTAACAAGCTTAAACCTATGCCAGTCAGGGAATTATTACTAGCGGTGAAATTAGTGAATTCCGGAGCAAAAATCAGACCTATGCCGGCCAGTCCCATTAATGCACCAACAATCATCAGCATGCTCGCCGACTTACGTAAAAAAATGATACTGTTGGCAATATTCATCAACACGATGGTTGAGAAAATAACGGCTATCAAACCGCTTGTTAAACTGGAAGTGGCCCAGTAAATAACCAGATAGTTGAGGCCGAAAAGGAATAAGCCCTGAAACGCCATCCACAGATGTTGCTTCCTGTTAAAACGCATGGGTAAACCTTTAAACAGACTCCAGCCAAATAATATTAATGATGCTATTGCAAAACGATAGGCTATAGAAAGCTCTGGTGCTACCTCGCCCAATTGAAACTTAATAGCAAAAAAAGTTGAGCCCCAGATAAATACTGCGGAGAAATAGAGGCTTATGGAGTGGGTAAACATTCCGTAGATTTTTCTAGTTCAAATATTGAAAGATTATTGGACAGGTAAACTCTGAGCTCGAGTTTCTTTGGTAAATAGAATCAGAACAAATGACAAAATGGCCCAGCCAGCCATGAGCATAAATCCACTTTGATAAGCATCAAGATCATAAACCTTAATGCCATTATTGAGTTCACCTTTCCAGCTTGTATCTAACATCCATCCTACGGCTGGCTGTAATATCATCGGACCCATCATGACGCCCATATTAACAACCCCTGACACAGTGCCAGCCAGATGACCGGGGATAGATTCTTTTGCATAGGCAAAACCCACAATCATGCAGCCTGAAGCAAAACCAATAACGAGTAATAATAAAATCAGTAAAATGCTGTTCATGTCTGGAACCAGCACTATTAAACTCCAGCCTAATGCAATAAAACTACAACCAAAAACATACAATGGTTTTCTTAAACCAATTCGGTCAGAAAGCGCACCAACTACTGGCCCTCCAATAGCCCAGGAAATTAACATCGCGGAACATACGGCTGCTGCATCACCGGTAGTCAGTCCATGTTGTGTGGTTAAAAAAGGAACACCCCATAAACCTGCAAAAGCCAGGATACTGCCAACTACGCCACCCGGCACAATGGAAAGTAACCAGGTATTTCGATATCGCATTACATCAATCAAACCGGTTAAAGCATGTGCCCAGGGGGTACTGTCTTTAGCGGGTTCATGTTCAAAATGACTCTGGTAACCTTTTTCACTCGGATCATCTCTTACATAAAACCAGATAACCAGGCCAATTAAAATAGGAAAAATAGCTGATACAGCCATCACATCGCGCCAGCCATAACTTTCTACAAATAAGTGTAGCGGAACACCTGCAAATACAGCACCGATAATGCCGGTTAATAAGGCCAGGCCGGTAGCCAGAGCAAATTGACGGGGAACAAACCAGTGGTTAGCCAGTTTGAGCATGCACACAAAAGCAACGGCTACGGATCCACCAATCAAAAACCGACCAATTGAAGCCAGGGCTAAACTGTCTGAATAAGCAAAAAACAGGCTGCCTACTCCAGCAGTAATTGCACCAGCGGTGAGCAATCTGCGAGGCCCCCAGACATCTGCCAATATGCCGGTTGGTATTTGCATGGCCACATAACTGTAAAAGTAGAAAGCCGATAAATTACCCAGTGCTGAAGCTGATAGTGCAAAGTCAGCGCTAAGTTCAACCGTCATTACACCTGGAGCTACCCGCTGAAAAAAAGCATATAGATAAAGCGCAGCTCCAAGACCCCACATTGTCCACGCAAGACGAGCAGGAGGCAGAGTAAGGTTATTCATAAATAAGGTCTAACTCATCTAGTTGTTAAACGGTGAATGGTGAGGGGAAGGCATCTTGCCATGTCTGATGGCAAATGACATGATTAAATTATTATATCCTAATACTGCGGATGAAGTTAAAGGGCCGGCTTCATGTTTATCTATGAAGCGGGTGGTGAGGGATATCGTTTGGCTTTAGAATTTTTCCAGAATAATTTTAAGTTCTGCAAAGCACTCTTTCAAGGTTTCAAATGTCTGTTGGCTAACATCATTATCTTCCAGTTTAGCTGCCTGTTCTAATTCTAATGCGTATTGACTTAACGCTTTGGCACCTATATTGGCAGCAGTACCTTTTATGCTATGAGCTTCCCGGATTAACTGGTTAAAATCCGTACTGGTCAATGCGCTTTCTATAGCATCTATTCGTGCAGGGATATCCTCTAAAAATGCTTCTACAATTAACACAATAATATCATCGTCGTTGTCCATTCGCCTTAATAGGTCATCATGATCAAACATCAATTCGACATGCTTTGAAGAGTTGTCCGACATTAATTCTTTTGGCTCGGGAGTATTACTGACGATAGAATTTGCAGTTTCAGGTGGGCTATCATCTTGAATTAACCAGCGCTGAATTACATTTAATAAAACAGAGGGGTCAATGGGTTTGGACAGAAAATCATCCATACCGGCCTGCAAACATAATTCACGATCTTTTCGCATCACATTAGCCGTTAAAGCAATAACAGGAATATCTTTATTGCGTACCAGGGAAGCCGGGTCTCGAATAGCTTTAGTTGCTTCATAACCATTCATTACCGGCATTTGGCAGTCCATTAATACCAGATCAAAAAGTGAATATTTCAGGATATTGATAGCTTCCTTTCCATTAGATGCAACCTCAATATGTAATCCGAGTTTTTTCAAAATTTCCTGAGCAACTCTCTGATTTGTAATATTATCTTCAACTACCAGTACACGTGCATTTATATTAGGAAGATCTCGAGTAAGCTGATGTTTTTGAGGTATTATATTCTCTCTTATACCCGCTACATCAATTAATACATCATACAATTTTGACTGTTGAATGGGTTTATTGATGTAACCAGAAAATCCACTATCATACATTTTTTGGGCATCACCACGGCGCCCATGGTAAGCCAGCAGAACAAGTTTAGTCTCCAGCAATTTTTTATCCTGAAGAATTTTTTCAGCTAGATGAATGCCATCAATACCTGACATTTTCATATCCAGTAAAACTATATCGAATGGAGTTCTTTCTACATAAGCCTTACGCAGGACTTTTAAAGCATCTTCTTCATTTTCTGTATCTTTAAATTCTACCTGCCAGTTAGTTAATAGTGAGCTTAGTAATTGGCGACTGGTTTTATTATCATCCACTACCAATATTTTTATACCTGAAAGCTCAGTCGGTATAGGTAGGGCTGGTTTATCAGTATTTTCAACACTCACTGAAAACTCGAAAGTCGAGCCTAAATTAAGCTTACTTTCTACACTAATTTTTCCACCCATTAAACTAACCATTTGTTTACAAATTGCCAGCCCCAAACCCGTTCCTCCATATTTTCTGGTTATTGATCCATCAGCCTGAGTGAATCGTTTGAACAGGTTATTCTGATCATCGTCACTAAGACCAATACCACTATCAGTTATTGAAAAAAATAAATTTGTTTTATCGTCAGATACTGGTTCTATTTTGCAACGAACTGAAATTTCACCCTGGGATGTGAATTTTAAGGCATTGCCAACGAGATTAGTGAGTACCTGATGAATTCGTCCAGCATCACCCATAAACCATTGGGTTTTCATTGGACTTGCTGGGCATATAAGTTCCAGTCCTTTTTCTTCAGTTTGTAAAGCAACTGTGCTTGCAAAATCTTCCAGTAAAGAAGTTAACTCAAATTCTCGTATTTCGAGCTTAAGTTTGCCAGCGTCAATTTTAGAAAAATCCAGAATATCATTTATAATTTTTAATAATGTACTGGCACTATTTTTTATTGTTGAAGTAAATTCATACTGTTCTTCATCCAGCTCAGTATCCAATAATAGTGCTGTCATGCCGATAACACCATTCATTGGTGTTCTTATTTCGTGACTCATGTTAGCCAGAAACTCACTCTTTGCTCGAGTGGCATCTTCGGCAGAATTTTTAGCCGAAATTAAAATATTTTCATACTCTTTACGCTGTGTAATATCACGGGTAATGGCGGTGAAGTAAGTTTCATTACCCAATAAAATATCTGTTATCGAAAGTTCCAGTGGAAATTCTTCTCCATTCTTACGTAGACCTTTTACCTCAACAGTATTGTCAATTATATTCTTTTCTCCTAAGCAAAAGTAATTATCTAGCCATTGCAGATGTTGTTGGTGAATAGAAGCGGGCATGAGTTTAATGACGTCTTTACCCATAACCTCTTTTTGCTGATAACCAAATATTTGTTCTGCAGCGGGATTAAAAGCGGTAATAATTCCATGCTCATTAATACTAATAATTCCATCTGCAACTGATTCGAAAATACCCCTTGCCTGAGCCTCACTTTTGACCAGTGCTTCTTCACCTAATTTACGTTTTGTAATATCCGTTCTTAGGGATACATAACCTACAGGTTCTCCATTATCTCCCAATAATGGAACAATGGTTGTATCTAACCAGAATAATTCACCATCTTTGTTTTTATTACACACTTCATCTTTCCAGACTCTACCATTGGAAATTTCCTGATACATTTCTTTCCAGTAATCCGTATCTAGAAAACCTGAACTTAAAATCCGATGATTTTCTCCCAACAATTCTGATTCAGAGAAGCCTGTGACCTTACAAAATTTATCATTTACATAGGTAATTGTGCCGTAAATATCAGTCATAGCCACTATGGCATGTTGATCCATAGCAAATTGTTGGGCAGCCAAAGCCTCCTCAGCTTTATTCAGAACTTTTTCTGCAGCCTGCTTACGATCTGTAATATCACGTATAATGCCGACATAGCCAGATCCTCCTGACAGTGCCATCGGGGTCATATTTAATTCCAGTACAAAATGACTTCCATTTTTGCGCCTGCCCTGTAATTCATGAAATTCATTCATCACTGTTGATACATTCAATGTGGCGTCTTCAACAATATCCTTATGCAGTTTTATCTCCTGGTCCGATAATAAAATTGAAATATTTTTATGAAAGACTTCTTTCAGGCTATATCCAAATATTTTTTCTGCTGAGATGTTAAAAGTTTGAATAATACCTTTTTTATCGATAGTAATTATGGCGTCAGCCACGCTATCCAAAATAACTCGTTGTTGAAACTCACTTTCTTTTATGCGTTGATTTAGATCTAACCTTCGTGTTACGCCTAATACTGCCTGACGGCTGAAGGCAGTTGCTAAAATAACAATAAATATTGTTGATATTATGGTACTTATAAAAGGGATAATCTCACTTATAGAACCCGTAACACGAACTCGATAAGAAGCCTTTAGATTCTGTGTTTCTGTTTTAATATCAACCTGATCAGGAATAAGGTGAGAGAACAGTTTATCTATTTTTTTATTTTTGTTTTTGAAACTGAAAAGAGAATTATCTTTTTCTGGTATTCCGCCTGTTAAATTAAAGTAGTCGAACTTATTCTGAATATCTCGACTATCAAATGTCTGCTGTATGTTTATCTTAAATGCAATGACTGCATTTATTCTCTTAAGTCGTTGTTCGATTGACGATGGCGTATCAAAACCACTATAAATTGAGTGTATAAGCCAATATTCATTAGCTTTGATTTTACTATTCCCAGAATTTGTTTTAACTATAACTGGAATTGTTTTAGCAGAAGTTATCGCACTATCAATTGCAGTTCGAAAAGATTCATTAGAATAGGCATCAAAGCCAATCAGAATTAAATTATCTACCGTATGTGGTTCAACATGGAGAAAGGGGAAGTACATAGCACGACCTTCAGTAGAAGGTTTTAAATCACCATTTTGATCACGCTCTTTTATGTTAAAACTTATAAAATTTTCCTCTTCCATTTCCCGTTCAAAAGACTTTCTTTCCGATGCGTTAATTCGTGGCATGTATATTGATTTTTCAATGCAACTACACTGTTCCATTACCTGCTTTGTCACTAGTCTGAACTGAGTTTCATCCAGGCTATAAAAGCTATTAAATAACACTTCCAGTTGCTTAAGTGCTCCTTCAGAGTGAAATAGATTTTGAGAAATTGAATTGATGACCGGAGTGCTTATCTGGTTTGATCTTTTTACAATACTATCTATATGATTATCCCAGCTGGTTTTTATAACAAACAGACCAAAACTAAGTGTGACAATAAAAACAATCAGCGAAAATCTTTGATGTAAAATCATGCGTATTTATTAGTAGTAGAATTAACCGGTAATGGCTCTGTTTAAAATTTGTCGACCTACCGATATTCCAGCTTTATCCAGTAACTTCTTGTTAAAATAACGCTCCCATTGTTTATTTACCGTCATTGGAATTTTAGATGGAGGGGTTCCATCAAGAATTTTTAATGCAACTTTAGCTGCCCATTCACCCTGCTCTTCAGCACGTTTGGCATACACTATCATTGCGTAATCTTTTACCCACTTGTTGACACTGATGGATAATTTTTTACCGTGAGCAGCAACAAATAATTTTGCTTCTTCTTTATTCCAGTTTGTTACTCCACCTGTTGTAAGCATAAAAATGACATCATCCTGTTGAGCATTTATAAATGCATTTTTCCATTGTTTAAAATCATTAACAAATTGAATTTTTAAATCAAAGCCCTCTCTAGCAAAATATTTGCGTATGTATTTAGCATTTTTTTTACCTGTATTTGTGTTCGGTACGATAAAGCTTGCACTACCTTCACTGATTGATAATACTTTTTTAGCCATCTTTAGTAAGGGTTTAATCTGCATGACTTCTATCATTCCAGTGACATTTTTATAGGGGTAACCATACCCTTTTGCGGTCCAGTTGATGGCGCAAACTACGATAGGCAAATCTGCATTTTTATAATAGGGAGCGATGAGGTATTTAGATGCATTATCATCAGAAGCAATAACAACATCCGGTTTATAACTTTCTATCAATGCCTTTGCGTGTAAAGCCTGTTCATGTCCAAATTCAGAGCCTTTGTTCCGTTTGGTATCCATATGAAACTCTTTTACTTCGCATTTACCATCGAGAACCGAATGTAGACCCTCGCTTATACCATCGTTCCACTCATACCCAGGGGCGTAGGATGATATCCACAGACACTTAGGTGTTGCTATTACATTCATTGAAACTGATAACAACAGATAAAAGGCTATTGTTGGAAACAGGTATTTTTTCATGCCCATGAATAAAATTATGCCAAAGATTGAGTATAGAAGAATCTACACAGTTTGTAGGTAATACGGCCACTACCACTCTTTCAGGTTAATACAGGTTATTTTTTATTAGTGCTAATAGGTGATTTGCATGCTTTTTGCCTCAATTATATCTATAGGACTTAGCTGAAATTCAATCCATGTATAATCCAGCCTTTTTCCAGGGTTATTTAACGGTGAAATTAAACCATGAATAAAATGGCAATATTTGTCGATGTACAGAATATCTATTACACCACTCGCCATACCTATGGACGCCAGTTTAATTATCGAAAACTGTGGGATACATTAAAAACCAAAGGAATCATTGTCAGCGCTAATGCATATGCCATAAATCGTGGTGATAACCAGCAACAAAAGTTTCAGGAAGCCCTTAAGCATATTGGCTTTAATGTCAAACTTAAACCTTATATCCAGCGTAGTGATGGCTCGGCAAAAGGAGACTGGGATGTAGGAATTACCATCGACGTTATGCAAATCGCACCGCAAGTTGATACCGTAATATTACTGTCAGGTGATGGTGACTTTGATTTGCTGCTACAAAAAATTAATGAAGATTATTCAGTTAAAACAGAGGTGTATGGGGTGCAGGCATTGACCGCTAATTCACTTATTGAATCAGCTAGCATTTTTCACCCGATTAAAGAAGGTTTGCTGCTGTAAAACAAATAATCTGCGTAGGGTGCGCCGTGCGCACCAATGATGTTGGTACCGAAATTCATTGGTGCGCGCGGCGCACCCTACCAATAGATCATGATAGGCCAGGCCTATCGTAAATATAGAATCAAACGATTTCAATCATCATCTACGGTTCAGCATAATACTCCCATCTTTTAATTAAACACTCAATTGGAGCATCTTATGTTAGAAAATCACGAAGGCCAGAACGTCCCTCAAGTATCATTCCCTACTCGTCAGGATCATGAATGGGTCAGCATCAGTAGCGATGATATTTTCAAAGGAAAAACAGTTATTGTTTTTTCATTACCCGGAGCATTTACTCCAACCTGCTCATCAACACATGTGCCTCGTTACAATCAGCTGGCCAATACATTCAAGCAAAACGGAGTGGATGAAGTTGTTTGTGTATCGGTTAACGATACTTTTGTAATGAACCAGTGGAAGGCGGAACAAAAGGCTGACAATATTACTTTCCTGGCAGATGGAAATACTGATTTTACTCGCGGAATGGGAATGTTAATGGCTAAAAATGACCTGGGTTTTGGTGACAGATCGTGGCGATATTCTATGCTGGTAAAAGATGGTGTGGTCGAAAAAATGTTTATAGAACCTGATTTACCGGGTGATCCTTTTGAAGTTTCCGATGCCGACACGATGCTTGAATACATCAACCCAAAGGCTGAAGCACCTAAAAATGTAACCGTATTTACCCGTAACGGCTGTCCATTTTGTGTCAAAGCTAAAGGAATGCTTTTGGATGCAGGAATGGAATTCGATGAGCTTGTTTTGAATGAAGATTTTAATGAATCTACTATCCGTGCCATTTCAGGTGAAACTACAGTTCCTCAGATTTTTATCGATGGTGTTCGTATTGGTGGATCTGATGATCTGGAACAATATCTGGATGTTAAAACTGGCATTGCAGCATAGCTTTAGTACACTGGAAAACCTAAAGCCCTGACCTGAACAGTCGGGGCTATTGACCTGGATAACACAAATGAATGACTCTACTTTTGATTTATTAGTGATTGGTGGTGGCAGCGGTGGACTGGCTGTTGCAGAAAAAGCAGCCGAATTCGGCAAGAAAGTTGGCATCATCGAAAACTCTAAACTCGGTGGTACCTGCGTTAATAATGGTTGTGTGCCCAAAAAAGTTATGTGGTATGCCGCTAACCTGGCTCATGCTGTTGATGATGCCGCTGATTTTGGTATTTCAGTTAAGCGAGGTGAAGTTGACTGGAATAAACTGGTTACTGGCAGGGAAAGCTATATAGCCAATATCAATAATTTCTGGGATGGTTATGTTAATGACCTGAAAATTACTCATATCGATGGCTTTGGTCGATTCATCGATAACAAAACGGTGGAAGCCAACGGCAAACACTATTCGGCCGAACATATTGTTATTGCTACAGGCGGTGCACCAATTGTGCCTCCTGTTCCAGGTGCTGAACTGGGTATTACTTCTGACGGCTTTTTTCAACTACAGCAACAGCCTAAACGAGTCGCTGTTATTGGCGGAGGTTATATTGGCGTTGAATTATCAGGCGTTTTACGTGCTCTTAGCTCAGAAGTAACCATTGTGACTCTGGACGATCGAATCCTGAACCTGTTTGATCCGATGATCAGCGATATCCTGCACAAGGAAATGATCAAGCAAGGCATCGATGTACACACTGACTATCAGGTGACAGGACTTTCTAGCAATGATCAGGGTCTTGTGGTGAATAGCCCGAATGGAGATCTTCAGCATTTTGATGAAGTCATCTGGGCGGTTGGACGCTATGCCAATACACGAAACTTGAATCTGGATTCGACAGATATCAATGTTCAGAAAAATGGCATCATCGATGTCGATGAATTTGAAAATACCAGTGTTAACGGCATTTATGCTATTGGTGATATTACTGGTCGTCCTCAACTCACACCGGTTGCCATCGCTGCAGGGCGCAGACTTGCTGAAAGGTTATTCAATAATAAACCAGACATAAAGATGGACTATGAAAATATCCCCAGCGTTGTTTTTTCCCATCCTCCCATTGCAACCATTGGTTTAACTGAGCAACAGGCTCTGGAAAAGTACTGCTGCTGCACTATCTACCAAAGTGATTTCACTCCGATGCGTTATGCACTGTCTGATCACGGCACCACAACTGCTTTAAAACTGGTGTGCGCCGATAAAGATGAAAAAGTAGTGGGTATCCACATCATCGGAGACAGTGCTGATGAAATGATGCAGGGTTTTGCAGTCGCGGTAAAAATGGGGGCTACCAAGGCTGATTTTGATAACACGGTAGCTATTCACCCGGGCAGTGCAGAAGAACTGGTCACGATGAAAAACCCGGTGACAGATATCCCCTGTCATGAAGTAGATGCTGGAAATGAGTGGAAGGAAATTCAGGATTAGTTTTTAGCTAAATCCAATTTAACCCGTTAGTTATATTTATGCAGTATGATGAGAAACACCATATTCCGATTAAGGCAAAAGCTGCTGGCGTTGCAATTATTAATAATCAATGCCAGATACTTTTAGTACATGAAAAATTACCCGGTAAAGCAGGTTTGTGGCACATTCCTTCTGGAAGTGTTGAGGAGAATGAGTCGCTTGAGGTTGCAGCCCTGCGTGAAACAAAAGAAGAAACAGGTCTGGATGTTTCTTTAGTATCTTATATGGACACCTATGTTGGTCGATTTAATGATGGTGAATTTGTTGCACGACATGTATGGCTGGCAAAACCCACAGAAAATCAGCAGATAGATCCTCAGTTCAAAGAAGAAATTAAAGAGTGCCGTTATTTTTCCAGAGAAGAATTTATGGACTTATACCAGCAGGGTAAAATTCGAATGCACCATACAAAGCTAATATTTGAAGATGCCCTGGCAATGGTAAATTGTTTAGGGAGTCTCTGATTAATTCAGGACGAAACAGGTTGTACTCAGAAAAGTCAGATTTAAGGCTTCGAATCTTCGTAATAGTGTGCTATCGCGAAGATTCGCAGCGTAGAAGCTGGCTTTTCTGAGAGTAAGATATGAGTTCATGAATTGATCAGAGGTTCCTTAAGATTTAGAAACTCATTAAAAGTGTAACATTGGCTGGTATTTTGCAGAGTGCATGGCGCACCTTTACTAAAGTCAGGTGCTCCATTTTCAACTAACGCTTTAAGTCAGGAAATACCAGATTCAATGCTTCATAGAAAATATCCAGCTCACTATCCTGAACACCATCAAGATCTATTAACTGATTGAGTTTTTTCATGAAATTCATACGTAGTTGCGGATTTTTCTTTAAGTGCTGATTAACCGTTTCCAGATCACTATGAGGATCTGAAGTTGAAGATTTTGCAGCAAGGTATAGGTGATCTACCTGATCATCGTCCAGATCAAATTCCTGTTTTAGAATACTGGAAAACTTGTGTTTCTCTTTTTCGATAACATGTTTATCAGCACTAATGATGTGATAAAGCACCGAAGCAAGAGCACCATGAAGAACCTCGTCTTCCGGGTCGTTAAAAAGCTTGCTTTCTTTTCCTAGTGATTCAAACCAGTGTGTTAAAGATTCAAACATAATAAGCGCCTCTCTATTTTATATGTCGGGCCAGACAGTCCATTCCGTGAAAGTCATATGAATAGTATATTCTCATGTCTCTTTTGGCGATATTGATTTATATCAAAATTGCTTACGGATGTACTTGCAATGGGTCGCTATAACCTTCAGTTTAGTATCTGGAAAGTAAATTAAACTAAAACCAATGGTTAAAACTCTAATTCTTTATTCAACAACTGACGGCCATACCAGGGAGATATGCCAACGATTACAGCAGATTATTGAAAAAGATCACCTTCAAGTGACACTACTCTCAGTAGATGATGAAAGCACTATCAATTTAAATACGTTTGATAAGATAATTATTGGAGCAAGTATTCGTTATGGCAAACATCATCCGAAAATATATCAATTCATCAAGAATAATTTGCATACATTAGATAGCAGGCCAAATGCATTTTTCTCGGTGAACGTTGTTGCCAGAAAGCCAGAGAAAAATACACCCGATACAAATCCGTATCTCAGGAGATTTCTCAAACAAATATCCTGGAAGCCTAAAAACCTGGCTGTTTTTGCAGGAAAGATTGATTATCAAAAATACAGCTTCTGGGATCGTTTTGTAATCCGGCTAATTATGCACATAACCCACGGTCCAACTGATCCCAATACTAATATTGATTTTACTGACTGGACTCAGGTTGAAGAGTTCGGCAAAACTATTAGTGAAATGTAAATTCAAATAGTAGTTATAATATGGTTATCTACCGATAAACCTATCCTTTTACAGAATACTAAGTCAAACAGGTAGGGTGCGCCAGGCGCACCATCTAACCAGGAATGTATAGATTTTTCGGCTATTCCATACCAACATATTGAGGATGCTGGCGAATTCTATTTAACCAGTTCTGAATAGACGAATATTGCGAGAGATCAAATCCCCCTTCATGTGCCACATGGGTATAGCCATACAGTGAAATATCGGCAATGGTTAGGTTTTCACCTACCAGATAAGGTGTTTTTTCCAGTTGAGACTCCATAACTTTTAATGCCTTGTGACCGCCTTCCTGTTTTGATTCAAATTCAGCTTTTCGATTTTCAGGTAAACCAAGGTATTTAGCAATATAACGTGCCACAGCAATATAAGGCTCATGGCTATATTGCTCAAAAAACTGCCATTGCAAAACTTTTGCTCTTTCAAAATTATCATCAGGAAGATAAAAACTACCACTAGCAAGGTAATTCATAATTGCATTTGATTCACTAATGAAGCGTCCATCATCCAGTTCAAGTAGCGGAATTTGACCATTAGGATTTTTTAATAAAAATGATTCTGATTTTGTTCCACCAGTGAGTATATCCACATGAATCCATTCATGGTTGAGGTCTAATAATGAAAGCAGAAGTTTAATTTTATAACAATTACCAGACTGACTATCACCATAGACTTTCATTTTATTCTCCAATTATTTAGTTGCAAAACAAACAGTTACTTTTAGTCCGGTTTCAGAGCTTGAATCTTCCATTTTAAAATTTGCATTTAGCATTTCCACAACTGACATAACAATGGATAAACCAATACCACAGCCGGGTGTCTGATGATTTTTTAGACGATAAAATCTTTGTAATACTCGCTCCCTGTCTTCAGCTGGAATTCCAGGACCATTATCCTGAATGATAAGACAGGCTTTATCTTCGATTGTTTCAATAAATATTTCAACCTCTCCATTATTATGGGTATAGGAAACAGCATTGTTGAGCAGATTCCTGACGAGCAGTCTCAATGCTGTATCTTCAGCAATGATTATTAAAGCTTCACTTTTACAGACGGAAATTTCTACATTCCTGGTATGTGCCAGAGGGGCTAACAGGGCGACTTCATCAATAACCAGATTGGTCAGATTTACCGGTTGTAATTTGTCACTAAAATTATCGGGTTCGAGCCTGGCCAAAGCCAATATTTGATCAACCAGATGGGTGGTACGATCTATACCCAGTAACACATGATTAATGGAGTCAATGCGGTCTTCCTTATTGGTGGCTGTTTTAGCGAGCTCTGCGTGAATTTTAACAGCGGCAAGTGGAGTTCTAAGCTCGTGGGCTGCATCGGAGGTAATTCTTTTTTCTCGTGCCAGTGCTTTACGTAATTTTGAAAGTAACTGGTTGAGGGCTCCGGTAATAGTTTTAATTTCGCTTGGAGCATTATCTTCGGAAACTGCATCTAGTTTTTCCGCACCTAAACGATTTATCTGAGAAGCAAGTTTTTGCAGCGGTGACAATCCCTGACTAATTGCGAACCACATGGTAATGGACAAAACAGGAATTAAAATGATAAATAAAAATGACAGGTTGGAGCTTATTTTTCCTATCAAATCATTTCGCACATCTATTCGCTCGGCAGCAATACAACGGTAACGAGAGTCCAGACTGGTCAAGCTGAAAATGCGCCAATCATGCTGTAGAAAACTATTATTACTAAAACCATTTTTATTCTGAGTAATAGGTGTTAGTGGAACATTGGGTGATTTGAGCAGGAGGTTCCCGAGATTATCCCATATCTGGAAGCCAAGTTTAGTTTCATACATATGCCCGGAACTTAGTTCTTCGAAACCTTCATTTTTTTCAGTATTGTAGTTATCAACTGGAGTTTGTAACTGATTCTGATTTAAGAACTGCTGGACACTGGAAAAATTGTTTTGATCAATATCCGCTTGAGTCATGCTAAGAATTAAGCGGGCAGATCGAGCAAGCTGAGCATCGAATAATTCTCTGGACTCATGCTGAAGATCCTTATAGCCAATGATTGCACCTCCGCCCACCAGCACAAGCGAAACCAGGAATAATCGCAACATTAAGTGATAGCGGATAGACATTCTACTTATAACTCTTTGGCGATAATGTAACCTACACCGCGCACTGTTTTTATTAATTCACTGCCAAACTTTTTTCGCAGATGGTGAATATGCACTTCGATAGTATTGCTGCCGATTTCATCTCCCCAGCTATATAGTTTTTCTTCAAGATGGGCTTTAGAAAGAACTCGACCTACATTAGATAGCATTTCTTCGAGTAACGAAAACTCTCGTCTGGATAACTCAACATTTTGGTTATCCAATTTTACGCTGTGAGCGGCAGGGTCTATCTGGATATTTTTATAACAGATTAGCTGTTCGCTTAAACCGCGAGAGCGGCGAGCTAAGGCTCGTAGTCGTGCACATAATTCTGTAAATTCAAAGGGTTTTACCAGGTAATCATCGGCTCCTGCATCCAGACCGTCAACCCGATCTGATACAGCATCACGTGCGGTTAAAATAAGAACTGGTAGCTTATTACCTTCATTTCGAGCCTTTCTTAATACCTCAAGTCCACTCATTTTTGGCAATCCTATATCCAGAATGACCACGTCATAGGCCGTTTCCTGCATCGCAATAAGTGCAGTTTCACCATTCTTAATCCAGTCCAGTGAATAATTTTCACGCTGTAATCCGGCATACAGGCCTTCACCAAGCAATGCATCATCTTCAACTAATAATATTCGCACTTATTATTCCTGCCTTTTCAAGGGTATCCTAGAAAAATCAGTTAAATACGAAAAAGATGTGCAAGTTATTGGTTTGGCTAGCGTAATGAAAAAATATGTGGTTTTCGCCATGGATGGCGTATATGCAGAAAATGCATGGAGCATTTTTCTGCCACCTTATTGGTGATGAGTACTTTTTTCATATAGCTAGACGAATCAAGAACTTGTGCATACTTTCGTAATTCAACTGATTTATCTAGGGTAATAGGTTGCCTCGCAATACATTTCAAAACAAGCAATTTAATTTACGCTTGCCATGCTTAAGGCTTTCTTAACTATTAGTTGGCAATCAAATTGTTAAGGTTTGTTTAAGTCTGGATGCCTAAGCTGTATTTATGAATAAATCAGAATGGAAAATTGCATGAAATTTGTACAGATGATCTGTTTTATTACAGTCCTTATGTTCAGCAATATGGTAGTTGCGGACGTATCTGATGCCCCTGCCTTTAAGCTTCCAGCATTACTGGGTGAGGTAGAACTCGCCAATTTTCGCGGTAAAGTTGTATATCTGGATTTTTGGGCTTCCTGGTGTTTACCCTGCAAAAAATCTTTCCCCTGGATGAATGAAATGATGGCGGCTTATAAAGATAAGGGGCTGGAAATTGTTGCAATTAATCTGGATAAAGACAAAACGAAGGCAGATGCTTTTCTGAAAAAAGTTGAAACAAATTTCACTATTGCTTTCGATCAGCAAGGTGATTCAGCAAAAGCGTATAAATTACGCGGCATGCCAGGCAGTTATCTTATTGGCCGTGATGGAAAGTTATACGCTTCACATATTGGTTTTCGTGAAAAAGATAAGCCAATAATGGAACAGGCAATTCAACAATTACTCAAACAATAAGTAGTGGTGATCAATATGCGAAATTTTGGTTTATTTCTAGTGATGGTAATTACAGGCACAGGTTGCTCTACAATGGGTGTTGAGCCCTGGGAGCGCGATCTGTTAGCAAAGAAATCCATGAGATTGAATGCTGATTATCTGGATAATTTTTATGATGAGCATATTTATTTCAGTAAAGAAGCCTCTTCAGGTGGCCAGGGTGTTGGTGGAGGCGGCTGCGGATGCAATTAAAGAACATTAAAGGCCAGATGAGTCTGGCGGCCTGTGCATTATTACAGGTAACAAGCCCGACAGTTCAAGCAGAGGACAATGAATGGGATGTCGATACAGCAGTACTTTTATACAGTGAAGGTGATGGCAGGGTAAGTGCATTCGAACCTGCAATCTATGCAGGGCGTGATCTTGAAGATGGGGATCGAATTGATTTAAGACTTGTTGTTGATGCCTTAACAGGAGCTTCTCCAAATGGTGCGCATGCATCTTCAGTCGCTCAGACTTTTACCACTCCATCGGGTAAAGGCAGTTACACGACTAAAGCCGGTGATACTCCACTGGATGATACTTTTCGTGATACCCGGGTCGCATTGGGTGCTGACTGGACAATGGAGCTGGATCGGTTATCCAAACTGACTCTTGGAGCTAATTTTTCTAAGGAGTTTGATTATACCTCGCTGGGAATCAGTGCAAGTTACGCTAAGGATTTTAATAATAGAAATACGACTCTTACCACGGGTTTTGCCTTTAACAGTGACACTATAAATCCTGTTGGTGATATCCCTTCTGAGCTAATGCCAATGATGAGAGAAGGCTTTTCTCAAAATCGTGAAGGCGATAATGACACTAAAGTTATCACCGACTTCCTGGTCGGCATTACTCAGGTAGTGGATCGTAAAACAATTGTTCAGTTGAATTATTCATTGGGCATTACAGATGGTTACCAGAATGATCCGTTTAAAATTGTAACCGTTATCGACCCGGTCACCGGGTTGCCTGCTACCGGAGGTATTTTTGATACCGGAGTTACTGGAAACCTACCGTATGTTTATGAGAAACGACCTGATTCACGCCAGAAAAATAACCTGTACTTTAAGGTTGTGCGTCATCTTGAAGAGGATGTGATTAACTTTTCATATCGTTACTATTGGGATGACTGGGACATTAATTCACACACCTTCGATTTCAAATATCGCTACCAGATGGCAAACAGTTATTTACAGCCGCATTTTCGTTATTACATGCAATCAGCTGCTGAATTTCATATACATAACCTTGAGCTTGGCTCAGAGGTTGATCAGGTCACTGGAGAAGTTCTGGTTGATTATGCCAGTAATGATTACCGCCTCGCAGAATCAGAGACACTAACTTTGGGAGTGAAATATGGAATGCCAATAGGTGATAACAGTGAATTGTCGATGCGTGCTGAAATTATCAGCCAGACAGTGACCGATGATAATGTGCCAGCAGGCGAAGAAACACCCGATTTAGATGCGGTTATCGTGCAGGTGAATTATTCTTTTGTCTGGTAATAGATGAGTCAATCTTTTAATAGTAAAGTAAGGCCTCTGTGTAGAGGCCTTTTTTATGACTGATATTCAACTCAAAAAAGAACAGGATTGCTGGTGCGGTAGCTTTGAAGCCATGGCAAGCCCCTGTGAAGTACTGATGGAAGTTGAAAATAAGGCTTTAGCAGAAAAAATATTCAAAGCCGTGGTAGAAGAAGCAAGACGTATTGAACATAAATTTAGTCGTTATCGTGATAATAATATTATTTTCACAATAAATAACGCTGACGGAAAAACAATTTCAATTGATTCTGAAACTGCCAGGCTAATTGATTTCTCCGATAATCTATACCAGCTTAGTGAGGGACTGTTTGATATAACATCCGGGGTGTTAAGAAAGGTCTGGAAGTTTGATGGTAGTGATAATATACCAGAGCCAGTTGAGGTAAAAAAAATATTAAAGACGGTTGGATGGAGTAAAGTTATCTGGAAAGACCAACAGCTTACAATGCAAGCTGATATGGAAATTGATCTTGGTGGTGTGGGCAAAGAATATGCGGTAGACCGATGTGTGTTGGTAGCTAAAGAAATGACACGGGACAGTGTACTCATAAACTTTGGCGGTGATCTGGCAACCACAGGTCCAAGACAGAATAATGGGTTCTGGTCGGTGGGCAGATTAATAACTGGCAAAGAGCATTCTGTGGCATTATTTCAACTACGCAAAGGTGCAATTGCGACCAGTGGTGATGCACATCGTTATTTATTAAAAGAAGGTATTCGATACAGTCATGTACTAAACCCTAAAACAGGTTGGCCTGTTATAGGCGCTCCACATACCGTAAGTATTACAGCCCCAACCTGTATTGAGGCCGGCATGTTATCAACCCTGGCAATGTTACAGGGCGACAGGGCAGAAGACTTTTTAAAATTGCAGGAAATTGATTACTGGATAAATTAGAAGGTTATTAATTTTATGAGACTAAAAAATATTTTGATCACACTATGAATAGAATATTACTTTTATTTTTACTTCTTACTCTTCACAGTTGCGCATCAGTACCTTTATCAACAATGGTCAAAATGAGCACTTTTGATACTCAGGATTTTATTAAACTTAATGAAGATGAGCTTCGAGTAAAGATTATGTTACCTCAAGGCTTCAAGCTAAATTCAGACAAAAGCTGGTTAGGTATTGATATAAAATCTGCCGCTGGTAAGCACCAGGGAATATTTGAACTTGATCAGGACTATGAAAAAGTTATCAGCCAGTCTAGAGGCTTCTTAGAAAAATCTGAGCTGGTAACTGCATATACTTTGCGCCTTTCTGAAGTATCAAAGGTCAAATTTAGAAACCTACAAAAGTTTCTTTCCAGAGCAAGTGCCGAAGATATTCATATAAGAGTGGTTCCAAAGTTGAAATTCATTCCTGAAGGGGCGGTTTCGGTTCAAGTTTGGGTAGACCTGTTATTGTCGAAAGCACAAGGGTACTTTACTCTCGTAAATGCAGCACAGCTTCCTTTGAATAAACTCCGTCAAAAGTAATCTATCGCAAACAATGTAGTAATGATGTTTTTTCAATAGTATCCTACAAATTACCTATCAACTCAGGAAGTCCACTTATGCTAAAAAGATTATTGTTTGTAGTTATTTTTTCTCTTTTATCTCAACCTGTTTTTGCTGATGATAGCCGTGTAAAGGTTGAGCTGCCAGATATGATGCGAGAACATATGCTGAGTAATATGCGTGATCATCTTCTCGCCCTCGAAGAAATAACCCGATTTTTAGCGAATCAGAATTATGATAAAGCTGCTGAAGTAGCCGAGAACCGCTTAGGCATGTCCTCTTTAAATCTCCATGGAGCCTCGCATATGGGCAAGTTCATGCCTAAAGAGATGGGTGCCATTGGAACAAATATGCATCGGGCAGCAAGCCGCTTTGCAACAGCAGCCAAAGATGCTGAATTAGATGGAGGCTTAAACAAGGCATTTTCAGCTTTATCAGAAGTTATGCAACAATGTGTCGCCTGCCATTCTGGTTATAAAGTTCACTAGGTGATATTTTACGATGACATATACATTCCACCATTAACTGGAATATTGGCACCGGTAATATAGGCATTTTTTTCTTCGGCTAACCAGGCAACGGCATAGGCAACTTCCTGTGCTGTTCCCATGCGTTTAAGTGGAACACTGTTCACAATTGATGTTAGAACCTGCTCAGGTAATTCTCTCGTCATGGCTGTTTCGATGTACCCAGGTGAAACTGTATTTACTGTGACACCTTTACTAGCACATTCCTGTGCCACCGCCATGGTAAAACCATGTAAACCTGCTTTTGCAGCTGAATAATTAGCCTGGCCAAACTGGCCTTTCTGACCATTTACCGATGAAATATTGATCACTCGACCAAATCCTCTTTCCATCATTTCCTGTATAAGTTGCTGAGTTACGTTATAGGCACTGTTGAGGTTAGTATTGATGACAGAATTCCACTGGTCTGGAGTCATGCTCTTTAGGGTTTTATCACGGGTAATACCTGCGCAGTTAACTAAAATATCAATCGGGCCAACATCAGTTTTTACAGACTCCAGCATGTCATGACAACTATCATAATCAGTCACATCAGCTGCTGCTATAAATATATTTGGATATTGATTCCTCACTTCTATTAGCCAATTTTCTGCCTGAGGCTTTTCAGCAGGAAAATAATTGGCGACTACGATGATGTCTTGACTAGCCAGTTCTTTGCAAATGGCCGTTCCAATACCACCAGTTCCACCGGTGATTAATGCGATATGTTTTTTCATATAATTTATCCTACTCGTTCAACAGCCATAGCGACACCCTGCCCGCCACCAATACATAAAGTCGCCAAACCTTTTGCAGCAGATTGTCTTTGCATACCGTGTAACAAAGTGACCAAAATGCGCGCACCAGAGGCTCCGATGGGATGGCCTAAAGATATTGCTCCACCGCTGGTATTTACTTTTTCTGTATCCCAGTTTAGTGACTGATTGACTGATAGTGCCTGAGCAGCAAAGGCTTCATTTGATTCTATTAAATCAAGATCATTAATATCCCAACCCGCCTTTTTAAGACATTTCTGGGTGGCCGGTATTGGCCCTGTTCCCATGATTGCCGGATCAACTCCTGCACTGGCAAAGGAGACTATTCGAGCAATTGGCTTGAGACCTAACTCATGTGCTTTCGACTCACTCATTACCAGCACTGCGGCAGCACCATCATTAATGCCTGAAGCATTGCCTGCTGTCACGCTGCCATCTTTTTTAAATGCAGGGCGTAAGCCGGATAATTTTTCAGCCGTTGTACCTGAACGTGGAAACTCATCGGTGTTGAAAATGATAGGGTCTCCTTTACGTTGAGGAATTTCTACTGGAGTAATCTCATCAGTAAAATAGCCTGCATTCTGTGCGGCTTCCGTTTTTTGTTGTGAGGTAGCCGAAAAATCATCTTGCTGTTCACGGGAAATATTGAATTGACTGGCAATGTTCTCAGCAGTAACGCCCATATGGTAATCATTCATGGCACACCACAGGCCATCTACTATCATACTGTCCTGCAGTTCCCAGTTCCCCATCATTTTTCCAGTACGGGACTTAGGAAGCACGTGAGAAGCAAGACTCATATTTTCCTGACCTCCGGCAATGATAATTTCTGCATCACCGCAACTGATAGCCTGGAAAGCCAGTTGAACTGCTTTTAAGCCACTACCACAGACTTTGTTAATAGTCATCGCAGAGGTTGTTTCTGCAATACCAGCCTGTAAAGCAGCCTGACGTGCCGGATTTTGACCCGAACCGGCAGTTAATACCTGCCCCATAATAACTTCATCAATTAGCTGTGGATTAACCTTAGATTTATCCAGTAAAGATTTGATCACAATGGCGCCCAGTTCCTGTGCTGGAGTTGTAGAAAGCGCACCTCCGAAAGACCCAATGGCAGTTCGTGTGGCATGAGTAATGACGATATTTCCCGACATGAAAGAGACCCTGAATAGTTTGATAATGTGTATTGAAATATTAACCTGTATTAAACATCTGCTTGAGTTGTGGTGCAACATTTGTGGTGATAATGTGAATCGAGTTGAGCTGATAAATGACGAATATATAATTATAAGTTAAGAAGTATCTACATTTTTTAAGTTAAATCGGTGGGTGACAGCGAGAATGAAATACCTTCATTTAAAACAGTATAAAGTTGCTCAACAGCTTGTCGACTTTGTTAATAATATTGTGTTACCCGGCTTAGCTCTTGATAGTACTGAGTACTGGGAAAAATTTGAATCTATCCTATTGCTGCACAATTCAAAAAATAATGAGTTATTAACAAAACGTGATAATTTACAGGCACAAATTGATGAATGGTTTCATAAACATACTTATGATGAGAATAGTTATTTAGCACATAAACAGTTTTTAACTGATATTGGATACCTGCTTGAAGAAGGTGAAAATTTTAAAATTTCAGTTGAAAATGTAGATAACGAAATTTCTTCAATAGCAGCTCCGCAACTTGTTGTACCCATCAATAAACCTCGTTTTGTCATCAATGCTGCAAATGCACGTTGGGGTAGTTTGTTTAATGCCCTATATGGTAGCGATATGATAACGGATGAAGGTGAAATAGCCAGATCAAATTCTTACAACGAAAAGAGAGGTGAACGTGTTCATGAGTCTTGTAATCAATGGCTTGATGAAGCATTACCTTTACTGGAAGGTTCACATTCTACAGTCAAACAATATCAATTATCTGAACAAGGTGAAAGCAAGTTAGTAACTGTAGTATTAAATGATGGCACTATAACCTCTCTAAAATATATTGAGCAGTTTTGTGGTTATTCTCAGAATGAAAATCAGGTGCTTTTATTTATCCATAATGATCTATATTTTGAACTTCAACTAAATCAACAGGGCTGTATAAAAGATATAATTTTAGAAGCTGCTGTAAGTACAATTATAGATTGTGAAGACTCGGTTTCCGCTGTAGATATCGAAGATAAAATGCAAGTTTATAACAACTGGTTTGAGCTTATTAAGGGAAGTATTCGATTTGACCTGGAGAAAGCAGGGAAGAGAGTTACCCGTGTTTTAAATGATGACCGAGCATATACCGATCGAAAGGGAGAAGATTTTAAGTTGCCCGGTCGTAGCCTGATGTTAATACGAAATACCGGTTTGCATATGTTTTCAGAACTGGTATTAACTGATCAGAATGAAAAGGTGGCAGAGGGACTGGTTGATGCACTGATAACGGTTTTGACTTCAATGCATGACCTACTGCCCAATAGAAAAATTAAGAACAGCCGGCAAGACAGTATTTATATCGTTAAGCCAAAATTACACGGGCCAGATGAAGTTGCTTTTAGCTGCAAGGTATTTACTGATATTGAGAAAGCTTACGGGCTAGCTGAAAATACCATTAAAATTGGCATCATGGATGAGGAAAGGAGGACAACGGTTAATTTAAAAGAATGCATTCGTCAGGCAAAACATCGTGTTATTTTTATTAATACTGGTTTTCTGGATCGTACGGGAGATGAAATTCATACCAGCATGGAAGCAGGGGCTATGCTTCCAAAAGCCGAGATTAAAACTGCCCGCTGGATTACTGCTTATGAAGACTGGAATGTTGATACAGGATTATTATGTGGACTGGATGGTATAGCTCAAATAGGAAAAGGCATGTGGGCAGAACCCGAAAATCTGTTAGATATGTATAAATCAAAAATATCTCATCCACAATCTGGAGCTAACTGTGCATGGGTACCTTCTCCCACAGCAGCCACTATTCATGCTCTGCATTATCATAAAATTAATGTTAGAAAACAGCAACAAGTGTTTAAAAACAGAAAAAGAGCCAGTGTGGATGAAATTTTATTGATTCCTTTATTACCCCCAACAAGACAGTTAACCAAAGAAGAAATTCAACTGGAACTCGATAATAATGTACAGGGTATTTTAGGCTATGTGGTGAAGTGGATTGATATGGGTATAGGTTGCTCAAAAGTACCGGATATAAATCATACCGAATTGATGGAAGATCGGGCGACGTTAAGAATTTCAAGTCAATTACTGGCTAACTGGTTAAGACATGGCCTATTTAATAAGTTGCAGTTAACTGAAACATTTAAACGGATGGCTGTAATCGTCGATCAACAAAATGAGACCGTACCAGGATATGTCAACATGGCTCCTCAGTTTAATGGTTTAGCATTTGAAGCTGCGCTTAATCTTGTATTACAGGGAACAAAGGTAGCGAATGGATATACAGAAGATATATTGCATAAGTATCGGCAGCGAATGAAGGCTGAAATATAAACTAAATTTTTAATTTAGCTGAAGGGATAATTGGTTGCAGATAGGAGTAGGGTGCGCATGGCACACCCTACAATATATAACTTTCAGTCTATTTTTTCTGTTTTGTTAATACCCATTCTGTCGTTGAATTTAGCTTTAAGGCTTCGATAAATAAGTAAGCTCCAGTTTCTGCACTTAGGTTGTTTATCCCATGCCGAAGGTAAGGAGTTTTTATGTTAAGAGGTTTCTGTAGCACTATATCCCCCTTGTCAAAATGTTCATTCAATAGGTGCAGGCTTATTCCAAAATTATAATCTTTGGCTAATAACTGTTCTCCAATGGGGTCAACACCCCGATATTTTGGTAACAATGAAGGGTGTAGATTTAATGCCGCTTTTGAAACGGAATTCAAAACCTCATTGGAGAGTAACTTTTGCCAACAGGCAACTAGCAGGAATTCTGCTTTTAATGATTTAATTTGATGAGATAATTCAATTTCTGAACCATAGAACACTGGAATATTGTTTGATGATAATAATTGCAGTAAATCATTCTGCGGTTTGTTTACTTCAAGTTTTATGTCTGCGAATGATGATTGATCCTGTTGGGGTTTATTGCCTGACTGAATATATGCGACTGGTCGCATATTTTGTTTAATCAGGGTCTGTAAAACTTTAAACGTAAAATCACCGCCTGTGCCCAGAACTACAAAGCGATAAGGCTCAGTCATCACAGGATTGTGCTGTCATCAGGCCATTTTCTTCCAGCTCTTCTCTAAAGCCAAATGATTGCAAATTAGTAATTCTTTGTGGGTACAAAATTCCATCAAGATGGTCACATTCATGCTGTACAACCCGGGCATGAAAACCCGTTACTTCACGAGTAAAGGGCAAACCATTTGCATCACACCCACTGTAACGTATGTTTTTATATCGTGGAACGAGAGCACGCATGCCCGGCAAACTTAAACAACCTTCCCAGGACTCTTCTGTTTCATCACTGATAATGTTGATTTCAGGATTAATTAAAACAGTTGTAGGAATATCCAAAGCATCAGGGTAACGTGGGTTATTGTCAAAACCAAAAATAACTACTCGTAAGTTAATGCCTATTTGAGGTGCTGCCAGCCCGACACCATTTTCTGCCTGCATGGTATCCCACATATCTGCAATTAATTGATCAAGCTGAGCAGTATTAAAGTCTGAAACTGGTTTTGATATTTGCAACAGGCCGGGCTCACCCATGCGCAGTACCTTGTGAATTGCCATATTTTTATATCGCCTGGAATTAAGGCAATGATTGTAGCAATTTATCGGAATCAAATACCGGTAGTGAGCAACTATTTTTAGAACAGGCAAAAGCTGCAGTTTAGCCTGCTAGAATAGATCTTCACTCCAATCCTGCCGTGCAGTTCATCTATCTCATTCGATTCAACTGACCATGCATGAGTCGATAAAAAATACACTAAAAGAATATAAAAATAAGATACTCATTGTAGTCAGTTCATTTTATCAATTATCTGTTGGTTGATAAAATCATTCGATAATATTTATTTCATCACGTTCAGCCATGTGCTATATAGTTCACAATACCCGCAAAACTTATTAGTTTAAATGAAAAAAACCAGCGAACTCATCTGGCAGTAAAAACAGCATCAGGTTCTATTTGAGCTCATTGATCAAATTAATGTGCGTGATGTTGATGACAGAGTCTTTCATCAACTCTTTGAATATGCTGAAAATCACTTTTCAATGGAAGAAGAATATATGATTAAGCTAAATTTTCCTGGTACAGAGGAACATATTCTAGCTCATGACAAGTTTCGTGCAGAACTGAAAAGCATGATGCAGGAATTTACCAGTTATGATGAGCTTTTTAGACAGGCATTATCTGAATTTCTTTCAGAATGGCTTAAAGGTCATATTTATGGCATCGATAAAAAACTCGAAGAATTTATTCTAAAATCTTCTTTTAAATAACCCCTCATATACGTTACACATGTTCTCTTTCGGCAATGCCTCTCAGGGGTTTATTTTTGGCTTCATTGCCTATGCCATGTGGGGCGTTTTCCCATTATTTTTTCACCTGCTGCGAGATGTTCCATCAACAGAAGTGTTACTGCATCGTGTTGTCTGGTCATTTGTCTTTGTGAGTTTGATCATCATTCTAACATCGCAGAAGCAGCGCTTATTTAAGGCATTAAAGACACCGGGTTTAATAAAGGGATTGACTATATCATCGCTGCTAGTCAGTGTTAACTGGCTGGTTTATATTTGGTCAGTGGCTCAGGGGCGTGTGCTTGAATCCAGTTTAGGATATTTTTTAACCCCGTTGGTGAGTGTATTCCTTGCACGAGTTTTTTTAAAAGAGCAGCTTAATCTATCAAGAATGCTGGCTATCATTCTTGCGAGTATTGGGATTCTCTGGTTAATTGTCAGATTAGGATACCTGCCGTGGATTTCACTGTCTCTGGCTGTAAGTTTTGGCTTATACGGTCTGGCCAGAAAGCAACTAAATGTAGATACTTTAACCGGGCTCGCCATAGAAACCGGTATCATGCTGCCTTTTGCTTTATGTTACTGGGGTTACCTGCTTTGGGTTGATAATTCAATATTTTATGTAGCCGGTAGTGATCTGACTTTACTGTTAATGGTGAGTGGAATAGTGACTGCTATGCCGTTATTACTTTTTGCGTCGGCTGCGAAAAAACTGAGCTTAAGTGCGATTGGATTTATGATGTATATAAATCCTACTCTGCAATTTTGTATTGCCGTTTTTATTCTCAAGGAATCCTTTGATAACGATCAGTTAATTGGATTCATTTTTATCTGGTGCGCGCTGTTTGTGTTTACGCTTGGCTCTCTGAAGAAACCGCTTTCAACTTGATTAATGTAAGTAAGAGTCAGATGAATGCCTGAAGTAATCTGGTTTTAACAAACACTTTTAAGTTTTTTTGTAAAACCTTGTTTAGACTAAAGATCAGGCATTCCTTTTTAGTTACTTTAATAAACTCATGATAGCCTGGTTATTCTTTTTGGATGCTACCTGCAAGGGCGTTAAATCCGAACTATTTTTATGTGATTTATCAGCTTTATTTGCTAATAGGTATTTTACAATTTCCTCATTCTCTGCTTTTACCGCATAAAATAAAGGCGTTTCATTATCTAAATCTTCCTGATTAACCAATGCTTGATTCTCAATCAGGTATTTAACCACCTCAAGATTATTATTTTCTGCTGCATAATGGAGTGCTATGGTTCCAAAGTTATCCTGGAAGTTGATGCAGTTTATACCCGGCAAAACAATATCCAGAATATCTTTATTACCTTTAATAATAGCGGTCATAAGCGGTGTTACACCGATATTATTCGGCGTGCAAGGCATAACCTGACTGCTACCCAGCAAAGCTTTAACAACATCTGTATGACCTGCTTTTATTGCATGCATTAAAGCAGTATTCCCTAAACTATCAGAGGAGCGAGCATCAGCCCCAAATTGCAGTAGCTGTTTAACAATCAATGCATTACCTTTTTTAGAGGCAATCATTAATGAATCCAGGCCAGTACGTGTTCGGTCATGAATATTTGCACCAAACTCTATCAGTAGTGCCGTTATTTGTTCATTACTGTTTTCTGTGGCTATGGTGAGGGCGGTATCTCCCTTTCTTGTTCTGGCATTAACTTCAGCGCCATAAGAAAGCAGGACTGCAATAATATTAATATTGCCAGACTCCGCAGCAAACATAATGGGGCGCTTGCCATATTTACCCGGCGCATTTACTCCGGCTCCTTTACTTATTAGACCTGTCAGCTGATTGGTTGTGCCGCCTGCAGCTACCTCTCGAAGTTGTTTGTCCAGTTCAACATCAGCGATAACAACACTCGAAAGAGTTGCAATTAGGGGTGCTATAAAAAATAATATTATTTTTTTTGCGTGTAACATACTTATTTCCTTACTATAAATTAATTTCTTGGAGCTGCACGGAAACCCGATCTAAAATCAGGATTTTTCCAAAATATACTTTTAGCCATCGATGATTTATCCGGTCTTAACCTGGATACGTAGTCTGAGACTAAATCAATATCCTGAAGGCTAAAATCACGCATCTGCTTTACCATTTTAATATCTGCATTTCTTCGCTTACCTGTTTTTATCCAGAGTAGTTGTCGTTTCAAATAGTTATAATGTTGCCCCTGAATTTTGGGATAAAATTTTTCAGGCTTTCCTTCACCATTAGCTTTATGGCATTGCTTACAGTTATCATCGTACAGGGTCTTTCCTCGATCTAACTCTGAACCATAACCCATGTCATTCTTTGGAGTCATCGGTAGCTGACTGATGTAGGCTGCAACATCGGCGACAGCCTGGCTTCCTAGCTCAATCACCGGATCTGTAAAAGGACGCATAGTCGGGTTATCACGGTTACCCAGTTGAATATCCTCGAGTTGCTTGATAATCACACTTTTATGCTGCCCTGCAATTTGTGGGTAATGCCCTGAAGGCGTTCCCCAACCTTCAGGCGTATGACATAACGCACAGTTACGATATATTTCTTTGCCTTTTTCAATATTGGGTGTAGCGGCTATTGCCTGTTGGATAGTTTCATCCAGATCTTCTAATGAGGCCGCATTAACATTAAAAGCCAATGCCATACAAACCATGCCAACAGTGTTAAAAAAGGATTTCATTTTTATATCCAACAATTTCACATCCAGTAATTTTTCAAATAAATATTCATATCTCATCGATATCCTAATGCATACTGCTGTAACCAATAATAACCAGCGTCAACAGTGTCAGTCCGGCCATAATTAGTAAAATTCCCAGCATGTTAGAACCAGTTCTAACCAGTCTTGATGGTTTCTTCACCAAATGTTTCTCCAGCTCACCACTGGCTTTTAGACGCTCATACTCAAGCTCATGCTCATGTTTAAACTCATCCAGTGGTATCGAACCGGTAAATATAGTGGTACTCATTGGGAATTTATCAGGCCTGAAATGTGCATTAAAGAAATGCACAGTGAACAGGAATATAGTGGCGAGTAATGCCTCTTCCTGGTGAATAATGGTCGCAATATTAAATACATAGCCCGGCAAAATAGCGGCCGTAACCGTGGGCGCAAATAACATAATACCGCTAAAGCCTATGATGCCAGCACCCCAGAATGGAGCCCAGTAATCAAACTTCTGCCAATAGGACCAACGATCAAAAGTTGGTCTTTCACTTTTGCCAAAGAACCAGCTAAACATGGCAATAACATCTCGTAGATCCTGCCAGTTTGGAACCATGGATGTGGGGCCAAACCAACGGAATGATTTATAGTTAGCTGCAATATTGTACATCGCTGTACCAAAGTGAATGACAAATACACTTAACCAGGTAACACCCGCTGTCCGGTGAATAATTGCCTCGACTTCCGGTCCGCCCATTAAGCCGATAATAAAGGGTGCCCAGGCCGTGTGAGAGAACAATAAGGTCGAACCTGACAATGCCAGTATCATGGTGCTCACCGCAAATAATAGATGCAGTACACGCCATGTTCTGGAGAAACGACGGAAATATACCGTATCCTCTGTCAGCGGAGGCACATAGCCCTTACCCTGCTGACGATCTCTAAGCTCTCGATAACCCCATAAAATAACGTGGGTCCAGAAGAACAGGAATACACCAATAATTAATGCCTGCATGAATTTGCTAGTAACATAGATAATTGGATAATCCTCAAAGTTATTGGCATCACCATGTGCATTAAAACTGAGGAAACCTTCGGTGGCATCCTGATGACATTTATTACAGGTTTCCAGTCGATTATCTTTATGAATTTGAGAGCTGGGATCATCTATTTTGGTGATTTCGTGACCACCATGACAATCGAAACACTTGGCAGTGTGTGAATAACCCAGGCGACTGACCTGACCGTGATAAGACGTCAGATAGGTTTCCAGTGATTTCTCATGACAACTTCCACAATTTTTTGTGATATTCAGTTTTGTGCTGCCTTCTTCTGTTGCGGCAATATCATGCGCTGTGTGGCAATCAGAACAAACGGCTGCTTCGCTGTTTTTCTTCTCCAGCACTTCTTTACCATGAATTGAACTCACATATGCCTGTTTTTGCTCTTCATGACATTGTCCACAGACTTCAGGATTTTTAAGACGGTATTCAGCGCGGGCTTCACTTCCAAGCGTGCCAATATTATGAGCTTCATGACAGTCATAACAGCTGGCATTGGTTTTAGACTGATCCTTTATACTGGGTTGTGCATGCACCGAATGCATATAGCTATCGACTTGCTCCATAACAACCTTTAACCGCTTCAACTCTGGATCAGGGTCATCTTTTTGCGCTTCTATTTTTTTCTTGTGACACTGGATACAACTGACTGTGATGGGGGTGTACTCAGCATGCTCCTTTCTTTTTAGAGAAACATTGGTGTGACAGTCATTACAATTTAGCTCGCCATGCACACTGTTTTCAATAATTTCAGAAGGCACATAGATATTTTTTTCAGTACCCGCTAAAGGTCCTTCATCATATTCCCATGTAGTATCGTCTTCATCATCATGACATTTATTACATTTTTTACTGGGAATAGATTTAAATGCTTTATGTACAGACGAACTTGAGCCTGATTCAGCAACGACAGGGGCGGAAATAAAAAAGCCCAGAATTAAATAGATGAGTAAGGCCGAAATAGCCTTAACTTGTAAATACATACCAATGCCCTTAGATTTTATAGTTATGTTGTTATTTTTCATGATTATACCTATGACTCATTAAAATACCACCAGTTGTAAGGGTATTAAGGGAAAATCATGGTGAACAGAGTCTGATAATTTCTGAATGACTCCTAACAGGAGGCAGCTCATCTTTATGCCCTGGAAATACCTAAACTAACTGATTTTTGATAAAACAACTTAACCAGAAAATTTCTATTGATGACACTAACTTTCTGTTAAAAAGTCAGGGTAAATACTCCCGGATTTCCCTATCCGGAACAAATGGAGTTACATTCCATGAATGCGGTCGAAGTAGCGAGCACGGTAGAGCAGACGTTTTTTTGCGGGGTCCTCATCATCCTCAAAGCCGCTTCTGTCATGTAGCACGTTGTTACTCACTAGCCCCCAACCCGATTGAAGGGTTGCACGAAAGATGTGCTCAGAATCCCCATTGAGTAGATTTTTCAGCCAGGATACTGCGTCCTTTATAATCGGATCATCTTTCCAAACCACATTTCTCTTACGCATGGTGTAGCGCATGTGGAGGTGGCCATCAGCTGCAACCATCCAGACCGGACCGATGCGATTGGGGCGAAGTTCAACTCCGTCCACAACGTTCTCGGGGTAGAGTACAGTATCCTCTGCCATCAGGGCGCGGACATACTCGGGATTCTCATCACGCATCAGAATGTAGACTAGCTCGTTATCGATAACGGAACTTTCACCGCCACTCATAGCCGGTCTTACACAGTGCAGAAGCAGAGCGTGATTTTGCAAATCAAGACGATTGTAGTAACCGTCTGTGTGCCAGTGAATCTCTTTATTGGTGTATGGAATGTACGCGCCATGATACGCATCATCCTGAACAGTAAGGGCTGTGACTGCGTCAGACTCAGCCCCCCGGTTATAATCCAGGTTCTCCAGGCCAAATGCACTGCCAATACCACGGGGAATATCGGTTCCCTCCATATCACCTAATTTACTAATATAAACAGCCATGTTGTATTTTTTGCAGCGATCCAGAATGGCATCATGCTGGGCCTGAGTTAGCTTGCGGGGATCATCGATCTCCACAATAAAGTCACTTACATCCTTCGCACGATTTTCCAGTTTCCAGTCACGCCATTTCTGGTAAGTGCTGTCATCATCAAGGTCAAATGGAGATTTTTTCATAGCGATACATACCTGATCAAAATATAAAAACGGTACTATCTTATAAAAGATAATATCAACATATACAGTTACAGAATTAAATTGTTTGAAAAATGATAAATATCAATATGCGCTATAAATTAGCGCCATTAACCAGAAAGTTTCAAATCAGGCTGGTATTTCCTAACTTCTTTATACCGATCGTTGAAATCAGTAGACCCTACTATTAAATATGAACCACTAAAATATTAAATGTTTCCAATTAGCCTTAAACCAGGACAAAGCTGTTAGCAAGGAATCAAAAGATATCACTTGCCCCCTGAATTCCTATACATCTTGTAAACAAAAGCAGTAAAAAACAGGGAAAAGTATTAGTACTGGTTGGGGTTTCAGGGGTTTAAATTGTCAGAAAGGACTTTTATTGCTCCACGCATAGACACCCCAATTATCAACCTGAATAGTCAATCTTTTGCACACAGCAGAGTTAACCCTGGACTCATGTAAATACAATAATTTTACAATGCAATGAATATTCATTACAATATTATGAACATTCATTCTATAGTTGATTTAAACAGATTTATATAGGCCGCTTTACTTGCTAAGACAAGGCTAAAGGCAAAATCAAATAAAAGAAGATCAGGGGTATTTATGAAAAAATCGATTCATCCTGCAGTTGACGCGGGAATTAAAACAAACCCGGTTACAAGAAGTATTTGGGGTTATATCAACAACAGGCCAAAACCGGGAGGGACTCTTTCTTGCAAGTGCGAAAAGAATCCGGTGGTTATAAAAATTACTGCACAGGCCGCACACAATCATCTCTGCGGCTGTACCCAGTGCTGGAAGCCAGAGGGTGCTTTGTTTTCCCAGGTAGCAGTTGTACCGCGCGATAAGCTCAGTGTGATTAAAAATGCCGACAAACTCAAAATTCTTGATGAAAACGTGCCAATTCAACGTCATGTCTGTAGTGAGTGCGGTACCCATATGTTTGGTCGTGTAGAGGATGAGAGTCACCATTTTTATGGCCTTGATTTTATTCACCTGGAGCTATCAAAAGATGACGGCTGGCCACCAATACAGTTCGCTGGATTTGTTTCCTCAATTGTTGAGTCTGGAACTGATTCAACTGAACTGGAGGAGGTTCGAACTCAAATACGAGGTCTGGGACTGGAGCCTTATGATGAGTTTTCGCCACAGTTAAATGCCTATATAGCTTCAAGGGCATCCAAATTAAGTTACAAAAATCAGGTTTATTAAAATAATTACAAAAGGTGGGGTAAATGATTGAATTTTTATATACAAACGCTTGGGGAGCATTCATAGCTCTATTGATGTTCCAAATTCCTTTTCTTTTAGTCTTTTTTCATGTCGTCAATAAAAAGGCATTTGTGGATTCAGAGCCCAGCAAAACCGATCCAGAAAAATATTCTTATTCCAGATATGGCTGGATAGCTTTTGTAGTGGTTGCTTTTATCGTACTCAATGCTGCCAGTATTGAATACATGCCAACGATAGTAGAGGCTAATGCATCAACCTCACAGGATGTGAAGAATGTGAGCGTTACAGCTCGTTCATGGTCTTTTGAATTCAGTGAAATGGAATACAAGGTCGGTCAGACAGTTCGGTTCCAGGCAAAAAGTGTAGACACTGTGCATAGTTTTGCCCTGTTTCACCCGGATGGCAGTCAGTTATTTACGATGATGCTAGTACCTGGAGCAGGTACAGAGAGTGCTGTGGTGCATACCTTTACGGAACCAGGGGAATACACGGTCCGTTGCCTTGAGTATTGCGGGATAGCGCACCACGCAATGAAAAACACTTTAACTGTACTTTAAAATAACTAATAGTTCGGGGAGAATAAAATGTCAGCTGCAATAAATATTATAGAGAAAGTCCCTTTTTTTGGGGGCATGTTTAAAGTTGAGGATAATGAGCTAAATCCAGTTAATGCATGGCCAGCGCTGATGGCAATGACAGCCTTTGTCTGGTTTGCCATTGCCGCCGTTTTGGGTGTATCCATGCCAGCAATCCAGTTCCTTGATTTAGGGGCTAACTGGTATTATAAAAATATAACACTGCATGGCGCTGCTATGGCATTTCCATTTGCATTTCAGCTAATGGTTGCCATGAGTCTGCACAGGGCGGGGGCCTGTTTAGGTAAAAGAGCCGATGACCTGTTTGTTTCGCTTTTTTATATATTCATGAATGTAGGTGCATTGTTGCTTACCCTCGCCGTATTATCTGGATTTCATGTGACTTACACAGTCATGTTTCCATTACCCGTAGTTGGCGTTGGCAATGGCCAGTGGAGTATGGCTACCCTGGTGCTTGGATTTAGTGGTATTGCTTTAGTGCTTACCTCGATGATTTTTATTTATCCAATCAAAATTCTCAGAATGTCATTTTTTGAGAAAACAGACGACACCCTGCAGGTTGCAGAGCGCACGTTGAAGGACCCGGGAATGGTCGGCATGATCATGGGTGTCATGGTTCTGCTTGTGACTGGAACACCATTAATGATTGTTGCGGGTTCTTTGCTGCTGCATTTGTATGGAATTTTTCCGGCATCATGGATTGGCTGGGCTGCGGATCCTGTGGTGTTTGAATTTGTTTTCTATATCTTCGCGCATAATCTAATGGAAGCCATGGCCATTATGATTATTGGAGCCGTGTACTCGACCTTGCCGCTTTGCCTGGCTGACGGTGCCCGCAAGTTATACAGTGATAAAATTGCAATGACTGCCTTGTGGATTTTACTAATCACTTCGTTGACGTCATTCTTCCATCACTTTTACACCATGTATCCAGCTCTGCCTTCTACCTTTGCGTATCATGGAAATATCATGAGTTATGCCACAGCAGTTGGTGCTGCCCTGACGATATTTACCATTCTGGCAACGATCTGGAAGCACGGTATTATTGCAACACCTGCATTATTTTTAATTTTAGGTGGTTTTGTCATGTATATCCTGGATGGAGTCTCAGCGATTGTGATCAGTAATGTTGCGTGGAATTTTAAATTACACGGCACAATGTGGGCTGGTGGGCATGCCATGGTGGTGCTGATAGCAATCAGTGCATTGTGGATGGGTATGCTTTATTACCATTATCCTCTAATGACTAACCGTACTATTGACGATAGCCTGGCGAGGTCAAGTATTAAATATCTGTTCATTTCTTATCTGGGCCTGTTTTATAGCTTTATGGCAGCTGGTGCTGCCGGTATGCCCCGCAGAAACGGAGACTGGGAAGGCGACTGGTTTATCTATGGAGCATTTATATTTATCTTTGGCATGATGATGTTATATGCTTTTGTGCTGTACTTCCTTAGCCTGATCAGGTCCAAAGCAATTGATTATTAGCTTTTAAATATTCTGGCCTTTCATGAGTGACCATTCCGGTTGATATTTGTTATTTGAATGATCTTCCGGAATCGTTGCTCATCAGGGTCAGGATAAATCCCATCCACAGAAGTAAAACGTATTTGCCTGTCACACTTCTGTAATATTCACCTACTCCCTGCATAAGCTATAAAATTGAATTATCAATCGCATCAACTGATCTTAAAGGAATGGGTTGTGACATAACGATGGAAGTTCTTGTTTCTCCGTACTTGTTTATAGATTCAATAAATTTTTCCAGGTGATTTATATCTTTTGATACAACTCTAAGAAGATATGAGTCCTGACCTGTCACATGAAGGCACTCAATTACCTCTGGCATTTTATTTAATATTTTCACCAATCTTTCTTTGTCAGGCTTAGGCGTTGTCATTCCTATTACGGCCATTACCTGGTACCCAACAGCAGGAAGAGAGATAACAGCTTTATAACCTTCAATAACTTTTGTTTCTTCTAATCGCTTAAGCCGTTCTGATGTAGCTGGTATCGAAAGATCAATTTTACCAGCAAGAGCTTTTATCGAAATTCGGCCTTTTGACTGTAAAGTACGTAATATTTTCCATGAAATAGCATCAATATTCATTTTTTAACCATTTTTAAGTTTGCGCCTTAAATATTAAGGTATTTTATTTAAAACACATAGTTTAATCCATTTAATACAGCATGATTGTTTATCAAAATATTGCCTACTACTTAAGATAAATAAATGGTACTTGTTATGGATTATTTACTATTCAGTAAGGCAATTTTTGTTGGTTTTGCCATAGCCGCTCCTGTCGGTCCTATTGGTCTAATCTGTATTCAGCGCACCTTAATTCAAGGTTCAAAATCAGGCTTAGCTTCTGGATTTGGAGCAGCAACAGCAGATGCCATTTATGGTGCAATTGGTGCATTTAGTTTAACAGCATTAACCCATGTCCTGACATCTGCAGCAAAACCCCTGGCTATATTTGGAATAATTTTTTTGATATGGCTGGGAGTAAAATTCTTAAGATCTGATAATCAAAACCAGGTAACTCAGGAAGTGCTTTCAAATAATGCACTGGTATCATTTGTGTCTACATTTTTACTGACCATAGCAAACCCGATAACAATCCTTTCATTTATTGCTGTATTTGCATCTATGGGTGGCAATATGAGCTTAGATACAGGTTCAGCAGGAATCATGGTATTAGGAGTCTTTTTAGGTTCAGTAGTTTGGTGGCTAAGCCTGGTAGCAGTGGTAACACTAATCAAGCATAAAATAAATTCAGATACTCTGAAATGGATTAGCCGGACAGCGGGAATCTTCTTGCTCGGGTTTGCTGGGTGGCAATTAATGGTACTAATACAATAGTTGTTACAGCTATCACCCTATTTATTAATCAATTTACAAGCTATGAATGACACCAACTGGCATTAACTCGCCAATTGGGAGGCTTCCCTCAATAGGTTCTTCAACTTAAAGCAGCCGTTTATGGGTAACTATAATCCAAACATTTTTGTCTGTTTGACATTACTCCTTTCAACGGCGTTTCTTAAGTTGTGGCGCTTCTCCTATAAGATCAAGCAAGTGCAATAGCGACAATAGTGGGTGTTTTAATATCATGCGTGGGCCGGAGTAACGCATTATCTTTCTTACCTGCTCCCGCATTTTAGAAGAATAACAGTGTACAGCACATTTATTACAGGCTGGTTTTTCATCATCGAAGGGACAGGCATCCAGGCGGCTGTGAGCATAATCCTGTAAAGTGAGACAGTCAGCACATAGATCATCGGATGTCTTGTGATGGTCATGGCAGTAGATTCTCACCATGACATCAATAGTTTTCTTTTCCCGATCGACTCTACCCATGGTTAATCAGTTTAACAGCAACTAACTATAAGACCCAGAATAACTAGAGTTGACAATGTTGGTACAATTCAGTCAAATTTTAAAAGTCCTTGAAGCCTGCTGTCGATCCATACTGGCCCTTTCTGACATACTGTAATTTTCTACCGGTTTGTGACGCAACCAATGGATGGACTGCTCGCCGCCTGGCAGATGAAAACTGGACTTTTATGCCTGACCAATTTTGAGAAAAGGCATGATAGATAAATAAAGTATAAAAAGAATAATAGCTAGAAGAAAAATAAACTGAGCAGGCCTGTTTAATAGTCGCTGAAAAAATGTTTCAAACTCACCTTTATCAATTTTCTGCTGAGTTTCCAACCTTATTCGCTGGCCTCTTTTAAGCTGATATTCATCTATTAGTTGTTTTGCCTGAATGCATTGAGACTCATCATTTAACCAAAGCCCGTGAAGGGATATCTCCCAGTTGCCAGCAGGTGACTCGTAAAAATCTATTTTATTTTCGGTTAGCAGATTTTTTATATCATCGGCTTCGTCAAAAGACACTGATTTAAGTTTAAAAATAAGTTTAGCCATTATCTATTTGTTTCATTAGAAATTGAATGGCCAGAATTATAGCTGGAGAATTTTGTATTGCACTATCAACTTTAATGAGATTAAGCCTGCAATCAGATATAAATTATTCATCTATTGACTACAGGGAGTAAATATTTCTACACCTGGATGTATTCAATCGTTCGAGAGCAATATCCAGATCTTTGAAAGTGACACTGTTCTTACTCAATAAGTATGTAACGAATGATCCCATATATGTATAGGATGGAAAATATAATATTAATATATTTTAGTTGACGCTCAGTATGCAGCCATGCGTAACATACCCAGATAAGGCAAAACGGTAGACTTACAAACATTGTAAACGGGTACCAGTTTTGTACTATGGCAATTGTACTTATAATGCCTAAAACAAGAGCAATCCATTTTAATTCCTGTTCGTAATTGATAAGGTATCTTTCGATCATATTTTGTCTTTTTCACTTTTAAAACGAGATATTCTAAAATTTACTATTGCTATTTTGAGTGTATTTTAATTGTTAGAAATCTTTTTTAATTATGTTGCGAATTCTGGCTTTGACGGATGCTGCTTCATCTCTCATTGCCATCTCAAAAAACTGTTTTGTTTCATTCTTATATTCTGGATATTGTATTGCCATTTCATAAAAACCATTATACGCCCATGCCCTAATAAATTTATTAGAATCAGTTAATGAAACCCTGAGAAAGGCTTCAACTGTTTTTATTTCATTTTTTGATATTGGCATGAAAGGAATACTTTGCAGTATATGTAATTTTGTCTCCCAGTTTTCAATCTCTAGCAAAAAGTTGTAGATTGATTTTATTTTAGTTTTTTCAAGATGATTTCCCGATTCTAAATAATATTTTAATAACCAGGTCGCAGCTTTTTGATATGACGTATTTTTTATAAATTTTACAATTTCATCAGAAAAAGATGACTCCTTGGAATGAGATTCATACATAACAGCAATATCGTCAGATGACTTTCCATCCCATGCTGCAATTTCTTGTTCAATGCTCATTCTTATTTTTGTTAGCCATTAATTTTGATTTCATTTATTTTACACCACTCACGTAATGCTTTTTCAGCTGCTTTACTTTCATATTCATACCATTCTTCAACTTTACCTTTAGTTTCTAAGATATCTTTGAACCTGGAATATGCCCCTTTGTGTCCGAAAATATTTTCTACTTTTTCTGCATCGTCCGGTAGGTATTGATATGCAAACTTAAGAACAAGTTTTTTATCCAGGTTTAAATCATTTTTGTGCGGTAGAGGAATATATTTTGTTTCATCATCAATATCATCTGGTAACTCTTCCTCATTGTCTCCAATTTCCGAATGCCAATAGGTTTCGCCAGTGTAAAGATTTAAATATGCTTCATGTTCATAGGGCTGACCGAAATTAACAAAATCGAAGGCTAGTTCTATGTCTTTATAATTTATTGCCATTTTTTTTGCCTAACAGGTGATTACGTAACACGTACAAAAATCGTGCTTTGTTACATACGTAATATTGTGAAATGCCGAATTATTTTCTCATTCATAGAGTAACTAATCAATGATCCAAAATGGCGCTTACTCGACTAATACTTAGTGAATAATAAAGACCCCAATAGATAAAGTTGTCATGCCACTCTGCAACATCTAATCTCAGGTATGATTTTATTTTTTATTAAGTTTCTCCATAATATAAAAATTCAATATAAGTTAATCCGTTTTAGATAATAACGTCTCTATATCAGCTTTCAAGTTGATATCTCGTTGAGGAAAGGGTATTCCTATACCATCTGCGACTAAAGCTTTGTTTATAGCAATATTCACTCTGCTACGTATAAAAGCCCAGTCATTAAATTCACTGATCCAGAATCGCAGTAAAAAATCCAGAGAACTGTCCCCGTGATTAAGAAATAAAGCATGAGGCTCAGGTTTTGATATAACCTGATTTTCATTTTTAGCAGTTTCCACTAAAAGCTCTATTACCCGTTCAGGGTCAGTGCCATATTCAACCCCAATCGGAATTTCAATACGTCTTAGTTGATCAGACAATGTCCAATTAGTAACCTCAGTAGATACTAAATTGGCATTAGGAACTATAACTTCTGCCCCTTCGAATGTTCTTACGGTACTTGAGCGAAAACCTATGCGCTTTACCTGCCCATATAGAGTTCCCGTTTGAATCGTATCACCACTTTGAATCGGTCTCTCAAATGCTAGTATTAAACCTGATACAAAGTTATTAACGATATTTTGTAATCCAAAACCAATACCAACGCCTAATGCACCAGCTAATATGGCAAATTTAGAAAGCTCTATACTTGCTACAGAAAATGCAAACATTAAACCAATACCAATGATGGTATAACGAGTGAGCATTGAAATAGTAGACGGCACACCACGAGGAAGCCTGACATGATAATAAATTTCTTCTTCCAAAAGAAAATTTACAAAACGTGAAATCCAGATAGAAATCCACAAAGTGAGTACAAATAAAACAATATCTGCCAGGGAGATATCAATACTACCAACAATAAGATGTTGGCTCAGAATACTACCAATAAAGGAAAAGGTAGCTGTCGCAATATGAAACTCATTTAAAACAATAACAACCCATACAAGCCCCGTTATCAATCGAAGTATTTTAACAATCCTATTTTGAATGATATCTCTATGTGTCCTAACACTTTTAAGAGCGCTGATTGAACGCGTTCTTAAAAGCAAAGTTAGAATACTTTGAATCACCAACAAACTTGAAAAAAATAAAACACCAACAAACACGCTATGAATAATACCATAGGTAAGTAATTTAGAAAGGTCATAAAACCCACTTAAATTACTCAGTAGTGATAGTGCTAATAACGCCATCACAATGTGGATAATGAAATATAAAAAACGCTTCTGCAAGAATAATTCAGAGGATGAAATTTGTGCAATATACTTTTCATACAAAAGGTAACTTAGGGCAAGAACTGTCAGCACAAAAACAATTAAACGCTCCAGTAAAATATTATCGAGTATGAGCGCGGGTATATCGAGCAAAGTGTATAGCAGGGCTATCACTATTAACGGTCTACGAAAAACTTCAGGCAAAAGACCATAGAGAATTCGTACGGATATCAGGGCAATCACTAAACCAATCATCCATTCAATAATGGGAGGTGTTTCACCAAAAATTAGCATTGCAGTAATAATTAAAATCAATATTGCAGAGGCAATTGGTCGAGATAACACATGAACAGCTGCAGCAAGAGAGTCGTCTTTACTCCATTCTTCACGATACTGTCGTAACCAGTGCATTACTAAGAGTAGAGCTATCAGAAACAAAGCATCAAAACTTATTCTTGGCTTTTGAGAAAAATAAAAATCCTTGATTGACTGCAGGTTATTCTGTTTAGAAAGTTGGATTGAATTTACAATACCGTCAATTTCTTCTGAAACTTTAAACCCTTGCCATAGAGGGGCCATATTTTGATTAAAAACACTTTCATTTTTATTCTTATTCAATTCCTTATAAAGGGTCAACAATGAAATCACTTTCTCTTCACTTTTTGAAATTGTTTTATGCAAGTGAAGTAACGTATTTATTTTATTACTTTCCTCTTCATCCAGAGATTTGATCTCCTTGATCATATCCTTAATCCTGCTTTTCATAGTCTCTGCTATGTCTAAGGTATCAGACTGTTTGGAGGTTTCTTGCCAGATTATGCGCATATCACGCAATACATCTCTATCTTTTTGCACCACTGAAGAGTTATGTACAACTATTTTTTTAAATTCAACGTAATCTTTTTGTAGTTTTGATAATTGAATCGAGTAGTTTTTTTGGGCTTGAAAACTGAGACGCTCAGGATTTTTAATGCCCTGCTCAGCTGCAATTTTGTTCCATTTTTTTATGATGACATCAGCATTGGATTTAAGCTGATTGATATCGGAATCAGATAGCATTTGTTGCTGAAGGTTAATAAGTCTGGAATGATCCTTTTCTGATATTGCCAATATATCCGCTGGCTGAATAATTTGGATTTCTTTTAATTCTATAATTTGATCTGGAGTATCAGTTGCTAACTGCTGAGCCTGCACAGGAAGCAAGAATAGAAAAAAAAGGCTACAAACCCAAGTTATTGATTGCCATGACAACAAAGTAAAAAACACTATTTTCTTCATTGACTTTTAATGCCATTAATATCTTGTTTAACATTTCGCAATAAGTAAAATCCATAAAGAAATAAAGGAATAACCATTAATATGGGCAATATTTGAGGCAAAGTATCTAGCTGAGGTGTTTGCTCTACAAGTTTAGAAGCACCCGCTTCTTTATAAACCATCATAAAGATTGAAAAATCATAAAACCAATGTAGCAATATACCTGGAATTAGCGAACCGGAACGCACACGAATTGCCATAAAGTAAAAACCAGTCATGAAGGCTGCGACAGATTGAATAATGGCAGACGTGACCTCACCTGTTATAAAAGCGTTAAGTGAGTGAACCATGCCAAAGGCAACAGAAACAAATATAATAGCCGGCCAGATAGAAAATCGAGATAAAGCCCCTTGTAATAGAACCCCTCTAAACATCACTTCTTCAGAAAAGCCTACCAGCATAGTATTAAAAAGGATCAGAAAAATTATGTCATTACTGGGTAACTCATTGCTTAAAGCACCTGCCATAAAAGCAAAAACATAAATCAATGGTAACCACAGCAATAGCCAACTTTTTTTAGAGGCTGGCCAATTAAAACCAATATTTTCCCATTTTGAATAGATTACAAAAAATAAAAGCAAAGCAGATGCCGCAACAAAGGCAAACACAACACCTTGAGTAACCAGCTTATCAAGCCCTAACGCCCCATTAACTTGAAGTATGATCCCAATAAAAGTAATCAAAACCCATACAATAAATACAACCAAAGCAATTAATAATTTATTATTTTTAAACATAATTTAATACTTGATACTTATCGGTTTAGACAAAAGTAATGCTGAAAGCAAAATCATTACCACATACTTATTCTTTGTTCAGGTTGTAGATACATTTTTTCCCCTGGCATTGTGGCAAAAACTTCATGAAATTCATCAATATGTTTAACAATACCATTAGTCCTAAACTCTGAATGGGGATGTGGATCAGATTCAATTAAATATAAAAGATACTCTTGTCTTATTTTTAAACGCCATGTTTTTGCAATCTGTTTTAAAAACTTCTTTTGAGCATTAAATTTATCTAAATTCTTTTCATTAATAATTTTTTGATATGCCCTTAACGCAATTTGTGCACCATTCAAATCACCAATAATCTCACCTATTTCTAACTCACCATTTAAAGTTACTCCTGGTAAGATTTCATACTCATTAGCCTGTTTTATTAGTGCATTCTTAAGCTTAGTATATTTTTTATGGTCAATCTCCTGCCACCAGTTATTTAAGTTACCATTAGCATCAAATCGACTACCGGTGTCATCAAAAGCATGTCCTATCTCATGTGCAATGACAAAACCAATACCACCATAAATTTCAGCATAATCCGCATCTAAGCTAAAAAAAGGTTCATTAAGAATCGCAGCTAATAACACAAATTTATTTTTAGTGGGCGAATAAAATGCATTAACTATATGAGGTGACACGGACCACTCTGACTTATCAACTGGTTTATCAAGTTTATCTAGATCATGATGATGATCAAAGGTTGCAATATTTTTGTAATTATCAATAAGGTTACCTGGCTGAATATCAAGTGAAGAGTAATCTTTCCACTTATTAGGATAACCAACGTTATATCTCATCTTTGCAAGCTTATTCAGTGCTTTCTTTTTTGTTGCCGCAGTAAATATCTCTGAATTGGATATTGATAAACGATACTCTTCTTTTATATTTCCAATTACATCTAAAATTTTGGCTTTTATTTTTTCACTCGAATAGTGCTCTATATAGAGCTTCCCTAACATCTGCTCTACATTCCCTGTTAGAAAGCGAACACTTTGCTTCCACATAGCAGATTCTTTTTTGATAAGTCCTTTTTTTATATTAAACTCTGTTTCTGCTGCCTTAAATTCTGATGTCAATAACCCTGCAAAAGAAGACAGGATTCTTGCTCTAAAATAATTCTTCCATGTATCAATACTGGTTCTACCTATCAGGTTATTCAGGCCTTTCATATAAGGGGGTTGCATGATCATATAACGATTTTGCGAAGCAATTCCCAAACTATTCATATAACTTGAAGCAGGCACACTGTCTAACATTGCCTCCAATTGTGCCTGATCTACAATGTTATAGATTTTTTCAATATTTCTAGTTTCAACCTTTGTCCACTGTATGCTGGCCAACTGTTTCTCCAGGTTAAGCACTTGCTTAGCCCTATCTTCACTTTGATCAAATTTAGCTAATATAAACAGCTTTGACAGTAATTCAGTGTAAAGCTTTTTTTGCTTTTCAGAGCGCTCATCCTTTCCATCAAGAATATCTTTTCCCAACCCAAGTCCACCTGGTACTAAAGCAACCAAATGCTTATCTGAGTGCTTATAATCTGCACTCACACCATATAATAAAGGTACAGGGACACCAGTCTTTTGAAGTTTTGCAAACATCATAAAAACATCATTAACCGTCTTTATTGCTTCAATAGCTTTTAAGTCACTTTCAATCGGTGTAATGCCCTGATTATTTCGTCTATCAATATTCATATAATCGTTATACAGATCAACAACCTTCTGCTCATCCTTTGACTTATCAGTAGAGCTCTGAAGTACCGACAGCATTGTTTTTAACTGCCCCAAAACCTTTTCATTAATTATTGAGAAGTTACTTACTGCAGGTTTTTCATCTGGTATTACAGCAGCTTCAAGCCAGTCATTATTTACCCACGCATAAAAATCATCTGTTGGATTAAGTTGATTATCGGCCTGGCTTATATTGAAAGATGAAAGAAAAGTTATGAATAATGCTAAATGAATATATTTATTCCACATACTTATGTCCCTGTCCTTTATTTTTGATAGAAAAAATTAATTTACAATTTGGTTAGAACTCAAATTACTTGTGAAACCGATAATATATGAGCAATCAATAATTAGCTAAGAGATTCTAACGAAAAACAACACAACAAAACTGAGCATAGCTATAACCATCAGCAGGTGATCCAGTAGAGCCTTTTAATGAAATAATATTGGCCGTAAAACAAAGTAATGAAGGAGCTATGCTTTATAGCTCCTAATTATTAATGTATTGATAGGAGCATTATCTCTTTTTTTTCTGAACCGCCGATTTCACCAGCTTTGCGAAGCTCTTATCCTTCTTTCTTTTTTCTACATAGCTCATTTGATTGAAGTCTGATTCTTTCTTCATTTTCAGGTAGTTTTTATAGCGTTGTTCTGACAGCTCACCCGACTTGATGGAATCCAAAATTGCACAGCCTTTTTCATTGCTATGGGAGCAGTTATTAAACTTACAGTTCTGAGAAAGCTCAAGTATTTCAGAAAAAGTTTCATCTAAGCCATCATTGACTGAAATATTACCAAGCTCTCTCATTCCTGGAGTATCTATTATCATTGCGCCACTTTCTAATCGAACTAATTGACGGCTTGTTGTTGTATGTCGACCTTTACTTTGTATTTTACTAACGGACTGGGTTTCAAAATGATTATTACCTAGTATGTTATTTAGCAGGGTCGTTTTGCCCACACCTGATGAACCTATTAAGCAATAGGAAGATCCACTTTTTAATAAGCCAAAAATGGAATCAATATTTTCTCGGTTTAAATTACTAAACTCCATCACCGTAGCTTGAGGTGCAATATCCAAAATCTTTTTCTTAATCTCAGCGAGCTTATCATTGGCTATAAGATCGCACTTACTCAGTAGGATAAAAGGTATAATCTCACTTTCATTAACCATAACTAAATAGCGTTCCAACCTTCGTAAATTCAAATTATCATTTAAAGATTGAATAATGAAAGCAACGTCAATATTTGCTGCTATCAGTTGAAAGTCCACTAATTTACCAGCCGCCTTTCTCTTTAGAAGTGTCTTTCTTGGGAAAACGCCATATATAATTGCATGGGTTTCATCATCGTAAAAATCAGCATATACCCAATCACCAGTGGTAGGAAGGTCACTAGCCGACTCTGTAGAATAGAGAAGATTTCCTGATAATTCAGCAAATATCTCATCTCCACCTTTTGTGACTGTGTAGCTGTCTTTATGTACAGAAACTACCCGGGCAACACCATGAGCGGCCATTTTTTCATCATCCGACCGACTCTTAAACCAGTCGCTATACCCTATACTTTTCAGATCATTCATAAGAAGGTTTATGTCTACTCATTCTGTTGCCTCTAAGATTAAAACATTTAGGTGAAGAGTTAAATGGTTCCTGATGGCACAGGTTGTGTGAAAACTCAAAAAATTACAAAACCATTAAATTATTGCCATTGCAGGTAGAATTTAGCACGTAATTCACTCGTACTTGTCCACTTTAAAGCTAGGAAGTATTCATATTCAGATCACATTTTCCACAATGCTTTTATAGTAAATAGTTTTCATACACCCTGTGGTAGACGACACACTTTCTTTCAAAATCTGGGATTATAGATTTATCGTTTTATAGTCTCGACAATAAAGTCCGGATTGTTCATGATAGTTTTTTTGACAGCACACTGCGATGCAACTTTTTTCAGCACACCATGTAGTTTTTCAGGAATTTCTTCAGGCACATGAATCGTTGTGACAAAGCCATTTATTACCTTTTTATCATCACGTCTGGCTTTCAAAGTAATCTCAATGCCAGAACAGTCAATATTTTTATTATCACAATAAGACTGTACATAAAAGCCGGCACAGGTTGCTATAGAAGCTAAAAATAAATCATAGGGAGCAGGTGCGGTATTGCTGCCGCCACTCTTTTCAGGCTGATCAGTCATGATCAGGTGATCACCGATGTGTGTTGAAACTTTTTTATTACCTTCAAGTGTTACCTTTAATTCCATGTAGAATTTCCTCTTCATTTTTTCTAATAGTTGATTGATTATACTACTTAAGTTCGTTGAGTATTTGATTTGCTTCATGCCTGTTTTAGTAAAAGTTGTTATATGGGCATTTAGAAATTCACTATATGAAAATTTTGAAAGAATAACTGGTATAAAATTTACTGATAAAAGAAGAATCGTTTCCGATACCTCATTAAGTAACCATATTAAAAGCACTCGTAAAGTCCTTGAGGAAGACGGGCAAAAACAACAGGTTATTAAAACCATTCATGGTCGTGCTTATCAGTTCATTGCTAACATTGAAGAAGTTGCAGGGAGAAGTGAAACCCTACAGGCCCCTGGAACTAAAGCCGATAACAAAAGTGAAAAATCTATAGCAGTTCTCGCTTTTGCTGACTTAAGTCCTGAGCAGGATCAGGAGTATTTTTCTTATGGTCTAAGTGAAGAGTTTATTAACTTACTAGCTAAAATACCCACGCTCAGGGTTATTAGCCGAACTTCCTCTTTTTATTTCAAAAGCACAAAGGCAACCTCGGAGAAAATTAGTAAGCAGTTAAATGTGACTCACATTCTGGAGGGCAGTGTGCTGATCTTCCAGAGTATCTGGTGTCTCATCAGGAACGAGTTGCCTGGATGAATTCCAGATTACTAACAAACTGCTGGAAGACATTGCCAGTGCTGCAAAAAGGGGATTGAGCATGCCCGAGACAGCAATCGGAATAGCGATGGCATTATACAGCAGTGCCCACACCAGGTTTTGCCTAATCCTGAGCCGGATTGACTGAAGTATCTCAAAGGTCACAAAGATGCAATCCAGCCTGTCACCGGGAATGATCACATCGGCTGCATCGGCAGCCAATGCGGTCGGTGCCCCGAATGCGATACCGAGATCAGCTTCTGCGAGTGAAGGAGCATCATTGCTGCCATCACCAATCATCACGACAACCCCCTTAGTTTTTAACTGCCTGATCACCGAGGCTTTACCTTCAGGTGGTATACCGGTAAAAACATCATCAAATTTTTCTCCGAATGATCCAGCCGTTTCTGCACCGGTCAGTAAAACTACATGAGCCTGCTTACGCAGCCTGTCAACCACCTGGCTCCAGCCCGGCCGGGGTTGATCCTCGGTGGTTATCACGCCGTAAATCTTTCCATCCCAGCCTACATAGGATTTCACAGCCTGTTCTGGATCGGGTGTGATTGGCGTTTTCGGAATTTCCCACCCCAGTATGGTAAAAAGTGATTTACTGCCAACCGCGACAGAATGGTTCTCAACTTGTGCTACGGCCCCTTTTCCGGGATAGTTTTTGATATCTTTTGCCTCGTATCGCGAATTAAGTCGGGCAATGGCTTCGGCAATCGGATGTGGTGATAGCCTTTCAACCGCAGCAGCATATTCGATGACTTCAGGTGGCCCGACCACATTGCTGACGGACATGTTCGCAGTTGATAAAATACCGGTCTTGTCGATTGCAATCGTATGAATCTGCCGGGCTTTTTCAAATGCATCGGCACTGGCGATGATGATACCTTTCTTCAGAGCAACACTGACCCCCACTGCAGAGGTCAGAGGGATAGCTAAACCAAAAGTACAGGGGCAGGAGACTATCAGCGTAGCCATACCCGCGAGCAGTGCGGTGCCGAGAGAGGCACCTCCGCTGTATAACCAGAAACTAACTCCAAGTGCCAGAATCAGCACCGTGGGAACAAACAGGCGTGCCACCCTGTCACCCATACCAAGTGTACCAGCTGTAGAACTTTGTGCATTCCATAATACGCGAGCCAGATTGTCGAGCTGACTTGCGACGACATGTCCAACCTCGACTTCAACTGTGCCTTCGACGTTGCGGGTGCCACCCAGGATGCGGTCACCAACATTGCGGGTAACAGGGAATGGCTCACCAGTCATAAGCGATTCATCCACTGCACACTGCCCTTCGACAATTATACCGTCTGCCGGGATCATTTCTCCCTGGTAAACAAAGATGTGCTCTGCTGGATGTAGTTCATCGATCGATAGCATGTGCAGATTTCCATCCCTGCGGACTCGTGCAAAAGGTATCCATGCATCCATAATACTAGCAAGGGCTTCTGTGGCTTTTTCCTTGGCTTCGCGTTCTAAATAGCGGCCAATTGTCACCACGGCAATAATCGTGGCAGCAACGTCGAAATATAGTTCAAGCGTACCGATGATCATCTGCCCAATACTGAATCCATAAGCCGCAAGAATGGCGATTGCTAATAAGTTATCCATATTCAACACACCGGTACGAAGACCGATCCAGGCACCTCGAAAAATAGGTAATGCAACATAGAAAATTAGAATGCTGGTAAGAAAAAGCAGTACCATCGGTACAGCCTTGTGAACCAGCCAATGGACTGGTTCCAGTTCAGCAATATCAATCAAGCCAAGATGGACCGGGTAGTAGAAGGCCAGATACATCATCATAATTGTCGCTGCCAGGCTTTCGGCAGTCACCAGGCGCAGCATTGGCATGCGATAGTCGTAATCGGGAGCCTTGTCCTGACTGAAGCGGGCATGGTAGCCGGAGCGGCTGATCAGTTCTGGTAAATCAGATTCGTCAATCTGCTCTGGATTATAGATGATTTTTGTGGTGGCAGTAGCATAGTTGGTTTTTGCAGCGACAATACCTTTAACCTGAAGAGAGTGCCTTTCGATCAATAATTCACATGAAGAACAATGCATTCCATCGATTCGTAGGTAAGCCTCATTTCCTTCCGGTTCAATTTTAGTTTCACTATTTGCTGAGCTCGGTCCGGGCAAGGTGATAGAGCCAAAATGCCTGTATACTTCCCGGCAACCTATACAGCAAAATACGTGATCGTCCTGTTGCAATTCTGGCGTAGCTGGAAGGCCGCAGAGCTTACAATCCATTTGACTAGAGCTAATCAACGTTATATTTGATTACAGCCACAAACGGATAATTATTCTTGCATAGTGGTCAAGAAGTAAAAACCCGAACAGCATGCTGAGGTAAAATATTGAGTATCCAAAGGTTGGTCCAGCATGGCTGTCTCCGTCTTCCCTGAAAAGCCGAATCGCATGCCAAAGAAACCCGATGCCCAGAGACAGGGCTCCAGACAGATAAATGATACCACTCATCTGGATGGTGAAAGGCAGTACACTGATTATCACCAGCATCACTGTATAGAAAAGGATTTGTAACTTGGTGAATGCAACTCCATGGGTAACCGGCAGCATCGGCACCTCGGCTCTGGCGTATTCTTCCCTGCGTTTTATAGCTAGTGCCCAGAAATGCGGAGGGGTCCAGATGAATATGATCAGAAATAACAGTAGCCCCTCGGTGTGCACTTCTCCAGTGACCGCAGTCCAGCCTAGCAGCGGTGGTGTAGCCCCGGCTGCACCACCCAAAACGATATTGTAGGGCGTAGCCGGTTTAAGGAATACGGTATAGATAATCGCATAACCGATCATCGATATAAAAGTGAGCAGTGCAGTTAACAAATTGACCTGTGTGACAAGCATTACCATTGACAGGGTAGCTAGCAGTAGTGAAAAGCCGATAACTGATATCGGGGAAATCTGGTGTTGCGGTAATGGTCGGCTTTGGGTACGCGCCATAATGGCATCTATTCTCCGATCTACCCAGTGGTTGGCTGCAGCACCCGCTGCCGCTGCCAGACCAATCCCAAAAATTGCAAAAAAGACAGTGGCCCAGGGTGGGTTAGCAGCAGAAGCTAGCAGCATTCCGACAACTGCAGTAAAGACAATCAGTAAAACTACCTTTGGTTTACATAAAGCTAGATAAGTTTTCCAGGTAATATTGGCTATATTTGCTTCAGCAACTGCTTCATTCATTATTTATGCTCCCCGGGATCATATGACTGTCTTTGCAGCCAGCTTTTTATTTCGCTGTATATCTGTATTGTTCAGATTTTCAGCTGAATATTGTTGCGACTATACAGTAAATAAAGATTAAAATGAATATTCATTCTAGTTAATTACAAAAGACTTTCTATCCTTCTGCTTTGAAAGGTGGTTGTTGAAAGCCGCGTCAGAAACAGCCCGTTTGGAATCAGTATAATTTGTGAGTATTCTTGTGGAACTCAAGATTCAGGCTGTAATACCGTTGTCTTTACTTGTTGGAGACACCAGGTTCAACCTGGATTTTCATACCCCTCCAGGTCGCATCGATAAGTTGCTCGTAAAGCTCTGGCAGTGGTCGATCAATGAGTCCATCGAGGCGCATATGGATCAGGCGGAATGCTCCACCAAAAATGACTGAAGCTGCTATCAAGCAGTCATAAGCCTGAATTTCACCGGTATCCATACCGCGCTGCACCATGTCACGAATTTTCTGGAACGGTTCAGCTGAACAGATCGGGGGTTCATCTGAAATAAATTCTGTGTGATTGGCGTGCAGGATAAAAGCGATGATTTCGCAGCGGGTTTCGGTGTATTCGAATAGCAGCTCGATGATACGGTTGCATTGTTCGATGATCGTCAGATCCTGAGCAATAACAGAATCGACCATTTCATTCATTTCCACCAGCAAACGTTCGTGCAATGCTTTGGCCATACCTTCCTTACCACCAAAATGTTTATAGATTGAACCAATACTGACATCAGCCTGTTTCTGTACATCGTGCACCGAGACATTGTGATACCCCTGGTTGACAAACAACTTAAGTGCTGCAGTCAGGATACGGCAATCCATTGGCTTCGGATCGGGTTCGGGGCGTGATAGATAGGGCATACGGGTCAATAAATAATCAAGTTTGAACAATTTGTAAATAATAACAGTAATTTATACTAATTATAGAATACTATTTGACAATAATGAACATTCATTCTAAATTATTTTAAGTCTCACCTGAATCCGTAATTTCAGTGCATTAGGCTCTTGCAGCCGGATTGAAGTTACGGATTCAGGTCTAAATACTAACCACTGATAGAGGAATCTACATGAAAGCAAAAGCAGCTGTGGCCTGGGAGCCGAAAAAACCACTCGCTATCGAAATGATCGATGTAGAAGGACCCAGGGAGGGAGAGGTACTATTAAAAGTCGTAGCTTCCGGTGTCTGTCATACCGATGCCTTTACCCTGTCCGGAGATGATCCCGAGGGTGCTTTTCCCTGTGTATTAGGCCATGAAGGTGGTTGTGAGGTTGTTGAATGTGGGCCAGGAGTTAAAGATTTAAAACCGGGTGACCATGTGATTCCACTGTATATTCCAGAGTGTGGTGAATGTGAGTATTGTCGCTCACCAAAAACAAACCTGTGTCAGTCAATAGCGGCAACAGTCTGGACGGGTTATATGCCGGATAACACCCGCCGCTTTTCAATGAATGGTTCACCTATTTATCACTACATGGGCTGCTCTACATTTTCCGAATACACCGTGGTACC
>JABHSO010000011.1 GCA_018669845.1 Gammaproteobacteria bacterium | reverse complement strand
CTGATCTATGACATAGTAGATGCCAAAAGGAAATCTTCTCACAAGCGCCCGGTGTACTCTTTTATATATTCGCTCGTACTGCTTTGGATTTTTCTGGATTCTTGCTAGCGATTCTTCAATTCAAAGTACGAAATCTGATCCGAGATTTGTTCGACAGCTTTCGTAATATTGGTAGGCTTCGGCAATATCTACTTCGGCTTCCTTCCGAATGGATAATGCGTAGTAAATCACTATCCAGCGATTACACGTTTTTTGACGTTTTCCCAGGTATCCCCATAATCGCCATCGGATGCCAAAGCCGTAAGTCTACTTTCTAATAATTCGATTTGCTCAGGAGTCACTTCTATTTCATCAGACTTGGTGCGGACACTGTCCCACAGTTCTTCCGCCAGAAGGATGCGCTCAGGAGTACTTAGTGATTGTATATCCATTGAAATAGTATACAGAGGAGCGAAGACATTGTCTGTATGGAAAAACAAGGTACGGATTAATTCGCCAGGTTGCTTACCAATTTATCTAGATCAGCATTTCAAGGGATCAATTTATTTTTAGTCAATCGATCACCCATAAAAAAAGCCCATGCAAAACATGGGCTTTCAGAAAAATGGTGGGCCGTGGGCGATTCGAACGCCCGACCAATTGATTAAAAGTCAACTGCTCTACCAGCTGAGCTAACGGCCCATTTTCAAGAGTGGGGAATCATACTGATTCTTTTTCTAATATCAAGCAGTTTATTATCAAATTTACAGTGCTTCCAACTTTCTCAGGCCTGAAGGCAATAATTTCAATTCAACCAGTGCCGTCAATAGCACAGAAATCATGCTGGCATCCTCATAAAGCATTTTGTAATACTGCATTTTCATGGTCAATGCACTGCCAAACAAAATAGCAGTAAATACCAGTATTGAACCAACAGCCAGGGTTGAAATACCCGTTACAGCCTGCCCTATGGTACAGCCTAGAGCGAGAGTACCGCCCAAACCCATCAATATAGCCCCGACAAAATGCATGAAAAAATCTTTAACACCTGCAAACCACTCTATGCGAAAACCTTTGGACAGGAGAGACCACACAAAAGAGCCTAAAATTACTCCAAGTACAGAAAGAATACCAAAGCTTAGATGTATATTATTAAAGCCCGACATCGAATACCCATAGGTTTGTGCCATCGGGTTCACGAAAGTGAATGACTGGGTACTGAGCGGTCGTCCCCTGGAAGGCTTTCCATCATCAGAATCGGCCAACATATCCCATTCCTGATAATAATTTCCTAATGAATATAATTCTTCATCGGCATTAATGGCTATATTACTGCTAATGACCCAGGCAGCCAGAACAGCCAGCCCTATCACCAGTCCTCCCAGAATATTATCAAATCCACTTCGAAACTCAGCAGATTTAAAAATATAAATGGATAACATGCTAACAATAAGCAATCCGACAATAAGACGAATCATCACCGCCGATTCAACCGAAATCAGTGAACCTATATCGGACAAGCTATTTAAACTTATCGCTGCCGGACCGACCCAGTCAAAAAACAGAACACTGTACAATGTTTTATCAGAACCGGGAAAAGGGTTTGTCATGTAAAAAGCCACCAAACCGATCACCGCCAGCACCATCACCGATTTGATATTGCCTCCGCCAATACGCACCAGGGTTTTATTACCGCAGCCACTGGCGAAAGTCATGCCCACACCAAATAAAAAACCACCCAGCAGATTTTCCAACCAGATTATTTGAGTATCACGATAAGGAGGAAATGCACCGTCAACAGAGATCAGTCCACTGAACTCCAGAGTGACAACACCGGTCATCGCAACCGCTATGGCCAGTAACCAGGCTCGAAAACGGCTGTAGTCACCCATATTAACCATATCGGAGACTGCACCCATGGTGCAAAAATTAGTTTTATTAGCAATTGCGCCAATGATGAAGGCAATAATGAAGGCTGACCATAGTAAATAGGATTGAGCTTCAATAAAGGATTCAAAAATCATGATAGTTCCCGTTTTTATTATTGGCGCATCATACCTGAATCATTTTCTATTTCACACTCAGGTAATAATATAGCTCTCAGGAAGCGTCTACTTTAGTAGCTCGATAACAGACTCGTATTCTTTAAGCTCGGCATATTCCATTGCAGTGGTTTCAGTGAAGTCCTTAACTGTCTTATCGGCTTGATGATTTATTAATACCTGTACAACGCCTTCATGCCCAAGCTTTGCTGACCAGATTAATGCCGTCCAGCCATTGGTATTTTCCACCCTGTTAACATCCGCCCCCTTTTCAATCAGTAATTCAACAATAAAAGGAAAGTTATTGGAGGCAGCCAGCATCATGGCGGAATAACCACCTTTATCAACCATATCTACTTCAGCACCTTTATCCAGCAGCTTCTCGACAGCATCATAATGCCCATTTAATGCAGCTAGCATTAGAGGAGTCCACAGACAGGCATTTTGCATGTTGACCAACTGCTTGCCCACCAGAAACTCATCCATGACGGCTAAATCCCCCTGCTCAGCAGCATCCATCAAGGTGGGGAGTTTCTGCGGTTGTTGCTCTGAGTCACATGCTGTTAACAGGATAAATAAAGCAGGAATTAAACGATGAAACATTTCAATATTTTTTCAATAACAACTAATCACTGAAACCTGCTTTAATGCCCTTCTTTGTTCATACGATCCAGTCGCTTACCGGCCAATCTAGCAGCGGTACTTTTAGAATAATTATTTTTTAATTGGGTAAGAATCGATTTAGCATTATCAAATTCATGCAATTCATAATAGGTATACCCCAGTTTTAACATAGCATCTGGAACTTTGTTGCTATTTGGATATTGATTTAATACTTTATTAAACTCCTTAATAGCTTGCTTAAACTGCCGTGTTACGTAATTGGACTCACCCAGCCAATACTGCGAATTTCCCGCATAACTGCTGGAGGGGTAGCGTGCAACAAACTCCAGGAAAGAAGCATTGGCCATCTTGTATCGTCCTTCTTTCAGCATATCAAACGCTTTCTGGTAGGCAGCTCTCTCTTCACTCATCGTTGCTGTAGGTTTAGTTGATGTTGAAACAGTCGCTGGTCGAGTTACACCCGTCTGGGTAGCGGCAGGAACCACAGGGTCAACTTGAGCGCTACTTGAAGGTTGTTGCTTTGGTTCCTGAGCCGGTTCACTAACCTCCGCCTCTGGAGCTGCTATCACAGGCTGTTGAAGCGTGGTAGCAGGCACCTGAGCAGGTGCTCGGCTGGAGGTAATTTCAAGTTCACGCAGACGTCGATCAGTATCCAGATACAATTCACGTTGACGCTTTTTCAGTCCCGCCAGATCATGCTCCTGCTGTTCCAGCATGCCGCGTAAATTACTCACTTCTTCAGATATTTCATCCATACGCTGAAACAGTTCCAGCAATGCCCTGTTATCCAGCAAACGTCTTAATTTGCCCATGTCTTTTTCTATCTTGCCCAGTCCCTGTTGCAAGGTTGAAACATCATTGGATAACTGCTGAACATTTTTGGCTTGTGCAAAAGCACTGGAGCTGACTGTTATAAACAGGCCTAAGGTGAATGCCAATAGTGACTTTAAAATAGTTAACTTCATGCTTTTACCACGATTTCAGTAGAAATTATTGATTAGAAAAAAACGGATACCGGTTTATTAACGAACTTCATACTCAAGTTCGACGCGTCTGTTTTTTGACCAGGAAGCTTCATCGTGTCCGAATACTGCAGGCTTTTCTTCACCGTAACTGATACTTTCTATCTGTCCTGTTGAAGCACCCTGAAATAACAAAATTCGACGAACCGACTGTGCACGTCTGTCACCCAGAGCAATATTGTATTCTCTTGAACCGCGTTCATCAGCATGTCCATTTAAAATGACATTCACATTTCCATTACCGGCAATAAAATCGCCATGTGCTTCAAGTAAAGCCATTGAATCATCACTGACCTTGGCACTGTCATACTCAAAATAAATTACGCGTGATGCTATCGGTGAGTCTTCCTGCTCCAGCAATTGTTGAGCTGTTAATGTTTCCTGTTCAAATACGCTGGCTTGCGTATCTGAATCTGAACCTGCTATAGGTGTTGCTGAATCACTTCCTTCAGCCCCTTGTTGTTGCTGGTTAGCATTGATGTCCTGATCTGTCTGGTTATCAACGTCTTCCTGTTGAGGTGTACAAGCGGCCAGTAATAGAAAACTGAGCCCTGCAATTGCTGCTATTTTATTCATCTGTATCTCTCCTGTTCATATTCAAATTTCATTAAAAATTCAAGCTTTATCTATTGTCGGTTCTTTTTATAAGGTCCCCACACGGGCTCTCTAATATCACCGGCCTGATCAGACAGCTTATGCCGGGATTGTCCATCCAGTGATACCATGTAAAGCACCCCTTTATTGCCCTGCGTTGAGGCATACAGCACCATACGCCCATTCGGAGAAAAAGATGGTGATTCATCAAGATTATTCGACGTTAGCAGTGTTAAGTTACCACTTTCCCGTTCCAGTTGAGCAATTTTATAACTGCCCCGGTCACCATACACCATGACAATATTTTTACCATCCGGTGATAAATCAGCAGCCGTATTATAACGCCCTTCAAAAGTAATTCTCTTCGGCTTACCACCATTAACAGGCACTTCATAAAGTTGAGGTGAGCCACTTCGATCCGAAGTGAAAATTAATGATGCTCCGCCAGCAGACCAGACCGGTTCGGTATCGATTGAGCGGTGTCTGGTTAAGCGAGTAAGCTTCTTTGTTGCTATATTCATGGTATAAATATCAGCACTTTTATCTCTGGATAAAACCAGCGCCAGTCGTTTGCCATCAGGTGACCAGTTTGGAGCTCCATTAATACCTTTAAATCCTGTAATTTTGCTGCGCCGGGCAGTGGCAAGATGCTGAATAAAAATCTCAGGGCGTTTATTTTCAAATGATACATAAGCCAGCGACTGCCCATCGGGAGACCAGCTGGGTGACATCAACGGTTCATCTGATTCAAGCACTGTCTGCGGGTTAAAACCATCGGTATCGGCGACCTGTAGCACATACTTTCTGGATTTATTATTTCTGGCACTGATGTAAGCGATTCTGGTATTAAATGCTCCCCGAATGCCGGTAATTTTCTGATAAATCAAATCACTGATTTCATGTGCTGTAGAACGAACGTTTCGTAAGCGCACTGGAAAACTATAACCGAGTAACTGTTTTTGTTTTAGTACATCCAACAACTGAAACTGTACATCAAGAACCCCGGCAGTTTTACTGAGTATTCGCCCTACTACCAGGTACTCCTGACCTATAGCTCGCCATTTCAAGTAATCAACATCTTTACTGTAGTGTGGAGTGGCAGGGTAATTTTCATTATTTAAAACTTTAAACACCCCGCTACGATTTAAATCGTTGGTGATAATAGAAGCTATATCAGCCTTCATCCTTACCGGTAAAGAAGCGCTTTCAAACTTCACCACCGACATAGGTATCGCACCCTCTACGCCTTCAGTTATTTCTATACTTATCGCAGCATAGAGCTGGAATGAAAAGCTGAAAAAAATAAATCCCAGCAGAGTTTTCAACATTAACTTCATTTTTTATTCATCACTATTTAGGCTTAAATGCCATATTAATTTCTCTTTGAAAAAGATTCTCAAAACCTTTTGCGGGCAAAGGTAATGGCTCAGCTTTGTACACGGCTAATTCTACAGACGCCCTGTATTCAGGCGACCCTGGACAACGTCCAAAGGTGACATCAAGAATAATACCTCCGGGACCTTGCAACACATGTAATTCGCAAGCAGGATTTTCACCCGAATTAGGGGGCCGTCTCCAGTTACCTTTAATTTTATTAATTATCGCACTCTTGTATTTTGATAATTCACTGGCATCAGCACGCTGCCTTTCTTCGGCAGCCAGTTGAGCTTTTAGTTCCGCTTCTTTTGCACGTTGTTCTGCTTCGGCTTTTAATCGTGCTTCTTTTTCTGCTTTTTTAATCGCTTCCTGTTGCTTTCTTTTTTCATCAACTGCTTTTTTTATAGCGGCTTCTTTTTTCTTTTTGGCAACTTCAGCTTTACGTTTCTTTTCTTTCTCAGCTTTTTCTTTAACTACCTGCGCTTTACGTTTTTTCTCAGCATCTGCTTTACGTTTCAGTTCTGCCTTTTTCTTTTTGGCAGCCACTGCTTTAGCTTTTTTCTGTTCTGCCTTTTTCTTCTTCAGTGCTTCTGCTTTACGTTTTTTATCGGTTGCTGCTTTATTCTTTTTATCGACTTCTTTTTTCTTTTTGAGCTCAGCAGCTCGTTTTTTAGCCAGTTTATCCAGACGGTTCTTTTCTTTTATTTTTTTATTTTTATCGACCTGTTTTTTCTTTATTTCCTGCGCTCGTTTATCAAGCTGTTTCTGATCTATAATTTCAGCCTTGATTGTTTTATCTAGCATACCCTGCTTGCTAACTATCGGTTTGGCTGCCTGCCCACTAAATTCCAGCAAAGCCAGGCCGATAATAATCAGGTGTAAAACAACCGAATACAATACCGCTCGGGGGTTATTTTTAAGTGTTCCCAGCACTTGCACTCTCTCCGGGTTCAGTGACCAGGCCGACTGTATCTATATTCGCCTTCTGTAACAACACCAGCAGTGAAACCACATTCTGATACATACCATTTTTATCACCACGCACCATGACAGGTCGGTTCTTTTGCTTTTTAAGAGCAGCCTGAACTTCAGCAACCAGCGCTGAACCATCTAAAGATGAGTCCGGGGTAGATGAAATATTGAGAAAATAAAGGCCATTTCTATCCACGCTGATAACTACAGGTTCAGGACTGTTTACATCCAGCGGATTGGCAGGCGCCTGGGGTAAATCGACATCCACACCCTGTTTTAGCAACGGCGCTGTAACCATAAATATAATCAGTAACACCAACATGACATCGATGTAGGGTACTACATTTATTTCAGCTTTAGCCCGTCTTTTGTGATTGGTTCTAGACATGAATTAGTTCGCCGGTGTCTGCGCCTGACGTTGCAAAATACCGGTAAATTCTTCCAGGAAGTTTTCATAACGTACCACCAGCTGATCAATTTCAGTGGCAAAGCCGTTATATGCAATTACCGCAGGAATCGCCGCTAGCAAGCCCATCGCTGTTGCAATTAATGCTTCAGAAATACCAGGAGCTACCATCGCCAGTGTCGCCTGCTGCACCCCCGCAAGAGAGCGAAAAGATTCCATGATGCCCCACACGGTTCCAAACAATCCAATATAGGGGCTTACCGAACCTACCGTTGCCAGATAGGATAAATTATTTTCCAGCAAGTCTATCTCACGTGCCGTGGATACTTTCATAGAACGATGTGATGCGTTGATAGTTTCCACAGCATCCAGTTCAGCTTTACGTGCCCTTGCAAATTCTCTGAATCCATTTTCAAAAATAGCTTCCAGCCCAAATCGTTTTTCCTGTCTTGTCGATAATTGACTAAACAGGTCACTTAGGTTTATCCCTGACCAGAATCTGCCTTCAAAGATTTTAGCCTCAAGCCTGCTCTGTTTTAAGTAACTCCATTTCACGTAAATCAGCGCCCAGGAAAAAACAGATGCCAGCAGCAAAACCACCAACACAAACTG
>JABHSO010000012.1 GCA_018669845.1 Gammaproteobacteria bacterium | reverse complement strand
GCGTGTTGAAGACGATGAAGACAAGATTGCTAAAAGCCTTGGTTTAGGTGAAGTAGGTAAAGAGTTAACGGATTTACTTAAGCCAGCTCGCTTGCTCGATATTATGAGCAATTTTTCGTTATTCACGACTAATAAGAAAAAACAGAGAATAAAAGTTATTCCTCGTTTTCAACAATACGAAGGTGCTAATAAAATTGTTCAGCGGGTAATAGAGGGACGAATCAAAAAGGGCTTAATCTGGCATTTCCAGGGTTCAGGTAAATCATTATTGATGGTATTTGCAGCTCAAAAACTTCGTCGAGAGCCTAAGTTAAAAAGCCCGACAGTAATTGTATTGGTTGACCGCACCGATTTAGACACTCAAATTAGCGGTACTTTTAATGCGGCTGATGTAGCTAATGTAGAAAGTACGGATAGCATTAAAGAACTACAACAAATGCTAGAGCGAGATACCCGTAAGATCATTATCTCGATGATCCATAAGTTCCGTGATGCTAAACCGAATATGAATACTCGCGATAATATCATTGTGCTGGTAGACGAGGCTCACCGCACCCAGGAAGGTGACTTGGGGCGGCAAATGCGTGCGGCACTTCCTAATGCATTCTTGTTTGGCTTAACCGGTACACCAGTCAATAAAGCCGATAAAAATACCTTTTGGGCTTTTGGTGCAGAAGAAGACCTGGGTGGCTATATGAGCCGCTACACCTTCCATGACTCCATTCGTGATGATGCTACATTGCCATTGCATTTTGAACCACGCCTGGTAGATGTGCATGTAGACAAAGATGCACTCGATAAAGCCTTTGAAGAATTTAAAGAAAGTTCGGCATTAACCGATGAAGAAGCTGATGCTCTGAATCAAAAGTCTGCCAAAATGGCTGCCTTTTTAACGGCGCCAGAGCGAGTTGAAAAAATAGTACAGGACATTGCTCTTCACTTTAAAGAAAAAGTTGGGCCTCAAGGCTTTAAAGCCATGATCGTGACACCAGATCGTCATGCCTGCGTTCAGTATAAAGAAGAGCTGGATAAACATTTCCCCAAAGAAGCCAGCACGGTTGTAATATCAACTACAGCTAATGATGACTTTGAATTCAAACAAAAATGGGGTGTTGATAAGAGTCAACAAGAAAAGCTCATTGATGAATTTAATGACGCCCAGTCTGAGCTAAAATTCATAATAGTAACCGCCAAGCTACTTACCGGTTTTGATGCACCGATTCTGCAAACAATGTACCTGGATAAATCGATAAAAGATCACACTCTACTGCAAGCTATCTGCCGTACCAATCGTTTATACCCTCAAAAAACTTTTGGTCGTATTGTCGATTATTTCGGTGTATTCGATGATGCGGCCAAAGCCCTGGAGTTTGATGAAGAGAGTATCAAGCAGGTTATAACAAACTTATCTGAACTGCGGGATAAGCTACCACAGGCTGTAGTAGATGCCCGGGCACATTTTGCTGACGTAGATAGGAGTCTGAGTGGTTTTGAAGGTTTAGAAGTAGCACAGAACGCGATAGGAACCAATGAAAAGAAGGATGCCTTTGCGCTTGATTTCAAATATTTAGCTAAAATATGGGAATCGCTCTCACCTGATAACATCCTGGATTTATATAATGAAGATTATAAATGGCTGGCCCAGGTTTATGAGTCAGTAAAACCAGCATCAGATAATATTGGTAAATTACTCTGGCTAACACTTGGGGCTCAAACGACTCAACTTATCCATGACAATATTCATGTAGGTGATGTTCATACCCTGGAGGAGTTTGTACTGGATGCAGATGTCATAGAAGACATATTTAATAACCCAGACCCAAAGAAAACAAAACAGCTAGAAAAAATACTGGTCCTGCGGTTCAAAAAGCATGGTGATTTGCCAGTTTTTAAATCATTAAGTGATCGACTGGAAGCGTTACGCGATAAAGCAGAAAAAGGGCTGATTACCTCAATCGAGTTCGTAAAGGAATTATGCAAAATTGCCAAAGAAACATTACAGGCTGAAAAGGATCTGGAAGATGAGCTCCAGGAAAAGACTCCAAAAGCAGCTCTTACTGAATT
>JABHSO010000013.1 GCA_018669845.1 Gammaproteobacteria bacterium | reverse complement strand
AGGCTTATTACAATGCGGACACAAATCGCTCTCCCGGTACCTGGATCTTCGCATCACGTTATCGAGTAGTTGCAGGGCGTCATCTGATTTTAATCCCAGTTCCTTGCGTAATTCTTCCAGTTCCCAGCGTTCTTGCTGGTCAATTTTTCCATCCCTTAGAGCATGGTTGATGTAGTTATTGTATTTCTGTCTTCTTTGATTCAGATTCTGGGCAAATCCTGATGCGAGTATTGCGACCGGTAATGCCAGCATGCCAACACCGATTAGACCGATAATTCCGGCGAAAACTTTCCCCAGCATGGTTATGGGTACTGCATCTCCATAACCAACAGTTGTTAAGGTGACCATGGCCCACCACATGGCATCAGGAATGCTGCCGAAGACTTCTGGCTGACTTTCATTTTCTAATAGATAAATACCGCTGGCTGAAATTACTAACATGATGAGTAAAACTACTATGGCAGCTACTAAAGCTTCGGATTCTTTTTGTAGAACATCTAATAATGCGCTGAGAGCTGGAGAATACCGTGTTAACTTAAACAGTCTTAGCATTCTTAAAACGCGTAAAAAACGTAGATCGATGGCGATGTATAAACTCAGGTAAAAAGGCAGTATGGCAGCCAGGTCGATGAGTGCCATTGGGGTGAACATGTATTTTAGTCGACCTATAAAGGGTGAAGTGTTTTTGCTTTCTGATAAATCTATGCTGCTCCAGACTCGAGCCAGATATTCAACTGTAAAAATAATGACAGAAAATAAATTGAAGTAATGAAATTGACTCTGGTACTGTAAATAGATGGGATTGACTGACTCGATAATAATCGAAATAACATTCAACGATATTAATAATATTAACAGCAAATTCAGGATGCGGCTGGCAGGGTCGATAGCTAAGCTTTGCTCAAGTAATTGAGCCATTCTTTTACGTGATGTCATTCTTTAGTGCCGGGAATATATGAATTTTTGAATTATTACTGTATTTATAGTCGTAATTTGAAGATATAACAGGATGGATTCTGTCGAATGAAACCTGTAAATTTCCATAATATTAATTTAAGAGTTAAAAAATTTATGACCGATAAACCTTTAGTTGTCCAGACAGGTTCGGGAAAGCCTGAATATTGTGTCATCTGGTTGCATGGACTTGGAGCTGATGGGCATGACTTCGAACCGATTGTTGGTGAGTTAAACTTGCCACAAAACCTATCAGTGAAATTTATATTTCCGCATGCGCCGATGATACCGGTAACGATTAATAATGGTTACATCATGCGAGCGTGGTATGACATTAAAGCGATGGATATCGGCAGCTCACAGGATGAAAAAGGTGTTCGGTTATCTCAAAAAGCTCTGGAAGCGATGTTTGATGAACAACTGGCAGAAGGTATTCCTGCTGAGAACTGTGTATTAGCAGGATTTTCTCAGGGTGGTGCAATAGCTTTGCAGGCGGGTTTGAGGTTGAATAAATCTATTGCTGGAATTATGGCCTTATCCACTTATTTACCGATGGCAGATACTCTGGAAAGCGAAAAATCAGCTGAGAATAAAAATGTTCCGATTTTTATGGCTCATGGTGATAGTGATCCGGTGGTTCGGCCTGAACTGGCCTATTTGTCACGCAGTCGACTGGAGCAGCAAGGATATTTTCCAGAGTGGAAAGAGTATCGACACATGCAGCATAGTGTTTGTGCTGAAGAGATTGGCGATATTAGTCAATGGTTGCAAAAGGTGTTAGTTCCACAGGCTTAACATGAAAAAACCCCGCGCCCCTAGTTGCACGCCTTACGTAGTAGCCAGCCCTCTCTGGTCACGTGCACCGGCTCGGGATGAACATGGGAAACCTTATAGTGACTTTATGGTACTGATTCCTGGGTTGAAACAGCAGAGTGAAGCAGGAATAGAATCCTGTCTGGTGAAGGTTCGTGACTGCCTTCAACCATTTGAGAATGTCGTGGTGTATGTCGATTTGAATATCAAACTGAGTTTGTTATGGATTAGCCACAAACCTGTACCGGGTATTACTAAACCTATCGTTGAGGCGATTTTGAAGGCGCTTCCGAATGCTAAAGTGGTAGGTGGAGACTTTAATCCTGAAAAGCAAACTGAAAATCAGCAATCGAGTAACTGGTTGTTATCTTTTAGTCGGAGGCTGAAACAAAGTTTAAAGTTAATCGGTCGAAGTTAAACTTGTCCTATTGTAGGGTGCGCCGTGCGCACCAGTTTTGAAATATCAACGACATTAAATTGGTGCGCACGGCGCACCCTACATAGATTTAGCTGATTAGCTTTCTGCATTGCTCAATTTGAAAACGTACCTGTTCTGGTGCTGTGCCACCTGTAATATTGCGTAAATTGACAGAACCTTCCAGTGTTAATACTTCAAAAACATCCTGCTCAATACTGTCATGGAAAGTTTTTAATTCTTTCAGGCTGCACTCGGATAAATCCTTGCCTTTATCAATCGCATACGCAACTGCAATTCCCACAACTTCGTGAGAGTCACGAAATGGCAGTCCTTTATTCACCAGGTAATCAGCCAGATCAGTCGCAGTGGCAAAACCCTGTTTGGCTGCTTTATACATAGAACCTTTTTTAACCTGAAGATTAGGCACCATATCGGCAAATGCTCTTAAGCTGCCCTGTAGTGTATCCAGCGTATCAAATAAAGGTTCCTTATCTTCCTGATTGTCTTTGTTGTAAGCCAGAGTCTGGGATTTCATGAGTGTCAGCAGACTCATTAAATGACCAAAAACACGGCCCGATTTACCACGCACCAGTTCAGGCACATCGGGGTTCTTTTTCTGTGGCATGATGGATGAACCGGTACAGTAACGATCGGGTAATACAATGAAATTGAACTGAGCCGATGACCAGATGACCATTTCTTCAGACATGCGTGACAGGTGAGTCATACAGATAGCAGCATCGGCACAAAATTCTATAGCGAAATCTCTATCGCTTACTGCATCCAGTGAATTTCTTGAAGGTGCACTAAAGTCGAGTAAATCAGCTGTATATTGGCGATCTAAAGGATAAGATGTGCCGGCCAGAGCAGCCGAACCCAAAGGAAGTATGTTCATGCGTTTTGCGCAACCGGCCAGGCGCCCAAAATCTCGCTCCAGCATTTCAAACCAGGCTAGCAAGTGATGTCCAAAGGTGATTGGTTGAGCAACCTGTAAATGGGTGAAGCCAGGCATGATGGTATCAGCATGTTTGCTGGCAAGATCCAGTAAGCCGTGTTGAAACTGGCGAATAAACTGCTGGCAAACTTTAATTTCATCACGTAAATATAATCTGATATCGGTGGCAATCTGATCATTTCTGGAGCGTCCTGTATGCAGTTTTTTACCTGCAACCCCGATTAACTGGGTCAGCCGAGCTTCGATATTCATGTGTACATCTTCCAGTTGAACAGACCATTCGAACCTTCCAGATTCGACCTCGTTTTTAATGCTGGATAATCCCTTTTCGATGGAGGTTAGTTCTTCTTCAGTCAGAACGCCTATTTTGTTTAACATTTTGGCATGTGCCTGAGAACCCTGAATATCAACCATGGCCAGGCGTTGATCGAATTCAACAGAAGCAGTAAATGCTTCAACAAAAGCATCAGTTTGTTCGGTGAAGCGTCCTCCCCACATACGGGAGTCGGATTGTTTAGTCATTTATGGTTCCGGTCAATTAGTAAATGATTCACAGTGTTTTTGAAGGTTTAAACCTGTGAGATGGTCAGAATCGTCTATGCTTGCATTGACGGCTATCGGAAAGCAAGACGTTTATGACAAAAAATAACTCTAATATTGAACCATCTCAGGCTTCTGAGTGCTATTTACCAGATTTTTGTAACTCAGAAACTAATTTAAGATTGATTTTAGTGCTGGAATTAGTCGCCATCGTACTGGCCTTATCCAGCACAGCTGAACCTGGTAACCTGCTTATTCATTTTGCCCTGGTTTCTATCTATATCCAGTGGATTGGTTTATCCAGTGCAGCTTTGTTGTGCCTTTCAAGAAGAGTTAAGCTATTAAAGAGTACGTTATCAGCCACTGTTATCAGCTTTTTGGTGGTGGCTCTGGTAACAGCGGTAATGGCAGTATTAGCATTTCAATTAAGTGACTTTCTGAGGTTGGACATGTTCCGCCAATACACTCTTTTTTCAACCATTCTTTATCATGAAGCGATCAGCTGTATTTTATATGGTTTGTCATTGCGATATTTTTTCGTGCAACACGTTAGCCGGTTAGGTATCAAAGCTGAATCTCAATCTCGTTTACAGGCCCTGCAAGCCAGGATTCGGCCGCATTTTCTGTTTAACAGTTTGAATACCATTGCCAGCCTGACCCATTCCGAACCGGATAAGGCCGAACGAGCCATTGAAAATCTGGCTGAGTTATTTCGTGCAAGTTTGAAAGCAGATACCCAGATAAGCCTGCAAAGTGAAATTGAGCTAACGAAAGATTATATAAATCTGGAGCTGTTAAGGCTGGATGAGAGGCTACGAGTCCACTGGGACATTGATGCTGATCTGGATGACTTGTTAATGCCGGCCCTGATTTTGCAACCTCTGGTAGAAAATGCAATTTACCATGGTATTGAACCTTTGCAGGATGGCGGAGAAGTGCATATATCCATAAAGTCTAATCAAAATTTAATGATTGAAATAACGAACCCATTGAATGAGTCGGGCGCAGCACAACGGCGTCAGGGGAACAAAATGGCTCTGGATAATATCAGGGAAAGATTGCTACTGGCTTATCAGGGACAGGCAAAAATCAAGCATCTTGTTGAAAATGATCTATATAAAGTATTAATCAACATACCAATTACAAAAAACTGAGAAGTTAATCAAAACCACCTAGTTAGTTTAATGAACATGAAAATAATCATAGTTGATGATGAAAAGCCTGCCAGAGACCGGTTAAACCGGTTGATTGGTGGTCTGGATGAATATCAGGTAGTTGCTGAAGCAAGTAATGGTAGTGAAGCGGTAAAATTAACGGAACAGTTTGAGCCGGATATCATTCTGCTGGATATTCGTATGCCGGTGATGGATGGACTGGAAGCTGCAAGTCATATCTTTAAAATGAAACATCCACCGGCAATTATTTTTACTACTGCTTTTGCCGACCATGCATTGGAGGCATTTGAAACTCATGCCGTAGATTACCTGTTGAAGCCCGTGAAAATTGATCGTTTGCAAGATGCACTATCATCTTGTAGCCGTTTAAATCGAGCACAAATCAAAGACCGTTTACAGGATATAGGTTTGAATGAAGTGCGTCGGCATATTTGTGCCCGCGTGCGAGGTAATCTAGTACTGATTGCGCTGGAGGATATTTTCTATTTTCACGCCGAGCAAAAATACGTCACGGTCAGGCATACTGGCGGAGAAGTTTTGATTGAAGAACCTCTAAAAGCACTGGAAGTTGAGTTTGACGAGATTTTTGTTCGGATTCACCGCAATGCACTGGTCCGGCTGGATAAAGTAGCGGGCATGAAAAATAATGCAGACGGGCATCAGATCTTTTTTAACGAAATCGAAGATAAAATGGAAGTAAGTCGGCGCCATTTGCCTGGTGTGCGTAAAATTTTGAAAGGACTTTAATCAGTTAGCAATTAGCAATTAGCAATTAGCAGTTAGCAGTTAGCAGTTATCAGTCGTAAGTCGTAAGTCGTAAGTCATAGCTACTGTTATAATCAATCAAACCTTCGTGTTCTTCGTGGCTCGACAATAGCTCCTGCATTGTTCTCGGCTTTGACTCCTGTGTCGCCCTACCTCCTCCATCCCTGGAGTCGTACCTACGTATCCTGCCCTGGTTCGTGGTGAATGCCTTTTATTTATTCATATGCCTGTTCACGAATCAACTGTGCTGCTCTATAATGCCCTCCCATGAAAACATCACTCAAAACTATAAGGATTGCTACGCGTAGTAGTCCACTCGCTATGTGGCAGGCAGAAGATGTCAGTAGCCGCCTTCAAAAACTTTATCCTGACCTGGATGTTCAACTGGTCTCAATGAAAACTAAAGGGGATAAAATACTTGATGCCCCTCTAGCTAAAGTAGGCGGTAAAGGCCTGTTTGTTAAGGAACTGGAAGAAGGTATGCTGGCTGGTAGAGCCGATATTGCCGTGCATTCAATGAAAGATGTTCCTGTCGAGTTTCCGCCGGGTCTGGAACTGGCCCTGATTATGCAGCGGGAAGATCCTCGCGATGCGTTTGTTTCTAATAAATATGAAAACTTAGCTGCTCTGCCAGAAAATGCAGTAGTTGGTACTTCCAGCTTGCGTCGTCAGACTCAGATCAGAGAAAGGTACCCAAATCTCAAACTCGACTGGTTACGGGGTAATGTTAATACACGTTTAAGAAAACTCGATGATGGTGAGTATGACGCGATTATCCTTGCCGCTGCAGGCCTTAAACGTCTTGGCTTTGAGTCACGTATTCGCAGCTGTCTGGAACCAGAAGAGAGTTTGCCTGCTATCGGTCAGGGCGCGGTAGGCATAGAAAGCCGTAGCGATGATGATGCTGTAAAACAATTGCTGGCACCGTTGGCAGATGCTGATACCACGTTACGGGTTCAGGCAGAACGTGCAATGAATGAAACTTTAAATGGTGGGTGTCAGGTGCCATTAGCGGGTTATGCAGTGCTCGAAGGTGATCAACTCTATTTGCGCGGACTGGTCGGAGAACCTGATGGCAGCAAGGTGTTACGTGCTGAAATTCGTGGAGCTTCCAGTGATGCCGTTGCGCTGGGTATTAAGCTGGCAGAAGACCTGCTGAGTCAGGGTGCTGGCGAAATTCTGGCAAAACTACATGATTGATGGAGCACAGACTCCTAACTTAAAATGTCTGGTGACACGACCGGGTCACCAGACAAAGCAATTGAATACTATGCTGGAGCTTTCGGGCTTCAGTATTATTAACTTCCCCACTATTCAGATTAATGCATCTTCTCCAACTCCGTTTTTAGAACATCTGGATGAAAATATTAAGCAGTTTGATATAGCCCTGTTTGTAAGTCGAAATGCGGTCGATTTTGCTTTCAAATATCTCAGCCCTGCTAAATTACCCGATTCACTGCAGTTGGGAGTGATTGGTAAAGGAACCTGGGCGGCATTAAAAAACCAGGGTGTTGAGTCACATATTATTCCTGCTGATAGTTACAATAGCGAAGGTTTACTGGCTTCACAGGTATTACAACAGGTTGAAGGGAAACGGATCATTATCTTTCGTGGGCAACAGGGGCGTAATTTACTGGGTGATACGCTGCGACAACGAGGCGCTAGTGTTGAATACCATGAAGTTTATCGACGTGTTTTACCTGATCATCCCGCGGGTACTTTCGAGCAGTTAACTGAACCTCATTTTCCTGATATTGCTATTTTTACCAGTGCAGAAGGTCTGTCTAATTGCTTTCAGTTAGTGGATGAAGCGATGGCAATAAAACTTCGCTCGATCCCGTGGATACTAATCAGTGAAAGAATGCGTGAAACTGCCCGTAATCTGGGACATAATGCAGATATAATTATCGCCATCAGTGCCAGTGACGAAGGAATATTACAGGCAATAAAGGAGTGGCAACTAACTACTTGAATCATCATTCATGAAAACGATAGAACAGCAAAAAAATAATGAGGCCAACGCTGATCTCAGTGTAGAAAAAGACACTGAACAGGTGAAAACTCGAAAACAACGGCCTTATCTATTACCCATTTTTCTTTTTATAATTGTCAGTGCGGTAATGACTGCCGGAAGTTACCAGGCATGGCAGTTATTCATGCAGGAAAAACTGCAAACTCAAGCTGTTATCCAGCAATTACAGTCAGAACTAGCGCAAAGACCTACACTTTCTCAGGTGGATAGCGGGATAAATTCTATACGTCAGTCAGTCAATAAAACCGATACCCGATTGAGCGGGCTGGAGCAGGGGCAACAAGCGTTAGCGGGTTCCACTGAAAAGTTGTACGAGTTGTATGGGCGAGATGAAAATGGCTGGAAGCTGGCTGAAATTGAATACCTTATGCTGGTTGCACAACATAAACTGGTTCTGGAGAATGATTTTGAAGGTTCAGCTAAAACACTGAATGCCGCTAGTGACAGGATTGCTGATTTGGCTGATCCAGGGCTGTTACCAGTCAGGGTGAAAATTAATGAAGAAATTGCTCAGCTAAAAACCCGTTCTCGTCCTGATCTGGTTGGCATGACTTTGCTGCTATCGCGCTTAACGCGCCAGATCAGCAGCTTAAAACCGGGGTATCAGACACAAACTAAAAAAGCAGAAACTACCGCCGCTGTAAAAGAAGCTATTGATCCTGATTTACCTCTGCAGCAAAAAGTCATGGAGTTTATGACTTCTCTGGTAACGGTCAAAACCAGCCAGCCTAAAGTTAAAAAGACACCGCAGACCGTTATTGTCGATGTCACTGAAAAGCTTGAAGATAACTTAAAGTTAACTCGCTGGTCAGTGCTTGAGAGAGACACCTTTCAATATAAAAAATTGATGATTCAAAATATAAACCTGTTTAAAGAGTATTACGATTTGAAAAACGCGGCTAATGCTGATTTTTATGATTCGTTAATGTCATTACAGAAATCCCAGATAAAACCGGAACTACCGGATATTAGCGGTTCTTTAATGTTGCTTAAGCAAGTTCAGAAGAAACGGGAGAATGAGCCACAACAGGAAAATCAGCAGGAGACTGACAATGGTTAAATTATTTATCAGCCTTTTGATTCTTATTATTGCTGTTTTGGCGGCTGTGTTGCTGGTGCAGGATGACCCGGGTTTTGTGCTCATTAAATATGCTGATTTTTCATTAGAAACAAGCCTGGCATTTGGCATTGTGGCCGTGGTTGTTGGTGGTCTGTTGATACAACTTTTTTTACGGTTTCTATTATCAATCTGGCGTTTACCGACAACTTTAACAAAGCAATCAGAAAAGCGGCGTGCTGATAAAAGTCGCAAACTATTAAATATTGGCTTAATTGATTTGGCTGAAGGAAGGTTCGAGCAGGCTGAAAGTAATCTTCTAAAATTTATTGATTTGGCTGAAAATCCATTAATTAATTATTTAGCAGCGGCTCGTGCAGCACAGCAGCAGGATAAATTTGATCAACGAGATAACTATTTAAAAGCAGCACATGATGTGAAACCGGAAGCCGCTATTGCCATTGGGGTTTCTCAGGCAGAATTGCAGCTCGCTTCGCGTCAGACAGAAAGAGCACTCGCTACTCTAACTCATTTACGTTCAGTAGCACCAAAACATGATTATGTGCTGAAGTTACTGGCTAAAGTGTATTATGAAATTCAGGAATGGTCCTTATTGTGTGATCTATTGCCAGAAGTTCGTAAGAAGAAATTGTTTAAAGATGAGAAGTTGGCAAAGCTGGAAATAAAAGCATTTACCGGGTGTCTGAGTGAGGCAGCAGAAAGGGAAGATGAATCACTGGACAAGGCCTGGGCAAAAATTCCAAAGGTATATCAGACTCAGGCTGATCTGATTCTGCATTATATAGACCTTGTTAATCGTTATAGCCGCGATAGTAAATTGATTGAGCAAATAGTGGTCAAGTCAATAAATCAGCAGTGGAATATCGATCTGCTTGATTACTATGGGCGATTACCGGTAGAAGATACTACTGTGCAGTTAGCCACCACTGAAAAATGGTTACAGGATTATGGCTCAAGCGATGTATTATTACTGGCTTTAGGGCGTATCTGTATTCGCCTTAAATTATGGGGTAAGGCGCAAAATTACCTGGAAGCCAGTATCGGTATCAGACCCAGTGTTCAAAGCTGCTTCGAACTGGCAAACTTGCTGGACAGTGATGAATTAAATGAGCAACAAGCCGCCTGTAAATATTATCGGGATGGGCTTGAGTTATCACTGAGCAATAAATAGAAGGTTGCTTCAAAACCTGCCGGGCAACCCGATAGGGTCTATTATCCCTGAGTTAATCGCTGATTATTTTAACCAAACTTGGGTTAAGGTATCAACATGAAAAATACCTTGAAACTTTCTTTACAGGAACTTGTTTTTGATAACCGGTTTATCGATCGACTGCCTGCTGACCCCGTTCTGAAAAACTCTCGTAGGCAGGTAAAAAATGCCTGCTTCTCATTTGTTGAACCTACTAAAGTCAGTAATCCTAGTCTTGTTGTCGCTTCCACAGAAATGCTGGAAGAACTAAACCTGGATAAACAGCTCATGCATGATGATGAGTTTATTCAATTATTTGTGGGCAATAAATTATTGCCCGGTATGAGTGCTTATGCCATGTGTTATGGCGGGCATCAGTTTGGTAACTGGGCAGGACAGTTAGGTGATGGCAGAGCAATAATTCTGGGTGACGTCATCACGCAGAATAACAAACGCTGGAGTCTTCAGTTAAAAGGGGCGGGGCCAACGCCTTATTCCAGAACAGCAGATGGTTTGGCTGTTTTACGTTCCTCACTGCGAGAATTTTTATGCAGTGAAGCAATGTTTCATCTGGGTGTGCCGACAACTCGTGCTTTAACCCTGGCTTTGACCGGTGAAAAAGTAGTTCGTGATATGTTCTACGATGGACATCTTGAAAATGAGTTAGGTGCTGTTGTTTGCCGGGTGGCTCCGAGCTTTACTCGCTTTGGAAACTTTCAAATTCTTTCGGCTCAAAATGATGTAAATAATTTAAAGAAATTACTAGATTACACCATTGAAACTGATTTTCCTCACCTCAACCTTTCAGATGAAAATAGTTACCTGACATGGTTTAAAGAAGTGTGTACTACAACTGCTGATATGGTGATTCACTGGATGCGTGTAGGTTTTGTTCATGGTGTGATGAATACTGACAATATGTCAATTTTGGGGCTGACAATCGATTATGGGCCTTATGGATGGCTGGAAGATTATGATCCGGGCTGGACTCCCAATACCACGGATGCCAACGGTCGTCGTTATCGATTTGAAAATCAAAGTGAGATTGCTTTATGGAATTTATTGCAATTAGCAGAAGCTATTTATCCGTTGATCAATGACACAGCTCCGCTGGAAAAAATATTGCAGCACTACCGGGATTATTATCAGCAGCAATGGAATAACATGATGGCTGCCAAGTTGGGTTTTGCACATAGCTCCGGGGAAATTGAAAAATTAATCAGTAAATTATTTAAACTACTGGAAGAAATCGAAACCGACATGACTTTATTTTTTAGAGGTTTATCGGAACTTGAGTTAGTTGAATTAGACATTATGGACGATTTGATACTGCACGGTATTTTCGATAAAGCCTGGTATCGGTCAGAGCAGGTAGATGAATATTATCTCACGCAGTTTAAGTCCTGGTTAAGGAGTTATAAAGAATGTGCTGTAGCTTCAAACCTGTCTGAACTGGATAGAAAGCAGCAGATGAATAAGGTAAACCCTAAGTATGTCCTGAGAAACTACCTGGCTCAACAAGCGATAGACAAAGCCAATGAGGGTGATTACTCGATGGTACATGAACTTCTGGATGTATTAAGAAAACCTTACGATGATCAGCCTGAAAAGGAAATCTATTCAGCAAAAAGACCCGAATGGGCGCGTCATCGGGCAGGCTGTTCAATGTTGTCCTGTAGCTCCTGATAATCATTTTTTTGTGTTGTGCAGCAATAATGCACATCTTCAATGCCCCGACCTCAATAAAAATTATTGTCTTTGACATAAACCTGTTTCAATTCAGACTAATCCTATAGTTATCGAAACTATTAATCATCAATATCAACAGGTTAATTATGTATAAAGAGTTTGAGCAGGTAATAGAGAATAACCAGGGGCGAATTCGGTATATCGCCTCTCGCTATTGCCAGAATCATGATTTTGAAGATATATACCAGGAGATCCTGATGCAGCTATGGCGTAGTTACAGTTCATTTAAAGGTCAATCTTCTATAGAAACCTGGTTATATAAAGTTGCTTTGAATACTGCTTGTACTTTCGTGAGCAAGTCAATCAAACATAAAGAATTACAACAAGTTTTGTCTGAGGTGATAAAACCTGAGAGCCAGTCAGGTCAGGAAAACTGTCAGGCAGAAATACTGAATAGTTTTATGAATACCTTAAGTGATACGGATGCAAATATTTTAATGATGTATCTGGATGGTTTTACTTCTGAGGAAATTACTGAGGTTGTGGGCATTAGTGCGAATGCAGTGCGACTACGCATCAAACGCATTAAAACAACATTTGAAGATCAATACATAGGTGAAGAAAAATGATGTTAGATGATTTGAAAGCAGGTTGGGACAGTGAAATGAAAAAGCCTGTTAAACATGAGCAGTTAGCTACGGTGCTTGAAATCCTTCAAAGAGAAACCTGTAAACTGGATAAATCTATTAAACGTCGTGATATTCTTGAAGTTTCAATAGCTTTATTACTGATTCCAGTATGGGGCTGGAAGCTGGTTTATTCTGTTAGCCTTATGCAGTCAGTCGGTTTATGGGTAGCAATTCTTGCCTGTCTGTTTATACCTTATAAATTAATCAAAGCAAAAAAAGTTAATGTACAAAAAAATGACAGCATTCTGAGTTTTTTGTTGATTGAAAAAGTAAAGTTAGAGAATCAAAAGAAGCTTCTTGAATCTGTTGCACTGTGGTACATCTTGCCTCTGATGGTAGCAATCATTTTAATTACTGCTGGTGCAACTGTAGATAGTCTGGGCATTCCGCAACTAACATTGCAATTGAAAATCTATTACTCATTTTGTGCACTACTGAGTGTCGGTGTTTATTTGCTTAACAAACGTGCCGCAAAAAAACGATTTAAACCATTATTGGATAAAGTGAATTATCGTATTAAAGAGATTAAGTAATGGGCTGATTGATGATTTTAAATAAGCCCTCGCTCTGAAAAACATACTACTTCATCACCAATAATCAAATGGTCAAGAACTCTAATATCAACCAGTTCAAGTGCCTGGGTCAGCCGTTTGGTAATGTGAATATCAGATTGACTGGGTTCTGCAATACCCGAAGGGTGGTTATGAGCGAGTATGACTGCAGCTGCATTATCGGCTAAAGCCTGTTTTACAACTTCTCGTGGATAAACACTTGCACTACTGATGCTGCCTTTGAATAATTCTCTGAAAATGATTACTCGATGTTTGTTATCGAGCATCAGGCAGCCAAACACTTCGTGCTCATAATCTCTCATGACAGATTGCAGGTAAAGACGTGTTTGAGTCGGGCTGTTGAGAGCATTGTCTCGTTTAAGAGTTTCCCCTAAATGACGTTTTGCCATTTCCAGAACCGCCTGCAACTGGGTGAATTTAGCAGGTCCGAGACCTTTATGACTGCAAAACTCTGTTTGAGAGCTGGTGAGCAATGCTCTTAATGAGCCAAAATTATTTAACAGATCACGAGATAAATCGACGGCCGATTTGCCTTTGATGCCGGTACGTAAGAAGATAGCGAGTAGCTCAGCATCAGACAGGCTGCTAGCACCTTTAAGTAGAAGTTTTTCACGTGGCCGTTCTTCCATTGGCCAGTTCGTTATTGGCATGTCACAATCCTTTGTTTTGATTCCATAAAGATTCTGTAAAATAGACCAAATGTTAAGTTTAAACAATAAAAATATTCTGTTAGGCGTTACTGGTGGAATTGCTGCTTATAAAGCGGCTGAATTTTGTCGCCTGCTTAAAAAACAGGGAGCAGATGTGCGGGTGGTGATGACAGATGCGGCTAAAGAATTTATTCAACCTTTGACCTTTCAGGCTTTAACGGGCAATCCGGTTTATAACGAACTGTTCGAAGCTGATGCGCAAAATGCGATGGATCATATTGAGTTAGCGCGTTGGGCTGATTTACTCGTTATTGCACCTGCGACAGCGGATACACTGGCTAAACTTGCAGATGGTTATGCAGATAATTTATTGTTAACAATCTCGCTGGCGACAAAAAGTAAAATTGCTGTTGCTCCCGCGATGAATCAGCAAATGTTTCAGAACCCGGCAACATTAAAAAATATCCAGACCCTTCAACAGAGAGGTGTTCAAATCTGGGGGCCCGATGTGGGTGATCAGGCCTGTGGTGAAACGGGGCCTGGTCGAATGCTTGAAGCTGAAGATTTGCTGCAGCATGTTGTGCAAGTAATGAAACCCGGATCTTTAAGCGGGTGCAAAGTTATGATTACTGCGGGTCCTACCCGTGAAGCTATAGATCCTGTGCGTTATATCTCTAATCGCAGTTCGGGGAAAATGGGTTACGCAGTTGTGCAAGCAGCAATAAATGCAGGTGCTGACGTAACGCTGGTATCCGGCCCCGTTTGTCTGCAATCGCCACAACCCGTTACATTATTGGCATGCCAGAGCGCAGATGAAATGTATCAGCAAGTTATGGAAAATATTAATGAGCAGGATATTTTTATAGCAACTGCTGCCGTGGCCGATTATCGAATGGAAAGTATAGCTGCAGAGAAAATAAAAAAATCAGACGATGAAATGAACCTGAAGCTGGTGAAAACAGAAGATATTCTTGCATCGGTTGCAGCATTGGTAAATAAACCCTTCTGCGTCGGTTTTGCAGCGGAAACCAGTCATCTTGAACAGTATGCACAGGGTAAATTGAAAAATAAAAAGCTGGATTTAATAGCTGCCAACAGGGTTGATGATCCTGAGTCGGGTTTTGAGGTAGAAAATAATGCCTTGAACGTGTATTGGAATAATGGCTCTAAGCAGTTATCTCTCAAACCAAAAAGCTTAATAGCAGTTGAGCTTATTGATATAATCACCGAATTATTTAAATCTTCCAGAAACTAAAAAATGAAACAAATTCAACTTAAGATTCTTGATCCGCGCGTGGGTAAAGACTTTCCTTTACCCGAATATGCCACAGATGGTTCTGCCGGGTTAGATCTGCGAGCCTGTATTGATGAAGAAATGATTCTTCAACCGGGACAAACCGAGCTTATTCCAACCGGAATGGCTATTCATATCGCTGACCCTGCACTGGCCGCAGTGATTCTTCCTCGTTCGGGTTTGGGGCATAAACGTGGCATTGTTTTAGGTAATCTGGTGGGATTGATTGATTCGGATTATCAGGGGCAACTGTTTGTATCGACATGGAATAGAGGCAGTGAAAGTTTTTCTCTCAAACCTGGGGAAAGGTTAGCGCAGCTTGTGTTTGTACCTGTGGTTCAGGCTGCATTTGAACTGGTTGAAGATTTTGATCAAAGCGAAAGAGGCGAGGGTGGTTTCGGTCATTCTGGTCGTCACTAACGGGGAATATTATGACAGGCTTAAATAATACAGCTGAAATTCTGATTGAGGCTTTGCCTTATATTCAGAGACTTGATAAAAAAACCGTGGTGATTAAATTTGGCGGTAATGCGATGGTTGATGAAGCGCTGAAAAGCAGCTTCGCACAGGATATCGTGTTACTTAAACAGGTGGGTGTAAATCCTGTCATTGTGCATGGTGGTGGTCCGCAGATTGGACAACTGTTAGAGCGCGTGGGTAAGGAAAGCCGGTTTATTGAAGGAATGCGTGTAACCGATGCTGAGACTATGGATATTGTGCAGATGGTTTTGGGTGGACTGGTTAACAAGGAAATTGTTTCCCTTATTAATAGTCATGGAGGTCGTGCTGTTGGGTTAACCGGAAAAGACGGTGGTTTAATTAATGCCCGCCGGTTGGAGCTTTCTTCCAACAAGAATAAGCAGGCTTCTGAAATTATTGACCTTGGACACGTGGGTGAAGTGGAAAGTATCGATCCTTCTGTGGTGAAAATGTTGGACAGTGGAAATTTTATTCCTGTAATTGCACCGATTGGAGTTGGCAAAGATGGTGCTTCTTACAATATTAATGCGGATATTGTTGCTGGTAAAATGGCAACAGTTTTAGGCGCTGAAAAATTATTGTTATTAACCAATACACCGGGTGTTCTGGATAATGAAGAGAAGCTATTAACTGGTATTGATGCGCATACAACCGATAATTTGATTGATGAAGGTATTATTCACGGAGGCATGTTGCCAAAGGTTAACTGTGCGCTGGATGCGGTTAAGTCAGGAGTAAAAACCAGTCATATTATAGATGGCCGGGTGAAACATTCTGTCCTGTTGGAACTGTTAACCAATCGAGGTGTTGGCACGCTAATACGCGGCTAGTTGATTACTTGTAAAAGCTCTCTTCTTTGAGGCGAGCTTTTTCTGCCTCATCGGCTAAATTCTTTTGCTTTTTCAATTTAGTTAATTCCCTGTATCGGATTAGATCCTGAATATATTGTTGTTTAACTTTGTCGCGTTCATCAATTTTAAGGCTCAGGTGTTGCTGCTTGGTCAGGACTTTTTCAGTAAAATATTCGATTTTTTGAGCCTGACCACCCGGCACGGGTAGGTTTTTATCCAGGTAAAGAGCCTTTGCTCGTGCTTCTTCTTTCTGCAATTTTTCCTGTTCCGTATTAATGTTTTTCTTCAGTAACTGGATAACAGAGTCAATAACGGAAAGACGTTCGTCCTGAGCTACTAAAATTTCCTTTTCATTGGTGAAGGTCATGAGAAGTACGTTGTCATGATGTTCCTGCATCGCGGCAAGTCGGGCGTTTACTTCGGCTTTTATGCGCAACTCTTCCGCCTGCCTGTTTTTTTCAGCGCGCTCTTCTCTAATTTGCTCGGGAGGTTTGGATGCTTCTTTCGTGGAGAGAACTCTTCCGTCTGGAGTAAGAGTTTGAAATGCCTTTTTGGACTGATCGGAAGTAATGTTGTCGCTGTAACGAATCTGACCATTTTCATCGACCCATTTATACAATTGAGCTGAATAAGCAGGTAAAGCCAGAAATTGACTAAAGATTAGACAATACAAAATTGAGGTTGGTCTGACAGAAAATACTCTGCTGATCATGATGTCAAAATTTGTCCGATGGAACTTATTTTATAAATATAATTGTTGAAAATATGCATTCTTGGCTTGAGTTTAGAATGTAATGCTTTTAGATGATTATTACATATATTTGTGTATTAACTCAATAATAGACTGAATCCATAATTTTGTACTCTAAAGCCTGTAATTATTTTTGGGTTTGAGGTGTTAGCAGGCTGGAAACAGCCTGAAAATGAGTACCGCTTTTAGACTGAACAAAGGCTCCTACACCAAGTTGGCTTACATTCCATTCGGGTTTGATTTTTATCTGGTGAGATATTTTAGATTTTAAGGTTTTCTTGGGACTAAGATAACGAACTACCTGTTGGTGGTGTAAATTTTTCCCGGCATTTTCTCCTTTTTCAACCTGGCTGCTTAAGTTATTTTCATAAACAACAAATCTTACAAACTTTAAAAACTCGGGATCAAACTGGCTGGATAACGTGAGTAGAATTTTATTATCCTGCTGTTGAAAAGTCAGTGCCAGATCAATGGTAGATAAAATCTTATTAGTTGATTGAATTTTGTTGATAACACTTTGTGTGCCGCGAGCCTCTAAGCCGTTAACGAAAAATTCAGGTGTATAAACACTGTTTTGCTGATTTAGTCTGGCTAAATGACGTTGTCTATTGGTATGAGCAGGATTAGCAAAAATATCTTTCCAGCCAATGTAATCCCAGTAATCCACGTGAAAGGCAAGAATCAGTTTATTCAGTTCTTTCGTGGGTATTTTAGTTAACTGGTTTAGCCATCGATCAGCTGGAGGGCAGCTGCTGCAACCTTCAGACGTGTACAGTTCGATAACAGCCGTTTGATATACCCCGCTTTTTACTGTGATAGCTTCACTTGCGAGTAAAGATTGAGCTAACAAGGCTGTCAGGCTAATAACAAACAGCCAGAGGTATTTTGCCCAATAGATCGGTTTTAAAGATGACATAGTGTTGTGACCGAAACAGCTGTCAATGGTTCCGATTTTTGATGAGTTCAGGGGTAGGTAATTCACCATGAAGTTACGAAGGGGCATTTAGTATTTAGTAGGGTGCGCCGCGCGCACCAAGAAATTTCAGTACCAACGCCAATGGTGCGCACGGCGCACCCTACAAGGCTATATTTTTATATATAGCCATTCATGTTATTGGTTTTTCTTCGTGTTCATCGTGCCTTCGTGGTGAATATGTTTTGATCAGAACTAAATTCAGGACTTTAAGCTATACCATAAAGTTCACGGTATTGTTGTACCGCTTCAAGCTGTTTTGAATCTCCGCTCTGTTCAAGGTAACTCATGATGTCGGCCAGTTTGATGATCGGTATCACGTTGACTCCTTCCTGCTGAAGCTCCTGAATGGCAGAGAGTTCTCCCTGACCTTTTTCCTGTCTGTCCAGAGCAATGGTGACGGAGGTTACTTTTGCGCCTAGTGAGTCTATGAGTTTCATCGATTGACGAATGGCTGTGCCTGCAGTGATAACATCATCAATTATTAAAACATCACCTGTTATTTCAGCGCCGACAATCAACCCGCCTTCCCCATGATCCTTTTTTTCTTTTCTGTCATAGGCGTAGGATTTGTCAATTTGAAAATTTTGATACAGGCTGCTGGATGTTATGGCAGCTAACGGAATACCTTTGTAGGCGGGGCCGAAGATTACATCAAAATCTATCTCTGCATGAGTGATTGCCTGGGCATAAAATTTGCCCAGAGAATCCATGTCTTTGCCAGTATTAAACAGGCCTGCATTAAAAAAATAAGGACTGATTCTGCCTGATTTTAGAGTAAATTCACCAAACTTGAGTACACCTCTTTGGATGCAATAATCGAGAAATTGATGTTGAAATTCGAGCATAGTTCACCTGTTGATTCGCTTTCGATGTATCATAACCGATCATTCTCCTATCGGCTGGTTTTTCCCGTCGGAAATCTTATTTTTCTTTAATATTGTTGTTCCAATAAATGAAAGTTATTTCGGTAAATACAAATGGTATTCGTGCGGCTGCACGTAAAGGTTTCTTTGACTGGGTTCAAGACCAGCAGGCTGATATTATTTGTATACAGGAAACCAAAGCTCAAATTGATCAGCTTGAAGATGAAGTGTTTCACCCTGCGGGTTATGTCACGGCTTATTTCGATGCGCAGAAAAAAGGTTATAGCGGTACGGCCATTTATTCAAAACTCAAACCGTTGGAAATAATTCGGGGATACGGTGCCAGTGAGTTTGATAATGAGGGGCGTTATCTGGAATTTCGCTTTAAAAATATTTCCTTTATTTCTTTGTATGCGCCCTCAGGTTCTTCAGGTGAACATCGGCAGGAATCAAAAGAACGATTTTTACACAGCTTTAAATTACACCTTCAATCATTAAAAAGAAAACGACGTGAATTTATAATTTGTGGTGACTGGAATATTGCGCATAAAGAAATTGATTTAAAAAACTGGCGACCCAATCAGAAAAACTCTGGGTTTCTTCCGCACGAAAGAGCCTGGTTAACCGATCTGTTTGATAACGTAGGTTTTGTGGATGCCTTTAGAGTTGTTGAGCCGGGTGCAGATTTATATACCTGGTGGTCAAATCGAGGGCAGTCCTGGGATAAAAATGTTGGTTGGCGTCTCGACTATCAAATTGTGACTCCTAAGTTGAAACCTTTAATACAAACGGCATCTGTTTATAAGGAGCAGCGATTTTCTGATCATGCTCCTTTGATTATGCAGTATGACTTTTCAATTTCAACGGATTAACTCATGAGTCACTTAGAAACTAAAACCGGGGCACTTGAATCGATTAAAGCCTTTATGCACCCGCGTGTAGTGACCATGCTTTTTCTGGGACTGTCTGCCGGGATTCCGATTTTACTAATTTTTTCTTCGTTATCATTGTGGTTGAGAGAAGCCGGGGTAGAAAGGTCGGCGGTTACTTTTTTCAGTTGGGCTGCTTTAGGGTATTCATTTAAGTTTGTCTGGGCTCCATTGATCGATAAATTACCGGTACCCCTGTTGACTCGTTTGCTGGGGCGCAGACGGGCGTGGATGCTGGTATCTCAATCCAGCATTATTGTTGCCATCTTATGGATGGCGTCAATTAATCCGGCTGATAGTGGCAATAGTTTAACCTGGATGGCTTTGGCTGCCGTCTGGCTGGGCTTCTCATCGGCGACTCAGGATATTGTCATTGATGCCTATCGTATCGAATCTGCTGAAAGTGACCTACAGGCTTTGATGTCGTCGACCTATATTGCAGGGTACAGGATAGGCATGTTAATCGCTGGAGCGGGTGCGTTATTCCTGGCCAGTTATTATGGCTCTGAAATGGGTTCCTATAACTATCAGGCGTGGTTTTATACTTACAGCATAATTGCTGCCGTGATGCTGATTGGTGTCACAACAACATTAATTATTTCTGAACCGGAACAAATTCAAAGTGATAACTACCTTCACTCTGCAAAAGATTATGTGGGCTTTCTTGCCATGTTTTTATTTTCTGTCGCCGGTTTTATTGCTGTGTTCTATTTTTCTGCGGATGTTGTTAATACACTTAAGTCTGCGTTAGGTGACATATTGGGGAATAAAGCTTTTGCCGGTTTCCTGATTGGAGTAGTTCGTTTGCTGATGGCGTTAACAGTCGCAATATCAATTGCTTTTTTTCTATCAAAGAGTGGTGTTGTTAATGGGAAGATGGTGAGCAGCACCTATGTTGACCCGATTCAGGATTTCTTTTCCCGGTATGGTAAGGGGTTAGCGTTATTGCTGCTTGCGCTGGTGGGACTGTATAGAATTTCGGATATTGTGCTTGGCATTATATCCAATGTATTTTATCAGGATCTGGGTTATACAAAAATAGAAATTGCTACCATTGTTAAAACCTTTGGTTTATTTATGACGATTGCCGGTGGCTTTCTCGGTGGTTTTTTGTCTATCCGCTATGGTGTCATGAGAATACTTTTTCTCGGTGCTGTACTGACGGTTGTTACTAATTTACTGTTTATAGTGCTGGCATGGGTTGGTCATAACCCGTACATGCTTTATGTGGTAATTTCTGCTGATAATCTGACCGCAGGACTGGCCAGTGCTGCGTTTATAGCCTTTTTATCCAGTCTTACCAATATCAGCTTTACGGCTGTGCAATATGCAGTGTTCAGTTCTTTAATGACCTTGATTCCCAAGGTTCTCGGGGGCTACTCAGGAACTCTGGTGGATGAATTTGGTTACGTTAATTTCTTTATTTTTGCATCTGCTCTGGGTTTACCTGTGCTTATTCTGGTGTGGATGGCTAAAAAACATCTGGATGTTAGAGACGGCTAAATTTATTCAAAATGTATTCATCGCAGCTATTTTTACGTAAGATAGCGACCTTTTAAAAGTATCTGGACCTTGAAATGAGCAACAATATGAGTAACTCAGAAGAATTATATCAACGCGCACAAAAGACTATACCGGGTGGAGTCAATTCACCAGTAAGAGCTTTTAACGGTGTCGGTGGCACTCCTCTGTTTATCGAACGTGCTGAAGGAGCTTATCTGTATGATGCAGATGGTAAAGCTTATATCGATTACGTTGGCTCCTGGGGTCCCATGATCTGTGGTCATGCTAATCCGGAAATAATCGATGCAGTAAAACAGGCTGCGGATAAAGGGTTGAGTTTTGGAGCACCTACCGAGCTTGAAATTGATCTGGCAGAACAGATCTGTGACATTATGCCGGGCATGGATCAAGTTCGTATGACCAGCTCAGGTACTGAAGCAACCATGTCAGCTATTCGTCTTGCCCGGGGTTTTACCGGTCGGGACAAAATCATAAAATTCGAAGGTTGTTATCACGGGCATGGTGACTCCTTATTAGTAAAGGCTGGTTCTGGTGCATTAACCATGGGAGTGCCTAGTTCACCCGGTATTCCTAAAAGTCTGGCTGAACTTACACTGACACTTGAATACAATAATATCGATCAGGTGAATGAACTGTTCGCAGAAGTTGGCGATGAAATAGCCTGTCTAATTGTTGAGCCGGTTGCGGGCAATATGAACTGTATTCCACCGGTTGATGGTTTTCTTGAATGTTTACGTGAAAATTGTAGTAAATATGGCGCGGTGTTTATTATTGATGAAGTGATGACTGGGTTTCGTGTTGGTTTAACCGGTGCTCAGGGCCATTACGGAGTGGTTCCTGATTTGACTACATTAGGCAAAGTCATCGGTGGCGGAATGCCGGTGGGTGCGTTTGGTGGTAAGCAGGAAATTATGAATTATCTGGCACCAGTAGGTCCTGTGTATCAGGCGGGAACATTATCGGGTAACCCAATTGCAATGACTGCCGGTTTAAAAAATCTGGAGATTATCAGTCGCCCTGACTTTTATGAATCTCTAACGCAGAAAACAGATTTTCTGGTCGATGGTATTTTGGCTGCGGCTGAAAAGCATGGAATTGCCATGACAGCGAATAAAGTGGGCGCGATGTTTGGTTTGTTTTTCACCGATCAGGATAAGGTGCAATCTTTTGCTGATGTGGGTCGTTGTGATGTTGAACGCTTCAAGACTTTTTTCCATGCCATGCTGGATGCAGGGGTTAACCTGGCACCTTCAGCTTATGAAGCGGGCTTTGTGAGTTCGGTGCATACCGAAGAGCATTTGCAACAAACTATTGACGCTGCTGAAGAAGTGTTTAAGGGGCTGTAGACTTTTAACACTGAAAAAGAAATTGCACCACGAAGAACACGAAGGTCACGAAGAAGTAAACAATAAAGAGTTATGTTAGGTATTTCTGGGTTCTTATAAATATATTATTGAACCTGTCTGAATTTGAGTTGTGGTATACCTTTTGATTGTAAACCTTCGTGAGCTTCGTGTTCTTCGTGGTGAGAAAAATTATTTTTCAGGCATAAAAAAGCTGCTCATTGAGCAGCTTTTTTGTTTCTGGAAGGTTTTTAGCTCAGAGCTTTATTTTAACCCCAGCATTCCCTTTTTAAGCTTTTTATCGGCAGGATGATTTCCAAGCCAGATTTCCACTAAAGCATTCTTAAAGTCTTCTCCACCAATATTTCCAAGTAGGACATTATTTTTTGTCACATTAGTGCCCTGTCCGGGAACGTAATCAATAACGTACTGGTCAGTCTTCATAGCGCTTTCTTCAAAAAAGCTGTAAAAGCGATCGATCTTGCTTTGCAAGGTTTGTAGCTTTTCTTTTGACTGATTCTTTTCAAATCCTTCTTTCCAGGCTTTTATAAGCTTTTTACTGGTGACTTCGCTATACACAAAATCCAGTTGAATGCGTAGTGCATTGGGCTGAGATAAAATATCAGCCACATTATTTGAAGGCTTTGCCAGATATAGGGAGCCGACATAAACATCGATCCATAGTTTCTCTCGTAAACCCATGCCATTCAGTTTCAATACTTCACTATTGGCACTGGTAATCTGGTCTTTGACCGTAATGCCGGCCATTTCCTTAGCTTGTACTGAAACGGAGACGCAAAAAAATAATACAAGTGAAACTATAATTTTATTCATGTTAGCTTTTTCCTTTGGTTTTTTTGACCTCATCCATGTCAAGGGCCTTGATTTTTTCAATCAATTCACCGATTGCATTTTCTGGGATGACGCCGGGCTGGGCAAATACTAACATGGCTTCTCTAAACACCATGATAGTTGGGATAGATCGTATACTGAAGTGCGCTGCTATTTCTTTTTCTACTTCGGTGTTGACCTTAGCAAAAATAATATCTTCGTATTTATCTGAGGTGGCTTCAAATATGGGTCCAAACTGTTTGCAGGGACCACACCATGGAGCCCAGAAATCAAATATGACTATATTGTTTTGTTCAACCAGATCTTCAATGTTTTCTCTTGTTGCTACTACAACTGCCACTTTTGTACTCCTGCTTAGGGTTATATGTTAAAGATTATAACTGAACAAGTATTGATGTGTAACGAATAACGCTGAGAATTCCTTTTTAATTTTAAGGTTTTATGTATTGAATCACACCAAGTCGAATAAGTTCTGCATGTAACACTATTGCGCGGTCAAGACAGCTTGAAACTTCGAGTAATTGTTGTTTGAGGGGGTTCTCAAGAGGCAGCAGATAAATCAGTTGATACACCGTAGTATTAAAATCCAGATTATCAAAATCTTCACTTTTATGTGTCGAAATATGGCGTAACAATTCTCTCATGTAATAGAATTGATCGGGTATTTCCTGTTCAATGTGTTCATCGAGGTATTCGATGTCGGCGATGAGTAATCCGCTATGATCTGCTGTAGAAGATTTTATCTGGAAACGACTCTGGCCCGTAGCAGTAATGCCCAGTAAACCATCATCTCGATTTTGCCAGTCGGTTACTGTTGCGCTGGTACCTATGGTAAATATCTCAGAGTTTGTGTCTGTTTCTTCACCGTGGTAAATCAGTACGATGCCAAATGGTTTGTCTTCGCGCATGCAATGGGCAATCATGTCGCTATATCGCGGTTCAAATATTTTTAATGGCAGTTTGTTACCGGGTAGCAAAACTGTTTTGAGTGGGAATATGGCCAGCTCAGTCATCTTTTTGGCCCCATCTGGGTGATAGCTTATTTTCAATATTGAGTTGATCCAGTATGCGACTGACCACGAAATCGATGAGATCCTGAATGGACTCGACACCCTGATAGAAGGCAGGATTAGGTGGCAGAATGATGACATCCTGATTTGAGAGTTTAAGCATATTCTCTAAATGCAGACTGGAAAATGGTGTTTCACGAGGCACGATGATTAACTTTTTTCTTTCTTTCATAATAACATCGGCTGCACGGTGTATCAGGTTGTTACTAATACCATGAGCGATAGATGCCAGTGAACCCATTGAGCAGGGGCATACAACCATAGCGTCTGCCACAGAAGATCCGCTTGCTACGGGGGCTGTCCACTGGTCTAAACCATACACGCTGAGTTGATCCTGAGTGCAATTAAAGTGCTCGTTTAACTGTTGTTGAATTTGTTGCGGACTGGAGGGTAACTTGAGATTTGTTTCCATGGCCATGACTATTTGCCCTGGCTGGGAGCAGATAAATTGTACATGACAATCCGCCAGTAGTAATTGTTCCAGCAGGCGTAGTGTGTAGGGAGCGCCGGAAGCACCGGTCATGGCAACGGTAATTGTTTTTATCATTTCGAGTTACCTTTTTCCTGTTCAATGAGCTGATCAGTTGCTTTTGACAGTCTGGTTACCAGGTTTTCGAGAAAAATGCGGTAATACTGTAATTGCGTTTCAATTGAAACTTTTTCCAGCAGGGAGCTGCTGACAACCATTAGGGTGACATCGGTTCGAGCCGTAATGGAGGCAGTGCGCTGCTCATTCTTTATAAAAGCAGTTTCACCAAAACAATCTCCCTGATACATGCGGCCGATAGTAATATCATCTTTCCAAACTTCTACCCCGCCTTTGGCAATGATATAAAAAGCGGTTTCGATTTCTCCTTCGGAAACGATGGTGTCACCTTTTTTATAATCCAGCCAGTCACTGGCATCGACGACTTCGGTAATCTGTTCGTCACTAAAATCCCGGAAAAAACTTAGAAAACGCAACGTAGTCCATTTTTCCTTCATATCGATGCGTTCGCCCACGCCGCGTAATCGCCCATAAGCTCTAGATAATTCATTCGCCAGCTGTCTTGCATTATCATATCGATGATAAATGATTTTACTCAGGCATTTCTCAACAATATCAACCACTTGTTGAGGTAAGTCAGGACGAATGTTAGACAGTGAGTCTGGCTCCATTTCGGTGATTTGATAGATTAGAGATTCTAGACTATTGGCTTTGAAAAGTGGACGCCTTGCCAGCAGGGCATACATAACGGCTCCTAAAGAATAGATGTCTGATTGCTCGACCAGCCTCTTTTCTTCTGATAACTGTTCCGGGGGTAAGTACATCGGGCTGCCCTGAACACTGCTTAGTGTGCCATCGCCCTGATCTACATGGGCAATGCTGAAATCCATAATTTTAACTTCGCCGTCATTGCTCAGCATGATGTTACCCGGCTTGAGGTCGCGGTGAATAATGCCCTGTCGGTGTACATAATCCAGCCCTTTGGCACACTGGTAAATAACGTCTATGACCTGACTGGTGGCAAGTACACGTTTACCTGTTACATATTCCTGCAGGGTGGCACCATCGACATATTCCATCACGATATAGTTCAGGTCATCCTGTTGACCCGCGTCATAAACCGACACAACAGAAGGGTGGTGCATACGTCCTGCAGAATATACTTCGGCGAAAAAACCTTCGCGAGCCTGTTGCGCCAGTTTTGCATCGTTCTTGTCAAACTGATGAGCAACTTTAATGGCAACAGTACGTTGCACAAAAGGGTCATAAGCTTCATACACTATGCCCATGGAGCCTTTGCCAATAGTCTGTTTTATTTCATATTTAGAAATTTTCAGCAGTTTTTTTGATTTTTTTGTCATCAGTTTTTTTGCTGTAAAGCATGTTTTAATTTCTGGTGTATTCCGCCAAAGCCACCGTTACTCATAATAATAATATTATCACCGGCTTTAGCTGTCTGGACTATGTTGCTGATAATCTGTTCAATATCGGTAAATATTTTAAAGTCCTCAGATTTGTCGCTGTTTAATAGCTGTAAATCCCAGTCCAATAATGCATTATCATAAAACATTACCCGGTCGGCTGTATTAAAAGCTGCTCCAAGCGTTTTTTCATGCACGCCCATTTTCATGGTGTTGGAGCGTGGTTCAAATACTGCAATGAGTTTGCCGCTGGTCTGAGGTTTTATAGCTTCAAGTGTTGCTCGAATAGCAGTAGGGTGATGTGCAAAATCATCAAACAGGGTAATGCCGTCGATAACTGCGATAACCTCCTGTCTGCGTTTAACCCCTTGAAACTGCTTCAGTGCCTGTATGCCTGTCTCCAGAGGTACGCCTGCATGTTGAGCAGCTAACAGAGCGGCACTTGCATTTAGCTGGTTAAATAATCCGGGTGAACTTAACTCCAGTGAATATGTTTTGTTGCCGATGTTATCGATAACTTTATTGTTATGTTGGTTAACAGCCAGGCTGGATTTATTATTTTGTTGATCCATTCCAAAGCTTTTAATTTCTGACCAGCAGCCCATTTGTAAAACCGGTTGAAGATTTTCATCCTGTTGATTGGTAATGACGAGTCCATTTGAGGGCACTATTCTTAACAGGTGATGAAACTGTCGTTTGATGTCATCCAGACTGTTAAAGATATCGGCATGATCAAATTCCAGGTTATTGAGAACCAGAGTACGTGGGTGGTAGTGTACAAATTTGCTGCGTTTATCAAAAAAAGCGGTGTCGTATTCATCGGCTTCTATGACAAAAAATGGAGATTCTCCAAGGCGTGCTGAAGTATTGAAGTTTTGCGTGAGACCACCAATTAAGAAACCCGGTTGTAAATTCGAATATTCCAGAATCCAGGCCAACATGCTACTGGTGGATGTCTTGCCATGGGTTCCGGCCACAGCCAGTACCCAGCGGTCTTTTAACAAATGTTCATATAACCATTGAGGCCCTGAAATATAGGGTAGATTTTTATTTAGAATAGCTTCGATCTGTTCATTGCCGCGAGACATGGCATTGCCAACGACAAATAGATCGGCTGTTTCGTCGAGATTATCGGTGCTATAACCTTCTCGAATTTCAATGCCTGCCTGTTCCAGCTGGGTGCTCATTGGAGGGTATACGTTGGCATCCGAGCCGACTACCTGATAGCCTTTTTCACGTGCGAGCATGGCAATGCCTGCCATGAAAGTGCCACAAATACCGAGAATATAAATCTTCATGTTAGAAAAAGTTAAGTAACAAAAATTCGTAAAATACAAAATAGTTGAATGCAATAAAACCAGCGGTAAGGGTTCTGATCTCAAATGCTCGTTTAAAAATGAGAGAAATAACCGCAAGGTTCCAAAACAACAGGATGAGATTGACCTTTAAAATTAGTGGGTTTAATTCCTCGGCATTGCCGCTTTCAGGAAAAGCCGACATGATTAGCAGGCTGGCCAGGCTGATAATCAGGCTAACACCAATCAGTGCTGATACCGTTTGCAGTAAGCGTTCAGGTTTATTGGTTAATTTTAAAGCAATAAAAGTGATAGTGAAAAGTATTAAAATCTCAATGCCAATTTGCAGGATGATAGACAGTAATGTTCTTTCTTCTCCTAGTAAAAACTCGCCAACAGTTATGTAAGCTATTAGCGTCAATATAAAAGAAGCCTGGCTGAATGGAAGTTTGGCTGGCGATGATGAAAATACACTCATCTGCAGGTAATGTTTGAGACTGCTAAACCAGGCTGAAAGGATAGAATTCATGGAGTGATTTTAAACGTTCTGGCTTGAGAGTAGTGAGGAAATTTCCTCAAGCATGTTCTGAGCTGAATTATAATCCAGCTGAACAGGGTGAAACCTGGAGTTAATTTGTAAAACCAGGCTCGGGAAGCTGTAAACATCGATAGACCTTACCTGTGCAAGCTCATCGTGTAATGCGGTTTTAATATCATCAGAAAGCATCAAGTCTTTAAATTCATTTGCATCGAGTCCAATAGAGATAGCAACATCAATCAAGGTATTCAGGTCGGATGGATTTTTAGCATTCAGATAATAAGCCTGTTGAATTCCAAATGTCATTTGCTCGCCTTTCTGGGCAAGCAGCTCAGCTGCAAGTACAGCTCTGCATGCAGGATAGGTGGAACGCCTGGGTGTGTTTTCTGCCCAGAAATCAAAGTTGAACCGGGTGCCTGGTATGACCTGTTGAATACGTTGCCAGGCTGATTGGATATCCTGTTGTAACAATTCCTGCATTGGCTTATCGCTGTCTTCAGCCAGGCCGCCAACCTTGCTCACAACCTGTATATGCTCAGGCAATAACTGTTTTAGTTTTAGCCACTCTTCACGGAATCCCCAGCACCAGCTGCACATTGGATCGTGAACATAATACAGAATGGTTGAGCTAGTGTTTGTCATGGCTAAAACTGCAATATTGGGGATAATAAAAACTAATGAGTAAAAGGGCCGAATTCTATATACTAACAGGCTATTTTAATTTGTCTTAAACACTTTACATTCAATACTCTATGAGCGATATATCTAAAGTCGATGTTAGCACTTTTCAAGGTTTGATTCAGACCTTGCAAACATTCTGGGCCGATCACGGTTGCGTGGTCATGCAGCCATTAGATATGGAGGTGGGTGCAGGTACTTTTCATCCGGCTACATTTCTAAGGTCTATCGGACCTGAGCCCTGGCGTGCAGCTTATGTTCAGCCCAGTCGTCGACCTACCGATGGTCGTTATGGTGAAAACCCAAATCGCTTACAGCACTTTTATCAATTTCAGGTTTTACTAAAACCCAGTCCGGATAATATTCAGCAGCTGTATCTCGATTCGCTCAAGATGATGGGCTTTGATCCGTTAGAGCATGATATCCGTTTTGTGGAAGATAACTGGGAATCTCCGACTCTCGGTGCCTGGGGACTAGGCTGGGAAGTCTGGTTGAATGGTATGGAAGTTACTCAGTTTACTTATTTTCAACAGGTAGGTGGTCTGGAATGTCGTCCGGTATCCGGTGAAATTACCTACGGTCTGGAGCGTCTGGCGATGTATATTCAGGGTGTTGAAAGTATGTATGATCTGGTTTGGACACACGGGCCGGATGGTGATGTGACTTATGGCGATGTATTTCATCAAAATGAAGTTGAGCAATCCACCTATAACTTTGAGCATGCCAATACTGAAGAACTGTTTAAATGGTTTGATGTGTGTGAAAAAGAGAGTCAGAAATTGTTACAAGCAAAACTGCCCTTACCGGCTTATGAACAGGTGATGAAAGCTTCTCATACTTTTAATTTACTGGATGCGCGCCATGCCATTTCAGTCACTGAGCGTCAACGATTCATTCTTCGAGTTCGTACCTTGTCTCGTGGAGTTGCTGAAGCTTATTATCAATCTCGTGAGGCACTCGGCTTCCCGCTGGTTAAAAATACCGGAGGTGAGTCATGAGCAATTGTCTGATAGAACTGGGTACTGAAGAGCTACCCCCGAAAGCACTGCTGAAACTGTCTCAGGCATTTACCGAAGGTGTTATCAAAGGGCTGGAAACTACCAGTCTGAAAGCATCAACTGTAGAGTCTTTTGCCACGCCAAGACGACTGGCCATTTTATTAAAAGATATTCCGTTAAAGCAGCAGGATCAATTAGTCGAAAAACGTGGTCCAGCATTAAAAGCTGCTTTTGATGCTGATGGAAATCCCTCAAAAGCGGCGATGGGTTTTGCCCGTTCCTGTGGAGTTGAAGTTGCTGATCTGGCACAGAAAGAAACCGATAAGGGGACCTGGTTATATTTTGAGAAAAAGCAAAAAGGTCAGGAGCTTAAAGCATTGCTAGAGGATATAGTCAGTGACTCGCTGGCCCGTTTACCTATTCCTAAACGCATGCGCTGGGGAGATCGTTCTGATGAATTTGTTCGTCCTGTGCAGTGGCTGGTATTGTTAGTCGATGATCAAATTATCGATGCCAATATCCTGGGGTCAACAGCAGGTAATCAAACTCAGGGACATCGTTTTCATGCCGGTGAAGCTATTACCATAGCTCAGGCTGCCGATTATGAGTCGTTACTGAATGACTCTGCTTATGTAGTTCCGAGCTTTGAAAAACGTCGTGACATTATTCGTAATCAACTTGAAGAAACGGCTACGAAATTAGGCGGAGCTGTAAGAATGGACGAAGGCTTGCTGGATGAAGTGACAGCGCTTGTGGAATGGCCAGTGGCAGTCAGTGGTCGGTTTGATGAAGAATTTCTATCGGTGCCGGTAGAGGCATTGGTTTCAACCATGCAGGATCATCAAAAATACTTTTCTGTGTTCGATGAAAATGAACAGTTATTGCCGTATTTTATTACCATTTCCAATATTCAAAGTAAAAATCCTGATGTGGTTTCTCATGGTAATGAGCGTGTTATTCGTCCGCGTTTTTCCGATGCGAAATTTTTCTGGGAACAGGATCAGAAAGTAACGTTGTCTTCACGTCTGCAAAGTCTGGAGTCGGTGGTGTTTCAAAAGCAACTCGGTAGCCTGGGCGATAAAGTCATGCGCATTCGCTCGCTGGCAGGTTTCCTGGCAGAGACTTTATCGGCCGATGTGACCGAAGCAGAGCGTGCTGCAGAATTATGTAAATGTGACCTGATGACCGAAATGGTCGGTGAGTTCCCCAAGTTGCAGGGCATCATGGGGAATTACTATGCACAAATTGATGGTGAGTCAGCAACCGTTGCTAATGCTATCGAACAACATTACTGGCCCCGTTTTGCAGGTGATGCAGTTCCGCTACAGTCTGCCGGTCAATGTGTAGCGATTGCCGATCGTATCGATACCATGCTGGGAATTTTTGCGATTGGTCAGAAACCGACGGGTGTCAAAGATCCGTTTGGTTTACGCCGTGCAGCACTTGGTATTATTCGTATTATTATTGAAAATGATTTAGTGGTCGATATTAACGACTTATGCCAACAGGCAGCAACAGGTCTTGCGGATAAAATTGATGCGAAACCCGCAGTTCAGGAAGTGGTTGATTATATTTATGATCGATTAAAGAGTTATTACCAGGACCAGCAAATTCGTTTTGATGTTGTCGATGCCGTGCAAGCCTGTAAACCTACTGTTTTAACAGATTTACAGAATCGGGTAATGGCTGTTAGCGAGTTTTTGAATAATGATTCGGCTGTTGCATTGGCAGCAGCTAATAAACGCATTAGCAATATTTTGAAGAAACAGGACAGTGTTTCAGATGATGTGAACCCTGAACTGTTTCAGGAACAGGCAGAAAAAGATCTTCACCAGAAGTTGTCAGAAGTAGAACAAACTGCCTTAACGCATTTTGATGATGGAGACTATTTACCTGGGTTAAATGCTCTGGCAGATTTACGTCCAGTAGTGGATCAATTCTTTGATGATGTGATGGTAATGGTTGATGATGAGTCGCTAAAGCACAATCGACTGGCATTGTTACAAACGCTGGCCAATAGCTTTTTGCGAGTGGCTGATTTCTCCCGTATACAATAACTAAATGTAGTGATGAAAAATAAAGTTGTAGTTCTGGATCGTGATGGTGTCATCAATGAAGATTCAGATAATTTTATTAAGTCTGCCGATGAATGGGTTCCGCTGAAAGGAAGTCTGGAAGCGATTAGTCGTTTAAAAAAGGCAGGGTATATCGTGGCTGTTGCTACCAATCAGTCTGGTTTAGCGCGGAAGTTATTTGATCGAAATGCACTTCAGGCAATGCACGATAAAATGGACAGTTTACTCTCACAACGGGGTGGGTCGGTCGATAGTATTGAGTTTTGCCCTCACGGTCCCAGTGATAATTGTCTGTGTCGAAAACCGAAACCAGGTATGTTATTAAATATCTGTAAACAGTTTAATATCAAGCCGTCCGAAACTGTGTTTGTGGGTGATACTTTTACCGATGTTCAGGCGGCCAGAATGGCAGGTTGCCGATCTGTATTGGTAAAAACAGGTAAAGGTCAGAGAACCCTGGACAAACATGGCTCCATTGAAGGGACTACTGTGTATGATGATCTTTCACATTTTGTAAGAGAGTTTTTAAAACAGAATAATGCAAGAAAATAAACTGGGTGTAAGTCCTTTATACAAATACTGGCTGACTCTTCGAGGTAGCCTGTTCTGGATTGTGTTCCTGCCGAGTGTGCTGATCTGCGCTGTATTACTTTCTCTGACCGCTTTGTTTCCTGTGGGTGTCAGGGTCGGAATTATAAAAGTCTGGATAGCCGTGAATTTGGGGTGGATCAAGTTGACCTGTGGCCTGGATTATGAGGTAGAAGGGCTGGAAAATATCCCCGATGAAGGTTTCATCGTGATGAGTAAACACTCTTCAACCTGGGAAACGATAGCGCTTCAGGCTTTTTTCCGTCCGATGGTGTGGGTAGTCAAAAAAGAATTAACTTATATTCCGTTTTTTGGCTGGGGCCTGAGAGCGATGAATGCTATTGCGATAAATCGGGGAACAGGGCGTAAAGCGATTAAACAGCTTATTGAAGAAGGTCGCCAGCGCATGGATGAAGGGCGCATCGTCATGTTATTTCCTGAAGGCACGCGTGTTATGCCGGGGCAGTACAAACCTTTCAGGTTGGGTGGAGCTATTCTGGCGGATAAAACAGGTTACTCTATTTTACCGATTGCCCATAATGCTGGAGAATTCTGGCCGCGTCATAGCTGGATAAAATGGCCGGGTACAATTAAAATAGTGATTGGTAAGCCGATTTCTCCCGATGGGAAAAAGCCGGATGAAATTATCAAACAGGTAGAATCATGGATTGTTCAAACCGGTGAACAGATTAGCGATAAAACGCAGTTAAACAGATTGGGAATTGAATAATTCAGTGTAAGTCATCAGGTTTAGGGTTAACCAAAAAGTCTTAAATCTATAGTTCATAAATCAAGTAAAAAATCGAAAGGGAAAAACGATGTTTCAATGTAAAAAATATTTAATAGTCATACTCAGTTCTTTATTGCTTTCATGTGGTGGTAGTGGAGGCGGTGGTACCGATGAAGTCATTTATCAGCAAAATAAATTTGTTCATGAATTATTGCTTGATCGATATCTCTGGTATACCGAAGTAGATCCTGAAATAGACTATGCAAATTTCAATTCACCGGAAGAAACTCTGGATTTCCTGCGCTATGAAACACTGGATCGCTTTTCCTATATTGCGGATGCTTCCACCTTCGATAGCCTGTTTGAAGATGGCCAATATCTGGGTTACGGGTTTTCTTACTATAAAGAGAATGATGGAACCGTTCCGCTTAAATTTGTTTACGATGATTCACCCGCTGGTAGAGCAGGGCTGCAACGGGGAGATATGATTATCTCCATCAATAGAGAACTGGTAGAGCATATATCAACGACATCATGGGATGATGTTTTTGGCCCTGCGGAAGAAGGTTATCCGGTTTTTTTAGTGGTGCAAAAAAAGAATGGCGACAGGGTTGATATCAATATGGAAAAAGCCATTGTTAATATTAATACGGTGTTAGCTTACAGTGTCATTGATAATGGCCCGGATAAAGTGGGTTACATGGCTTTTAAGAGCTTTTTAGGAACTTCCGATCAGGAGTTTATTGACGTTTTCAGTCTTTTCCAAACCGAAGGTGTGAATAAAATGGTGCTTGATTTACGTTATAACGGTGGTGGACGAGTTTCTGTGGCACAGAATTTGGCGAGTTACATGGTGCCGACAACCAGCTCCACCGATCTATTTGCTCTGCTAAAACAAAATGACAAGCACCAGGATCTCAATTATTCATATTATTTTAAGACCATGGTGAATGAACTTGATCTTGATCGAGTAGTGGTGATTACGTCAGGTTCTACAGCTTCTGCCAGTGAAATGGTCATTAATGGACTGAAACCTTTTGTTGATGTAAAAACGGTGGGTAATAAAACCTATGGCAAACCGGTGGGCATGAATCCTGTTGAATTTGATGACAAGGTGATTTTACCGATTACTTTTGCTACCTATAATCAGGATGGAGAGGGTGAGTATTTTAACGGCATACCCTATGATTGTTTTGTTAGAGATGATTTAAATTCTGCTTTTGGGGATCCTGAGGAGGGCATGCTGGCCGAAGCACTGGTTGTCAGTCAAAATGGCTTATGCTCTGCAACTAAATCAGCCCAGAAATCAAATAATGAAAGACCAGTTGAAACATCATATTCACTTCAGGCCATCATAGGTGCCCAGTAAGTTTTTATGGATTTTATTAGTGCTACCCTTCCCGCTGATGGCGGGGTGGACGGGTATCACTGCATTTGTTGGTCAAAGTGAAAGTGACTGGTTACAGGCATCTACTCTTAGTCAGGTTAATATTGATTTTTATGGCCTGGGTATAGAAGAAAAAACTCAGGGTGATTTAAGGGTGGGTGCGCGTGCAGGTCAGTTCGATTTACGCCTATTTGATCTTTTCGATGCCAGTGCTGAAAAATACAATGGTCAATTTGTGTCATTGTATTTACGCTGGCCGATCAACTTGATGAAACGGGTAAATTTTCACACTCAGGTTAACTATCAACTTAATCTAGGTGAAAATACTATTGGCCTGGAGAATGCCGAAATTAACTGGAGCAAAGTATCGGTTAATGCCGCTTTAAGTCTTCGTTTAGGATTATTATCTGTACGACCTTTTATAAATATTCATTCAATTGATGGTGATATTTCTTCAGCGACACAAACCAGAATTTTTAAGCAGAATGATAATTCCAGTTATGGATTGATGCTGGATTATTTTGTAGAACGTTCAGCTTTTGTCAGATTGATGGTTGCTAATGGAAGTAACCAGGCCATGCTGTTAAGTTTTGTCAGGGAAAATTAAATGCCTTCTTAACGGCACATATTACCGTCGGCAAAGATCGAGATCGTAGGGACATACCCAAAACTAGATTTTCAGTAGTTAAAATTACTAAATCTGGATTTACTAGAAAATCTAAGTCTAATTTCAGAGTTTGCCATTATTTTACAGATAGCTGTTATTCAAGATAATGAATATGTACAACTGCAATCGACTCAGTTGCTATTTTCTCATCCTACAATAACTTTGTTGCGTCCCTGGGTTTTTGCTTCGTAAAGAGCTGTATCAGCACGCTCCAACACATCATTAATTGAGGCTTCACGGTCATGGTTTTTGGTTACACCAATGCTGACAGTAAAAGCCACTTCGGTACCATTTGCTGGGACAGTTATTTGAGAGACGAGGTTGCGCAGACGATTAGCAATGGTCTCTGCATGTACGACCTGTGTTTGAGGAAGAATAATTGCGAACTCTTCCCCACCGATCCTGCCTGAAACATCAACTGCGCGAAGAATGGATGATATGGTGTCAGCTGTTGCTTTGATAGCCAAATCTCCAATGTTATGCCCGTGGGTGTCGTTTATTTTTTTGAAATGGTCTATATCAAGCATAAGAATTGAGTAGGGATGATTGTAGCGTACAGCCTGGGTATGGATGAGGTCACTGTATTCAAAAAAGGCTCGTCTGTTATTCATCCCGGACAGAACGTCGGTTCTGGCCAGTTCTTCAGCCTGAACCTTTGCTGCGTTTAGTTCTTGTGTACGTTCAGCAACCTGAGTTTCGAGATCTTCGTTAAGGCTCTGGATTGTTTGTCGTTCATGCAGTAGTTCAAGTTGAGTATCAATACGAACAAGTAATTCATTTCTGCTAATCGGCTTGATGAGATAATCATTACCTCCCTCATCAAAACTTGCCACTCGATCTCTGGACCTATCCTTCGCAGACAGAAATATCACCGGAAGTTCTTCCCGGGAGTTCGTCTTTCGGATAGTACGGCAAACTTCATACCCGGTCATCCGCGGCATCATAATATCAAGCAACACCAGATCAACATCATTCGACTCAAGAATAGTAAGGGCCTGAGGCCCGCTTGATGCACTCAATAAATGATAACCCTTTGAAGCAAGATGAAGCTTTAGTATCTTGTGTACCACCTGTTCATCATCAACAATTAAAATGGTGGCCAAATCTACGGTGGCATCTTTTTCAACGTCTACCACTTCATGTAAACTTTCTGAAAGAATAATATTACCTTGTTCTACAACGTCCGGTGCTGGTCTTCGCTCATAGACAGTATTCTTCGCCGCCTCTTCCCCTGCAACTGCTTCGGCAATCTGTAATGTAAAGGAGAAGGTTGAGCCTTTACCGGGTATAGACTCTACCTTGATATGCCCATCGTGTAGTTCAACCAGTTGTTTGCTTACTGCCAATCCAAGCCCGGTACCTCCATACACGCGCTGTGTTGAGTTGTCTGCTTGTACAAAGAACTCAAATATTTTTTCCTGCTGCGCAGGAGCAATACCAATACCGGTATCTGAAACCTGTACCAAAAGCTCATCTCCCTGACGTTGTGCACTAACCACAATCTTGCCCTGCTCGGTAAACTTGATCGCATTACCCACAAGATTGTGCAGTACCTGCTCAATTCGTGCCTCATCAGCCAGAACATGGGGGCAACCTTGTTCAATAGCATTAACCAGTTCAATGGTACTCCCAGAGATCACAGGTTTACTCAGAGTCAGTACTACATCCACCAGAGAGCTGAGTTCAACTGGCTCAAGACTGAGTTCAAGTCCTTGATGTTGTAGTTTGGAAAAATCAAGAATATCACCTACAAGTTTACTGAGTCTTTGACCACTTTGTAGCACTATGGTTAATAATTTATGGGTTTCAGAACTAACTTTTGACGGGCCATAAAGCATCGCTTCAATCAGGCCAGTCATTCCATAGAGTGGGGTACGTAATTCATGGGATATATTAGCCAGAAACTCGTCTTTAAGATGATCCACTTCTTGAAGATGTTCACTTTTTTGTTTCTCATGTTTGACTGTCTCAATCATTATCTGTTGAGCCGCTCTCAGCCGGGTACGATTGACCAGTAAGCCACTAATAATTATGACAAAAAACAATCCTACCAGCAGCATTATACGTAGGTCACGTTCACGTGAAAGTTCAAGAGCAGAAACTTGTTGCTGCTCTTTGAGGTAAGAAATTGTTCGCTCACGTTCCTTTGCCCCATACTCAGCTTGCAGTCGACTGGTAGCAAGCGTGGACTCTTCTCCAACAATCTTTTCTTGCAGACTTAAATATTGCTTATGGGTAGCGAGAGCTGATTCAAAATCACCGAACTCTTCCTGGAGCTCTGATGCAATACGAAGCCCTTCAATTTGAGCATAGTTATCTTCAATATTTTGCAGAATACCAGTCCCTGTCAGGGCTCGCTCTAATGACTTTGGTGTACCTTCTATTCGAGAAGCCGCCATACTAACCAGTGCCCCCCCTTCGAGTGATGGTAATCCAAGTTCTTGCCCCAACTGCAATGCAACTTTTGCAGCCTGATATGAGTCATCAGCCCTACCTGATAAAACATAAGCTTTAGCCAATGCCAGTTGAGCTTCACCATGCATACGCTGTAACTTTGATTCTGTAGCTAACTGTACGGCCCGTTCTCCGGCGGATATTGCATTTGGTAAATTTCCTAGTTCAATATTGAGTGATGACCTGTTCACCAGTGTAGTGACAATACCTCTAATATCCTTTTTTCCCTCCATCCATGGAAGGATTTCTTTATTCACTTCAAGGGCTTTTTCAAAATTCCGCATCATGCCATGCAAGATCCCTAAGTTGGCAACAACTCGCATACGATCTATTTCATTGCCCAATAAACGAAAGGCCTCTTCAGCAAGCTGAAAGTTCTGCAATGACTTGACCATCTTTCCAAGCATGGCTTGCACAGTTGCCTGGCGATTTGCTGCAAGTGCAAGAACATCATTAGTATTGCTTTCTGATGCTATTTTTATGGTATCTGAGAACAGTTGAGATGCTTCTTCCAGCTCACCCATATTTCGCTTGGCGGTAGCTTTGGTAACTAATGCGTATAACAGTAGCTTATTATCATTAAGCTCATGTCCTGTTTCGATTGCAGAATCAAGCTTTTCTATGGCTTTCTTACTTTGCCCAGTCTGAATCTCAGATTCAGCAATTATTATATTTAGCCAGGCAAAATCTCTATTACTTCCAACTGTATCCAGTTCTTCTTGCCTGGCCGTGGTTGTTTTAAGAGCATTGGCCGGGTCTGATGCTGCCATTTGTTTCAGTTTGGAAAACTCCTCGAAGGAAACTTTATCCTCAATCCCTGGCTCAAACTTATTATCTTCATTACAAGCAAACAACAGCGTTAATGTAACCAGTATAATACCCGTCTTACCTATAATTCCTGTTAGGCAATTATAGTGTTTCTTTGTCTTTAACATAATTCACTACCTTGATTAATTCTCCAGCAGATTTTTTAAAGCTGTTGATTCTTCTATTTTTTTGCTAGCTATATTGAAACCAGAGTCATCTCATCAGAGGCTTCTCTGTCAAACTTAAGGGAAACTCAACATATTCTAAAAAAAGCAAAACCCTTTGGTACCAAAATGATATCAATTTACCTATACTTGCTTCTCCCTCTTTACTATTATTACTTTTAATGGGTTGATATTGCGAATAAAAAATGCACCATTTTTCTGGTTTAATACCTTTATTATGGAAAATCCAGTTTTAACTGTCTATATTTTTGGGGGATATAAAATTAATGGTGTAATTTGTCTAGATGTGGTTGTGTTAAATTATAATAACTCGTTTAAATACATCAGGTTCCAGTCTAGAAGAAGCGGTGCAACTATGGATATATTAGGTTTCCAAAGCAATAATTTTAAAAAATAGTTATTCAACAGAATGTTTAGTATCCAGGTTTGAGGTTATTATTAAAAACTTAATGATCTGAAACAGGTAAAAGCTTTGAAATAACCGTAATTCAAAACTATAATTATTTTTAATTACCATGTTTGGAATTATTATGTGTTATTTTCAGTTTCTGGTATTCCCTGTCTCAATATCAAACAGGCATCTTATGTGTCCAAACTGCTTACTTACCTTGTAATTGAGAGCAGTGAAAGCGATGCGTTTAATTTTCATATGTTTAGCCTTTAGCTTTATCTTTGTATCTGAAGTTTTTGCTGTAGATAAATTAAACCTTGGTGTTTTTGCTTATCGTCCTAAAGCTATAATGATAGAGCGATATCAGCCTCTTGTGGATTACCTGAATACTCAGCTCAAAGACACCCAAATACAATTAAAGGTTGTGCAACCGGCAGATATGCAACATGCTGTCAACAGTCAAAGTATTGACTTGTTATTCACAAATCCCAGACATTTTATCATTCTTCGTCGAAACAATGATCTGACCGGTGCCATAGCAACTCTGGTTAAACGGAGTAAAAATGGAAACTACACTCAACATCTGGGTGGCGTTATTTTTACCAGAAGTAGCGTCAAAGATATTAATCAATTGTCCGATCTTGAAGGTCGGCTCATAGCATTTCCCAGTACAAACTTTATTGGCGGGTTTCAAAGTCAGGCCTTTGAACTTTTACAGGCGGGTATAAATCCTCAGAAAGACATTTCTTTGATAGAAGCTGGAATGCATGATGCCGTAGTGAAAATGGTGCTGTCGGGTAAGGCTGATGTCGGATTTGTTAGAACAGAAATTCTTGAAGTTTTAGTGACTGAAGGAGAACTGAACTTATCGCAAATCAAAGTGATTAATCATCAGTTTCATAAAAACTTTCCATTTATAATTTCAACCCGTCTTTATCCTGAATGGCCTTTTGCTGCTCTGGCTCATGTAGATAGACGCTTAGTAAGCCGTATTGCTTCAGCTTTGATGGCTTTAGAGGAAAATCATCCTGCTGCCAGAGCGGCGGGCATTATAGGTTTTTCGCCACCTGCTGATTACCAGGTTGTCAAGAATATTTCACGAGAATTGCATTTACCTCCTTTTGATCAGCCGCATAAAATTATCTGGTCTGAGGTATGGGTCAGTAATAAGGGGTTTATTCTATTTGTTCTTATCAGTTTGACGATTATTGGTTTTTTACTCTGGCTATTAGCTTATCGAAATTATCAGCTTAGGGAGAATAGAGAGATATTAATGGATACTCTGGCCTCTCAGGATGCCATTTTGTCCGCTATTCCAGAGTTAATGTTCGAGCTTGATATTGAGGGGCGGTACTTAAATGTATGGGCCAGAAACCCGGGAGAATTGACGGCTACCAGATCGATGTTGATGGGAAAAACGGTCTCTGAGGTGATGCCGGAAGAATCGGCAAAAATTGTTATGGGCGCTTTAAAGGAAGCTAAAATAGCAGGGCAGTCTCATGGGCAGCAAATTTATCTGTCTACTGCTGAAGGTGGCATGTGGTTTGAGCTATCAACAAGTATGAAGTCCTGGCAGGAGGAGTCTCCTCGCTTCATTATGCTTTCAAGAGACATTACTTATCAAAAAGAAAGTGAAAGCAAATTATCCATCAGCCAGAACAGGTACAGAGGTTTGTTTGAAAATATGGCAGATGGTGTTGCCATTTATAAAGCTGTTGATGAAGGAGAAGATTTTGAGTTTATAGACTTCAATCAGGCGGGTGAAAATATAGACAATATTGACAGTAATGAATTAGTAGGTAAAAAGGTCACTAAAGTATTTCCCGGTATTAAAGATATGGGCTTGTTTGATGTTTTTCAGCGGGTATGGCGAACAGGAGAATCAGAATCTTTTCCTGTTTCTCAGTACTCTGATGACCGAGTAACGGGTTGGCGTGATAATTTTGTATACCGGTTAGACTCTGGTGAAGTTGTAGCCATTTATAGTGATGAAACTGCTCGTAAAATTGCTGAACAAAAACTTCTGGAAAGTGAATCTCAGAAGAATCTAATTTTACAGACTGTACCGAACATTATGTTTTTAAAAGATATGGATGGTGTGTACATAGACTGTAATCCATTGTTTGAGCGATTTGTTGGTAAAAAACAGTCGGAGATTATTGGTAAAACTGATTATGATCTTTTTGATAGTGATCTGGCTGACTTTTTCCATGAGCATGATAAAGCGGCTATCCAGGCGGGTACTGTTCTGATCAATGAGGAATGGATAACCTTTGCAGATGATGGCCATAAGGCCCTGATGGAAACAACAAAAATTCCGTTTAAATCGGATGATAAAAAACTGATAGGTATTCTAGGTGTTGCCCATGATATTACTCATCGTTATCAAGCTGAAGAAGCACAAAGACTCGCTTCCAGTGTGTTTGAACATTCCCAGGAAGGCATCATTATAACCGATGTAGACAACTGTATTATTAATGCTAACCCGGCCTGTTTCAGTTTAACCGGGTATACCCAGTTAGAACTCATGGGGAATAGTCCCAGCATGTTAAGTTCCGGTAACCATTCTGTAGATTATTATGCTGAGATGTGGGAGTCGTTAAATACTCTGGGAAATTGGCAGGGTGAAGTTATTAACCGAAAGAAGACAGGTGAAATTTATACTGAGCGCCTGAGTATCGATGCTGTTAAAGATAAACAGGGTCAAATACAGCACTATGTTGGGGTGTTTTCTGATATCAGTTATCTCAAAGAGCAGGAACTTGAACTAGAGCGAGTAGCCTACAGTGATGCGCTAACAAATTTACCCAATAGACTGTTATTACATGATCGTATGCAGCAGGCAATTAACCAGGCAGAACGACATAAAAGTATGGTAGCAGTGTGTTATCTCGACCTGGATGGCTTTAAACCTATTAATGACATGCATGGACACAAAGCGGGAGATGAAGTGCTGGTGGAAGTCGCTACCCGTTTGAAGGGGGCTTTGCGTCATGAAGATTCTGTGGCTCGTTTAGGGGGTGATGAATTTGTTCTACTCATGCTTAACTTAAAAAGTGTGTTTGAATTAGAGCAGTTGGTGGACAGGGTTCTTAAGATTGTGGCTGAACCTTATACATTAGCGTCTGAACAGATTGCTGCAGTGTCTGCCAGTATTGGTATTGCACTTTATCCACTGGATGAATCTGAACCGGATACCCTGTTACGACATGCTGACCAGGCAATGTATGCTGCAAAAAAACGAGGTAAAAACCAGTATAGTTTTTTTGATCCCAGTGAAGAACGTCGAGCCATCGCCACGCAGAGTATGCAGGCTGAAATTGCACGGGCTTTTACTAAAGATGAGTTTGTGCTGTTGTATCAACCTAAAGTGAATATGCGTACCGGAGAAATTGTAGGGGTGGAGGCTTTGATTCGCTGGAATCATCCGAAAAGAGGTCTGTTGAGCCCGATAGAGTTTTTGCCTGTCATAGAGCACAGTGCGCTTATTGTTGAGTTAGGTGACTGGGTGTTACGTGAAGCGATGATGCAAATGAGGCACTGGTTAGTTTTGGGCACTGAAGTTAAAGTAAGCGTGAATATTGCAGCGTTGCAATTACAGCAACCCAGTTTTGTTTCATCGTTAAAGCAACTGCTGGAAGAGTTTTCAGATATTCCCTCCTCTCAACTGGAGCTGGAGATCCTTGAAACAGCTGCATTACACGATATAAATCATGTCAGCAAAATAATGAATCAGTGTGCGGAGCTGGGTATTCAGTTTGCGCTGGATGATTTTGGTACTGGGTATTCTTCATTAACTTATCTAAAACAGTTGCCCGCCCAGATACTGAAGATAGATCAAAGTTTTATTCGGGATTTACTGGATGACCCAGATGATGTTGCCATAACCGAAGGCATATTGGGTTTGACCCGGGCTTTTCGTCGAACCCCGATAGCAGAAGGTGTTGAAACTGTGAGTCATGGTAGTCTGTTGCTGAGCATGGGCTGTGAACTGGGGCAGGGTTACGGCATCGCACGTCCAATGCCTGCACAGGATTTACTAAACTGGATGCAGGATTTTGAGCTGGCAGAAGAGTGGAAGCAGGTACGCCAGACAAATATTGAAGATATTGATATTTCTTTATTGGTGTTGGCTGTTGAACATCACCGCCTGGTATCACAGGTATTGAATGCCATAAAAAATAAAGCCACATCGCTATTACCTGAGAATTTAGAGGATGCAGATGCCTGTAAATTTGGTAAATGGTTAAATTCTGATGGAAACCAAATCTATGCAGATCAGGAAGATTATCAACGGCTGGTTAAACTGCATCAGCGAGTGCATGATTTATGTAAACTAGCTGCTCATCAGCTAATCAATAATGAGACTAAGCATTTATTAGAAACAAGTACCGAGCTTAAGGCGTTACGCAATTCTGTGCTTGATAGTTTACATCATTTACGAAAAATATGATCATGGTGCGTACGGCGCACCCTACGAAAGCTAAAACATAATCTAGAGTTTTTCTACAAATGTAGGGTGCGCCATGCGCACCAGAATCAAGCAATAGAGTGGATTATAAAAAATATACTTGACTAGACCGACCGGTCAACTATATTCTTGTGTGATGAAATCAACGCTAGAAACCAAAGATCGTATCCTGATGACAGCTCGTGGGTTGTTCCATAGCAGTAGTTATTCAGATATAGGTATCAAACAAATATGTGATGTAGCCAATGTTCAAAAAGGCAGCTTTTATCATTTCTTTCCTTCCAAGCGTGACCTTGCATTAGCAGTAATTGATGATATGGCTGATGAATGGGCACACGGTTTTGTGCATGAAGCTTTTGATCAAAATCTGCAACCGATGGAACGACTGGATTACCTGATTGATGCGGCTTATTACTGGCAAAAAGCAGCCAAAGATATCGAAGGGCGTATGCCTGGCTGTTTGTTTGGAAACCTGGTGCTGGAAGTCAGTACCCGGGATGATATTTTGCGTGCCAAGTTAAGTGCTGTATTTGATAAAACAAAATCCCGCTTTGAAAGCACATTGGTTGAAGCGGTTGCCGAAGGTGCTATTGCTGCACTGGATACCGATTTAACTGCTCAGGCTATGTTGTCTTACCTGGAAGGAATGATTTTGCTGGCTAAATCGCGCAATGACCCTGAAGTTATTCAACGTCTGGGACCGGCGATAAAATGTATTCGTATAGAGTTAATGAACTGAGCCACAGAGTAGCCCGGTCAGTTTATAAAATTTATTGTTATCAGTGCGCTAGTTAAACACTGTACTTTTAGTGCAAGGCTTTAGCTGCTACACATGATCTGGAAGTGGGTGGCAAATATGGTTGAAGTTACTGGTAGGGTGTGCCGTGCGCACCATCGGCCTTGGCAGCGGAATACGATGGTGCGCACGGCGCACCCTACAAAGAGCAATCAAGCGAGCGTTTCTAAAAGGGAACTACTTTTAGCCCATAGTGGTTGAGTTTTAAACAATAGTTAAACATATATAAGTAAGTAAAATTTTTCGAAATTAGTTGACCGACCGGTCATCTATAAATTTAGGAGAGAATATATGAGTATTGAAATTGCACAAACACTGGATGCCAGGGGGTTAAATTGTCCTTTACCTATTCTTCGTACAAAAAAAGCAATTGCAGCTTTGCAGCAGGGTGAGATCCTTGAAATGACTTCAACCGATCCGGGCTCGCTGAAAGATATTGAATCTTTCTGTACCCAGACAGGCAATGAATTGTTGGGTTCCAGTCAGTCAGATGGTGACTATATTTTTCAAATTCGTAAACAATAAAGGAGATAATGATGAACGCTGCACAACAACTAGAGTTACCCCAGGATTCATTAAACGAATGGTTTGATCAGCGATTTGAGCAAAAAATGGCTGAAAGGGATTCTGCTAAAACTCCGTCTATGACCATTATTGCCACCAAAGGAACACTGGATATGGCTTATCCACCATTTATTCTGGCCTCTACGGCATCGGCACTGGGTTGGGATGTTTCAATCTTTTTTACTTTTTACGGATTGAATCTGTTGAAAAGTGATCTTGATTTGAAAGTGACACCTCTTGGTAACCCTGCAATGCCAATGAAGTTACCGAATGGAATAGAGATGCCAATTCCAACCTCAGTCATGGCGCTGATGCCAGGTTTTGAAGGAATGGCAAGCTCAATGATGCGTAAAACTATGGATAATAAAGGTATCGCAAGTATCAGTGAGTTACGTGATCTTTGTTTGGAGGCGGATGTCAAAATGGTCGCCTGTCAGATGACGGTAGACCTGTTTGATTACAGTAAACAGGATTTTATCCCTGAAATCAGTGAATGGGTGGGGGCTGCCAGCTTTCTGCCGACTGCTCTGGAAGCCGATGTGAACCTGTTTGTCTAAAGCGTTGAATATCGAGAGCTGAAGTTTACTTCAGTTCTTGGAGCCTGTTGGACTTAGGATGAATCTACTGCGGAAAAGCCATTTTGATCATCTTTTCCTATCAATTTGGTTGAATATGAATAACTATTCGCCCAAATTGATAGAAAAACCTGGCTCAAAATGGCATTCCCTCGCTACGATTACCTAAGTCCGACAGGCTCCTAGATATAAATTTCGTTAGGAGAATTTCTTCTTTCTCTGATTATAAGTATCAGTTACTTCATCCATGCGAGTTTTATCAAACTCTCTTAAACCACTCAGAACCATTCTTTTGCAGCCACGCCCTATTTTTTTACCGGCTGAAAACAAATCATAATCAAGCGTTAAACCGCCACGTTTTCCTTTTACCTGTAATGTGCTATTACTAAGCTCGAGGTCTATACCATCAATATCCAGTCTGTCCAGTTCAAGACTCATGCTTTCATAAATGATCAAGGGCCTATCCGGGTTGATCATTACGTTCTGTTCTGACATCAGAGGTACAATGATGTGAGGAAATGCCTGGCTGGAAAATTCGACATAATGAGTTGTCAGGGATTCAATCAAACTTTCATTGGTGGTGGAATTTCCATTGCATTCCATCGCCAGATATTTTTTTTCATTCTCATCCATCAATACAAGATGTTCGGTTTCACTGTTCGGTTCGGGTAAAATCAGTTTAACGTGATCTCCAACCATGCCAGAGAAATTAAAGATCATATTCTGGCGTAAACCGTAGTGATGAATCATTACTGAAAAGAGTAAATCACCCGGAACGCAAAATCGTTTGGAATCTATATCGTGGATTGGGTTAAAATCCCCCGCCACATTTTTAGCAAAATCACTGGCTTGCTGTCGAGTAAAAGAGAGCGTCGAACCTTCCGTTTGATAGTATTCTTCAATATTCATAAGCTTAATTCGCTGAAAACGGGCGATATTACCATAAATGAGACTTTGCTATTGAGGCAATATTCATTGAACTAAGTCGCTAAAAAGTGTTGTTTGGGGTGTAAAAACCATATTTTCATCTTTTCACAGGTTTGTCCTGGTTAAAGGTTACTGTAAAAAACTATGTTAAAACTCGAAAAACTGGCGTTACGCAGAGGCGCTTTGCTGCTGTTTGATGATGTCACCATAAATATCTCAGGTGGCAATAAGCTGGGCTTAACGGGAGCCAATGGCTGTGGCAAATCATCACTACTGAGTTTAATTCTGGGGGATCTGCAGCCCGATGAAGGAAACTTCTTTATAACGCCCGGCTGGGTGGTTGCGCATGTAGCCCAGGAAACTGATTCATCAAATCGTCCAGCTATTGAGGTGGTTATGGATGGAGATGTTGAGCTGCGTGAATTACAGAAACGTTTACAGCGAGCCGAAGAAAAAGCTGACGGTAATGAAATTTCGGCCTGTCATGTTCGTCTGGAAGAAATTGACGGCTATCAGGCTAACAGTCGAGCTGCTAAGTTGTTAACCGGTTTAAGTTTTACTGAAGATGACCTGCAACGCCCTATGAATGACTTCTCCGGTGGATGGCGTATGCGTCTCAATCTTGCCAGTGCCTTAATGTGCCGGTCTGATTTGCTGTTACTGGATGAGCCGACCAATCACCTCGATCTGGATGCGGTCATCTGGTTAGAGCAATGGCTGAAAAGATACCAGGGTACGTTGATCATGATTTCGCATGATCGAGACTTTCTTGATTCAGTAGTAACCAGCATTGCCCATGTAGAGCAACAATCGATGCGTTTGTATAAAGGTAACTACAGTGCTTTTGAAAAATTACGTGCCGAGCGTTTATCGCAACAACAAAGCAATTATGTAAAACAGCAGAAAAGTATCAAACATATGCAGGCGTTTGTGGATCGCTTTAAAGCTAAAGCCACCAAAGCAAAACAGGCTCAAAGCCGGGTTAAGGCTCTGGAAAGAATGGCCTTGATTGCACCAGCTCATGTTGATTCACCCTTTAGTTTTGAGTTTGCCGAACCTGAAGTGTTACCCGGTTTCTTGATGCGTATTGATAATGTATCTGCAGGTTATGAAGATAAAACGATTTTGCAGAAAATAAACCATACCTTGTTACCGGGTGAAAGAATTGGATTACTGGGTCTCAATGGAGCGGGTAAATCGACCCTGATTAAATTGATTGCAGGTGAATTACAACCACAAAAGGGTGCTATTGAAAAAGCTAAAGATTTAAAAGTAGGTTACTTTGCTCAGCATCAACTGGAACAGCTGGATAAAGATGCCTCGCCATTATTGCATTTACAACGAATCGATGAAAAAGCCCCTGAAAAAGAACTCCGATCCTATCTGGGTGGATTTAATTTTCGTGGAGACAAGGTGCTGGATAAGGTAGGCCCTTTTTCTGGCGGTGAAAAAGCACGGCTGGTACTGGCATTGCTTATATGGCAAAAACCAAATCTGTTATTGCTGGATGAACCAACCAATCATCTGGATCTTGAAATGCGCCTTGCACTGAATAATGCGATACAAAGTTTCTCGGGTACTGTTATTTTGGTTTCGCATGATCGTCACCTTTTAAGGACTGTGTGTGATGAGCTTTTACTGGTCGACTCCGGCAAAGTATTAACTTTTAAAGATGAAGTGGATGATTATCCACGCTGGCTTGCAGAGCGTAGAAATCAAAAAACTGATGTTTCTACTGGAGCAGTTAAACCGGTTTTAGATAAAAAGGAAAAGAAAAAACGTGATGCTGAATTTCGTAAAACCATTCAGCCACAGATTAGCCGTCAGACTCGCCTGGAAAGAGCAATTGAAAAAGTAGAAAAGCAACAGCTTGAGGTTGAATCAAAGCTGGCAGATTCGGCAACTTATGAAGAATCTCAAAAAGAGAAGTTACGTGATTTATTATTCAAGCAGGCTGATAATAAAAAGCAACTGGATGAACTGGAAATGGAATGGTTTGAAATCAGTGAAGAGATTGAACAGTTACGCAGTGACTATGACAAGCAGGCTGCAGTTATATAATAGATCGGGTAGGGTGCGCCGTTCGCACCATCTGAATTGGTGTATATTCAATGGTGCGAACGGCGCACCCTACTGCAATCTAAGCAAGGTTGTTAGGCTAAACTCGCTTTGACACAATTTAAAATATTGTAATCGAATTCCTCACTCAGTGAGTCGAATACCTGGCGCATGCTAAATGTTTCTTCATCCATGGATAGTTCTATGACATAAATTATATTATCGATATCAGATTTATCCAGTTTGATCACATCTTTTAATTCTATGATATGAACTTCCAGGGCTGCGCACAGGTGATTATAAATTGTCGTAAGGGTTACTTCTCTTTTCTTTGCAATATCTTCAAGTGATAAGCCCTGAGAAAATAGTTGCAGGGTTTCATTCACGGTATCGCTTAAATTATTATCCAGTGTTTCATCCAGCGGGAATGACTCGATAACTTTAATTAAATCGGCCCCATACAGTTCGAGTTTCTTTGCTCCAATACCTGAAATAGTTTCCATTTGAGTTAATGAAGAAGGTCTTCCGGAACAAAGCTCATGCAGGGTTTTATCATGCAATATGACAAAGGGCGGAACACCCTGATGATCGGCGAGGTTCTTTCTTAACTCGCGTAAAGCATCGAACAGATCCTGATCAGCCAGGCGAACTTTAGTTTTGCCCTTTCTGCCAGATGATGTTTTTTCTGTTGACAGGTCGACCTGTTGCTTGCGTAAGTGTAAGGTTTCTTCACCTTTTAATAATGGGTTGCAAATGGGGTTTAGCTTTATCGCGCCATAACTTTCAATATCACTGGTAATGTAACCTAATACGATTAACTGGCGATAAATGCTGTGCCATTCGGAATTTGATAAAAAGGTACCAATGCCAAAGGTACTTACTTTATCGTGACCGTTTTGCACTATTCTCGGATGATCTTTTCCGAGTAAAACATCGATAAGATAATTTACACCAAACCTTTGTCCGGTTCGATAAATACAGGATAAAGCCATACGGGATGCTTCTGTCGCATCCCATGTTTCTGGCGGTGACTGGCAATTGTCACAATGTCCACAGGCCAGATCCATGGCTTCATCAAAATAATTTAGAATAGTCTGGCGTCTGCAGCGGGTTTGTTCGCATAACCCCAGCATCGCTTCAAGTTTCTGGTGAACATTGCGTTTATGACTTTCATCTGCATCGGTATCTTGCGTCATCTGACGTAAGGTGATGACATCCTGTAGACCATAAGCCAGCCAGGCATTAGCAGGCTGACCATCTCTTCCGGCTCGGCCTGTTTCCTGATAATAGGCTTCGATATTTTTGGGCAGACTAAGATGAGCGACAAATCTCACGTCAGGTTTATCTATGCCCATTCCAAAAGCGATAGTCGCTACAATAATGACGCTTTCTTCCTGTAGGAAACGACGCTGATGGTCTGCACGGATATCCTTGTTCAGTCCTGCGTGATAGGGAAGAGCTTTACGCCCTTTTTTGGATAACCAGTCTGCGGTGCTTTCCACCTGCTTTCGTGAAAGGCAATAAACAATTCCAGCATCATTTGGGTGGTTTCTACTAATAAAGTTCCATAGTCGTTGTCGATTATTCTGGCCTTCGCTTATTTGATAAAAAATATTGGGGCGATCAAAACTATGTATGAATTTACTGGCCTGCTGAAGGTTTAACTGTTGTTCTATTTCCTGTCGAGTTCTGCTATCGGCTGTTGCGGTGAGAGCAATCCGAGGAACCTGTGGGAACAGGTCATGCAGACGATACAGGTTTTGATAGTCACGCCGAAAATCATGCCCCCATTGAGAAACACAGTGGGCTTCATCTATAGCAAACAGAGCAATTTCACACTGCTGTAGTAACTGCAGAAAATCGTTGGTCATTGCTCTTTCTGGCGCGACATATAACAGATCAATATCGTTGTTAATTAACTGCTGTTTAACCTGGTATTGCTGTTCTGACGTTAAGGTGGAGTTTAAGAAAGTTGCTTTAATTCCATTTTGCGCCAATGCATCGACCTGATCCTGCATTAGAGCAATTAATGGTGAAATGACAATGCCAACACCCTTTCTTACAATTGCAGGGATCTGATAACAAACTGACTTGCCGCCTCCTGTTGGCATCAATACCAGCGCATCATCTCCTTTGATCAGGGTATTGATGATCTCTTCCTGTTGAAACCGAAAGCTTTCGTAACCGAACCGGCTGCTTAATATATCCAGAGCTTCAGACATGATATTGTGTGTTCCTTTGGGTTAGGTTTTGATGATATGAACTGTCCGTGTCAATCAGGAGAAAGTTACGACTTATGCTGCGCTCGCTTTATATCACATCAGGCGGTGGCTGAAAATGCACAACAGCTGATGCGATCAAGATATACCGCCTATGTATTAAATGATCGGGATTATCTGCAAAAAAGCTGGCACCCGGATTTTTGCCCGGCTGATTTTAAGCTGGATGAAGCTATTAAATGGCTCGAGCTTGATATTTTGGGATGTTTAACAGAAGGTGATATGGCTACGGTTGAATTTGAAGCGTTGCTATTGGTAGATGGGAAAGTGGAAGCCATGCATGAAAAAAGTCAGTTTGTTGTTGATCAGGGGCGTTGGCTTTACACCACCGGTGATATGATGACGCCTGATAGAAAAGGCTGGAAGCCAGGGCGTAATGAAGCTTGCCCCTGTGGCAGTGGGCTTAAGTTTAAACGATGTTGTGTTAATTAATGCTGTAAGAGCAGAGCTTACTCTTCAAATTCGATACGGTCACATACTAACTTGAACATTTCCAGTGATTCATCAACGTATTTGGCGTGAACTGTTTCACTGTGAGGTTTACGACACCATCCACGATTATAGTCATTGAAGATGCGTTTTAATACCTGGGTATTGCCAAGAAATTTATCTGCTAACATATCTGCTTCATGGGTATGTTTTATGAGAAAATCCCGATATACAGAGCGATCTTCATGTGCAAGGTGAGCGCAAACTCTGTCGGCGAATCTTTCTAGTAACTCACAAACAACTAAATTATGTCTCAGGCTGTACTGGTCGACAGATAAGCCAAGAATATTGCAGAAATCTCTTATACTTCGTTTTCAGCCCTGAATTCATCTACTGGTATCATTTATTTCTCCTGATGGAATTATTATAGTTTTTATGTAATTTGAAACAGGGTGAAAAAACATCAATTTATTGAGCTAAATATTCAGCTCATCAATAATGCCTGCTAACTGTTCGAGTGCCTGCTCAGTCTCGTCTGTCCAGGGAAAGCCGCAGTTGATACGGATATAGTTTTTAAATTTCCGAGTGGCTGAAAATAACATGCCTGGAGTGATGCCGATATTGTGTTGAAGTGCTTCGGTGTAAATGTCATAACAGTTTATATTTCTGGGTAATTCGACCCATAACACAAAGCCACCCTGAGGGTCAGAAATTCTGGTACCCGTGGGAAATAAACGTGAAATCATAAATCTGGCTTTTTCTACCTGTTCTCTAAAAGCTTTACGCAGACGGGATAGATGACGATCGTATTGGCCGCTCCTGAGAAATTCTGCAGTGGCTAGCTGCTGAATAGAAGCAGAGGCTGATGATGTTGCCTGTTTCCATTCCAGTAGTTTCTCATGATAACGGCCGCCCGTGATCCAGCCCATGCGATAGCCTGGGGCGAGAGTTTTGGAAAAGGATGAGCAGGAAAGAACTCTGTTTTCAGTGTCATAACATTTGGCAATACCTGGGCGTTCTGTCCCAAAATATAAATCACCATAAACATCATCTTCTATCAGCGGAATTTCCTGACTATTGAGTAACTCAACCAGCTGTTGCTTATTGTTTTCGGGCATTAAAGAGCCGTTAGGATTGTTAAAGTTTGGAACCAGCAGCATGGCCGTAATATCCATAGTGTCCAGTGCGTATTCTAGAGACTCAATGTCAACGCCTGTTTCTGGGTGGCTGTCAATTTCCAGTGCCAGCATGCCGAGTTTTTCAATCAGACGTAATACTGAAAAATAAGTAGGGGACTCAACGGCAATAACATCCCCTCTTTTCGCAACTGTTTGTAATGCGAGTGTCATGGCCTCGGTTGCGCCATTTGTAATGATAATTTCATCGGCTGAGATGGATAAGCCCATGTTGGCGTAGCGTAAAGCGATTTGTGAGCGTAGTTTGCTATGACCGGGAGGAAAGCAATAATCCATGCTGGCTAATGGATGTCGGCTGAGAATGCCACGAGTTTCGCGTATCAGTGCTTTGTCAGGCATTAGATCCATTGATGGCCTGGCTGCAGCAAAGGGGGCTACCCGTGGATTATTTGAGATAGTAAAAATTTCTTCAAACAGTTGTCCGAAACGTACCTTCCTGGGTTGGCAGCAGGATGTAATGATTGGCTTAGGAGTTTCAATTGTTTGATTGAGTTCTGCATTTATATAAAAGCCAGATTGAGGTTTTGCAGTTAATACACCTTTATCTTCCAGAGACAGATAAGCCTGGTTGATAGTGGAGATACTGACTTTTAAGGTGTTGCTGAGCTTGCGTAAAGAGGGGGCGCGTTCACCTGGTTTCAGATTTCCTTTATCAATTAGTTGCATGATGTAGTTGGAAACCTGATCGTATTTGAAGTGTTCGTGGTCGGTTTTTACCGCAATAGGCATGACAGTTCTCCAATTGTACTGGCTGTATTTATTAAAAATTGTAACTGTTATAGTGACAGATCATCGCCTATTATTTAATCATCGTCAACAAACAGTTTATTAAATTTACTTTTCTACAGAGGGAATCATATGTCTACTTTAATTTTGCAGCAAAAATGGGATGGTCTTTCATTCAAACAGGTATTGTCATCAGCAGCGACAACAATTCAGTTATGGATGGATCGTCAGCATCAGCGTAAGCAGCTTGCAAAACTGGAAGCTAGTCAGCTGGTGGACATGGGTTTGAATGTGAATCAAGTATCACAGGAAATCAAAAAACCTTTCTGGAAATAGTTTTATGCTGTGAGTGCATGGATGCCCAGGAACAGCTGTTGAATATGTAGCCTTTATCTGCCCCTCAGATAACGGATTTAGCCCCCTAAGAAATTAGGGGGCTTTTTTTTGCACATGGATGGCTCTAAAGAAGTTTCAAGCTGGAATGTGACAGATGAATTCTGGACGGGCTACATCGAAAACCAGTATCCTCCAGAGACTAATGATAACTTTAATGTCGCTTAATCGGGTTTATCAACGATTGCATGAGCTTCAATTACAACAAGTCGTTATTAATGCCGATGAAACGCCGCTCAAAGTTATTCATGAGGATAAAAGAAAATGTTACATGTGGGTATATTGCACAGGAACCGATTCGCCACCTGATCATGCCGAAGGGCACTTAAACAAACCCCCTAATATTGTGCTCTACGATTACCAGAATAGTCGTCGGGGTCAATGTGTAAAAGATTATCTACAAGGCTTCAGCGGTTATCTGCAGGTCGATGGTTATGCAGGTTATCAGGCAAGCTCAGAGTAAGCCTTTACTGGAACAGTTCAAATCCTGGCCGGATAAATCAGCTCTGCAGGTGCCGCCTAAATCAGCAATAGGCAAAGCCATTGGTTACAATCTCAGGCAATGGCCAAAGCTTGAATGTTACATTGAAAATGGATATTTAAACATCGATAACAATCGAGCTGAACGTGCCATCAAACCCTTTGTTATTGGGAGAAAGAACTGGATGTTCTCGAACACTGCATCGGGCACTCAGGCCAGTGCTGTTTTATACAGCCTGATCGAAACGGCTAAAGCCAATGGCTTGATGCCTTATAATTATCTGAAAACTCTACTCGAAAAATTGCCTAATGAATCAGAGGATATTGGCAAACTACTGCCCTGGAATGTTGATGTGTCACATCCAGCTAAAAATTAACAGGTGCGGTTAGCGAGATGTTTACAAATATGGGTGCACAGAGTAAAAAAGTATTGAATAGCAGGTGTAAACACCTTGTATTTCGGTGTTGAGTGCCAATTTATGGGTTAACTATCATCCAAGTATTGACACGCTTACGCCGTATTACGCATTATGGGTGCGGGGACTGTCCGACTCTATGCCATTGCCGGGGCGTAATTTTTTGGAGGTGTCACCATTTATCTCCTTTGAAAGCGACTATTGACGTCCATTTTAAGTATGGATCAGTAGGTTATTTGTCCACGGGTCTCTAGGTAATGAGTCAGAATTTTACCCTCCTACCCTACTCCACTGAATAGCTGACTTTAGTTAATCAAAATTAAAATCACTACAAATGATATCTCTTATTGGATATAAGAATCTGGACATTTGGAATAGATATCATTAAGCTGAATCTCGTTAAGAAGATAGAAAATAATTTTTTAGGGGGCTCAAATGATTACATACGATGAACTACATGATGAAATTCATGAAATAACGGAAATCTCCAATGTCTTTCTCTACTTAATAGAGAATCGTAAAATGTGTGATTCACAGATTACCTGTGACCTGTTTTTTAAGTATGTAGATAAAGTAAAAAATCATCTGAAAACTCAAGATACAGCAATTTATTCACTTATCCTGCAAGAAGGAGACTCAAAGGCTAAAGATACTGCTGATAACTTCCTCTCAGGTTCTATAGAAATTAAGAAAATTTTTGAAAGCTATCTAAAAAGCTGTTCAAAAAGAAACCATCCTAAATTACTCATTTTAGATCATCAGAGATTTGTAACTGAAACCAAAGAAATTTTTAAGTTAGTTCTTGATAGATTTCAACATGAAATAGAACAGCTATATCCTCTAATCCAGTCAATTAGTGGCGACATGAGAAAAGTTGCTTAATAACTGAGTTTTTTGGGCGTGAGTCTCTGAACTATTAGTCCATGGGGCTCTATCGGGGCGTCTGTGGGGTTTAGCGGCTCAGTATTCCAAAGTCTCATCATATCGATAGCGGTCATTTGTGGGTTTTCTGCATGGTAGTGAGCTTTCAACATGGCTGCCTGGCCATCGAGAGCTGTGATTGAATTATTCGAGGACCTTCCTGTAAGCGGGCTTCATCAGGCGTTGAACCAGCTTCCTTAGATGTCAACCAGCATCCCAACAACTTAGTATTGTTTTATCGGTGGTTTTAGAATTACGATCTGTGTGGTGTTTACATGCCAGTATCAAGTTTTTTCTTTCTTCAATACTTATATCTAAGAAAGATGCACATGAAAGACTGGAAACAAATTCAGAAGCTCTGAGACCATGAAGCTGATCATGGCCATCATCGAACCTCATGCTGTCATGAAGGAAGGAAAATAACTCAATCACATTGGTATTAGCTCCGTTGTCTTTGGCTATAAGTAATCCATTTTTTTCTGACTCGAGCTCAATGAGACACTCCATGAATACCGTACCAATCAAGTTTATAATTTTCCTTGAGTAATTTTAATATTTCATTTCTAATCATCACAATCTTCATTCAGGATTCAATGAGAACCGATTATCGGACAGGTGATATAATTGGGTCTTTTATACCTTCTACTGGTTATCAATACTACCTGGCGATTGACGAAAACCTGAAATGGTCATTGATATTCCGAGTAAAGCTATAACTACCAACATAACCAACCATGCCTGGGTATTTAAAGCTGACCAGTTTATTTTTTTGACTGATATATCAACAACCATTGTTCCAACAATTGAAAAAATTCCGAATGTAGCTTCGGTTAATCCTGTCGTAATAAACTCGGCACGAGTCGCTTTCCTGGATACAGTAAATAACATAACACTGCCGGTTATAAAGGTGGCACTGTAGAGCTGACTATGAAATATATCTAACTTCCAGGGAAATAAACTACTAAATAATTCGGGTGAAATTATTAAACCAATACCGTATATCACAAGAGCAAGACTGGTAATTCGTAAAATAATAAACCAATGGCTGGGTACTCTATTGAGGTGATTGGTTGGCATGGAACGATAGAGCCATAAGTGGTAAGCCCCACTAGTCGGTAAACCTAGATATAAAATAAACCAGACCCATACTCCCCAATACTGGAAATCAAACTGATCACTATGAAATAGTGAAACAACCAGTACGATAAATGTGAATGTGAAAATAGCACTTAAAACAGGACGGGTTGGTGACCAGCGGCCAGAGATAAACATTATTCCAACTGGCACCATTGCGCTTAAATAAATCGCTCCAAGAAATCGAGTATTGAATGGAGCAATAGACCATGCCCACATAGGCCGGGTAACTTCCGGGTTTAAAAACAAACCGAAACCTATGGCCACTAGAACTAAAGTTTCGAGTAATGTGAAATACCGTAAAAAAGGTGTAATTGCGGTATATTCATTTAACAGTTGTTCTTGAGATTCATCTTTCATATCAACACCTGGTATTTGTATTTATGAAATCTCTTACAGCATACTCTAATTTATCTACAAATAACTACTTCACCATTGCTCTCACCATCGAGTCACCAAAAAGGTTCTCGAAAAAATCGTCGCACCCGATGCACCCGACTCCTCCCCATATTTCATAAGGATCTCCGTGACGACGGTTCACAAAATCCGGTGTCGGTTCGTTATTCGGTCTTCGGTCATTTACTCTAATAAAGGCTGGCACTGAATACATTCTTGATCCAGTTTATCTCATAGGGTTCATCAATACCTGGCTCGATTAATAGAGTATCAAAACGCCGAGGGTAATTGAGATACTTGTGTTGGCGGCTGACAAAGCTTAATGCGGTCTGGGTAATTTTCTGCTGCTCTGATACTGGTATGCCATAGTCTGTACCATCAAAATCTTGGCTTCTACGGTATTTGACCTCTATAAAACACAAGGTGTTTTCATCAATCATGATTATATCGATTTTTCCGGCTCGGCTGAGATAATTCTTGGCGACTACTTTTAGGCCCCTGGTTTTCAGCCAGCGCAGTGCAATATTCTCTAAAAACGTACCTGGATTATTCATGATCCTGTTGTTCTATTTTCTGACATGATTTTTTTGCGCCAGGCATCGACCCAGGCTGTGTGAAAACTTGAAAATCTATAATCACTTTTAAATAATTTCCACTATAGGTAAACATAAGCGATAATTTCGATGCCAATTATCCACTTTAGAAGTGTGTAAGCAACCGATTTAATACCTATTTGCCACAATATTTTTGTGGTAAATAGTTTTCACACAGTCTGGACCCAGACCAGACATTTTCATTTAATTATTTAAGGCAATTTTTGATGCTTGTACTTTATACTGAGTGGGAGTCATACCCGTATGTTTTTTAAATGCGGCATTAAATGTAGATTTCGAATTTAATCAAACGTCATATACGACAGCAATAATTTAACATTCCGTGTGGATGAGTTATTCGAATTCTTATTTTATTTTTTCAGGTATTCATTTCGACCGAATAAATAAATCAGGACTAGATAGTTCAGTATAAATTTACAAAGCCTGCTGTTTGGTTAATTATTATTAAAATAATAATAGGGGAAATATTTCAATGGCTCCAAATGACTGAGCTGTTGAGATTAATCTTATTAACGTCAGTATTAAAGAGGGTGTTCAAGCTTAAGGAGCCCAAAAATGCCAGTTCATGTGCATCTCCTGCCTGGAAAATTTGGTTACTTTAAATAAGCTCCGCTTTTCTCTCGTATACTTTCAATTTCAGCAATTCTATTAAGTACTTCATCTCCGCCTTCAGCGACAACGGTGGCCAGTAGTGCCTCAATGACTGCAACAGTAGAAATAAAAGAGGGGTAGTAATGTAAGCTACTGGTTGCGGTTAAAAAATAATAATCAGCAAATTCAAGTAAAGGTGAACTGCGTCTGTCGGTGATTACCATGATGGTAGCGTTTCGTTGTTTGGCAAATCTCAAGGCATCAGCGGTTCCTTTAGCATAAGGAGAGACAGAAAGCACCAGAACGACATCATCTGCGCCAATGGCTCCGAGGGTTTCGATCAGCGTGTATTCACCTAACCTGGGTACTCTAAGTCCAGGTAATGTCATTCTTCCAGTGACCTGCATGAATGTCGCAACCGAGTGTAATGATCCCAGGCCAATAACATAGGGTGTTCTTGCGGACAAAAGAAGCCTGGCCATTGTTGTTAAGACATCAGGATTGTTTCCTGTAAGTGTTTTTTCCAGGTTCATTACTGCCGATTCTGAAATGCTCTGCAATATGGATTTCTGTCCATCTGAAATTTCATTTTTAGTTAATTTTTTTGCACGATCTTTGAAACCATCGGCAATGACGCTTTGCTGGAAAGCATTTTTAAAATCGGTGTAACTATCGAAGTCTAGCAACCGGGCCAGGCGCAGCATGGTAGGTGATGTTACACCGCATTTTGTCGCTGCTGAGCGCATGGAGTTTAATGCAATATAATCAGGGTTATCCAGAGAAAAGCGGGCAGCGGATGCCATCTTGGGCGGAAGATCCGGTATGCGTTTTGCCAGGAGTTGAAGAATGCCTGTCATAAAATTTTACTAAATGAGTCCAAAAATTAATACTTATAGAACAGAAAACCTTGTTCGACTTTAACGGAATTATATACAGCATAACATGGCTAACAAAATATTCATCGAGCCTTATAAATATTAAAAGTAGCATAGGTAATAAAAATTGACACAATATTACAATTGGTACATTATAGTTAAAATTATAAATATCTGTAGCATTTTTGAGGAGTCTTCCGGTGGGTTATTATTCTGCCTTTTCAATATTTAGACATGCTTTAAGTGGTAATAAAAACTGGGGGCGTGCCTGGCGTGATCCAGCGCCAAAACCTGCTTATGATGTAGTGATTGTCGGCGGGGGAGGTCATGGACTTGCCACGGCTTATTATCTTGCCAAAGAACATGGCATTAAAAATATTGCTGTTATCGAAAAAGGATGGCTCGGTGGTGGCAATACCGGGCGAAATACCACCATCGTTCGTTCCAATTACATGATGCCTGGAAATACCCTGTTTTATGAACACTCCCTTAAGCTGTGGGAAGACCTCAGTCAGGATCTAAATTACAACGTGATGATTTCGCAACGCGGTCAATATAACCTGTGCCATTCTCAGGGGCAGATGGATGCCGCGCGCAGACGTGGCAATGTGATGCGTGCCAATGGAATTGATGCAGAACTGTTCGACCGTAACGAAGTGCGTGAACGTCTGCCTTATCTCGATTATTCAAACAATGCCCGTTTCCCCGTTCAAGGTGCAATTTTTCAAAGCCGGGCAGGAACGGCTCGTCATGATGCAGTGGCCTGGGGTTATGCTCGAGCCGCTGATCAGTGCGGAGTCGATATCATCCAGCAATGTGAAGTGCAGGGTTACCTGTGGGAAAACGGTAAAGTTGTCGGTGTTGAAACGACCAAAGGCCCCATTCGTGCGAATAAAGTGGGTCTGGCTGTGGCAGGGCATAGCGGGCACCTGGCTACAAAAGCCGGTTTGAGGTTACCCATAGAAAGTCATGCATTGCAGGCTTTTGTATCTGAACCTTTGAAACCCATGGTTGATACTGTTATCAGTTACGGCGCTGCACATTTTTATATCAGCCAGTCGGATAAAGGCGGCCTGGTCATGGGTGGTGATCTGGATGGTTATAATTCTTATGCTCAGCGAGGAGGTTTGCCCATTGTTGAGCACAGCATGGCCTGTGCTAAAGCACTGGTGCCGTCGATATCTCGTTTACGACTGCTGCGACATTGGGCGGGCATTATGGATATGTCGATGGATGGTTCTCCCTTTATTACGAAAACATCCATTGATGGACTGTATCTCAATGGTGGCTGGTGTTATGGGGGATTTAAGGCAACGCCTGCATCAGGCTGGAATTTCGCCTGGTTGCTGGCCAAAGATGAGCCGCATGAAGAAGCTGCCGAGTTTACCCTCGACAGGTTTGAGCGAGGTTACCAGATAGATGAAAAGGGTGTCGGCCCGCAGCCTAATGCACACTAGAGGTCTAACATGCTAAGAATAAATTGCCCTGTCTGTGGATTGCGTGATGAAACTGAATTCACCTATGGTGCCGATGCTTCGGTAACTCGTCCTGATATGAATGAAACAGACGTGAATGCCTGGCTGGATTATGTTTTTAACCGGGATAATCCCAGAGGGCCGCATCAGGAATATTGGCATCATGTTCAGGGTTGTCGACAGTGGCTGGTGTTGGAGCGCAATACGCTAACTCATGAGATGGGTGATTGCCGACTGGCTAAAGAGGTATCGAAATGACTGCTAGCCGTTTGAAAACTGGTGGACGAATAAATCGTGAAGAGACTATCACTCTAACTTTTGATGGGCGTCCGCTTAGTGCTTTTCAAGGTGATACCCTGGCATCTGCATTACTTGTTAATAATGAAACGGTGGTCGCTCGAAGTTTTAAATACCATCGCCCCAGGGGTATTTTCAGTGCCGGTATTGAAGAACCTAATGCAATGATTCAGCTTGGTGATGGTTCGAGAACCGAACCCAATACACCTGCGACCATGATCTCTGCTTATGATGGTCTGCAATCTTTCGGGCAAAATGCATGGCCTAATGTGCGTGTCGATTTTAATTCAGTGAATCAATTATTTGCACCGTTTATGAGTTCCGGTTTTTATTACAAAACCTTTATCGGGCCTTTTAAGGGAACTCGATTCTGGATGTTTTGTGAGTCAGTTATTCGTCGAGCGGCTGGTATGGGTCAGGCGGTAATAATTGATGACCCGGACTGTTATGAAAAGAAAAATGCTTTCTGTGATGTGCTAATCATTGGGGCAGGACCGGCAGGACTTGCAGCAGCACTTTCGTCAGGACGATCAGGTCTGAATGTTTTTCTGGTTGAACAGGATGAAGCCCTGGGTGGATCGCTTTTATCATCTCCGGCTGGAACTGAAACAGATGACTGGTTAAAAGGGGTCATAGAAGAAATCAATCTTTTGGGTAATGTGAAAATTCTGACACGTTCCACCGTTTTTGGAGCCTATGATCAAGATATCTATGGCGTTATTGAAAAGCTCTGGGATCATGTGTCAGAACCGCCAGCCGATCAACCGAGACAGTGTTACTGGCGAGTTAGGACAAAACAGGCAATTCTAGCAACCGGAGCCATCGAACGGCCACTGGTGTTTGGCAATAATGATAAACCCGGAGTGATGCTGGTAAATTCAGTCAGAACTTATATTAATCGATACGCTGTATTGCCGAGTCAACAAGTGATTATAAGTACCAATAATGACAGTGCTTATTCAACTGCATTTGATCTTGTGAAATCAGGGGCTATTGTCACATTGCTGGATATGCGAACAGATATTCCAAAGCAGCTTTTAGAGCTGGTTAAAACTCATGGCATAGAACTTTTTTCCGGGTATGCCGTTTTGGCAGCTAAAGGTCGACGGTGTGTTTCATCTGCAATCATCACTGCTATTGATGCCAAAGGAAGGGCCGCAGGAGAACCGCGAACTCTGCCCTGTGATTTAATCGCTGTGTCAGGTGGCTGGTCACCGGTTCTTCATCTATGGAGCCAGCGACAACAAAAACCTGTTTTTGAAAGTGAGAAAGGTTGTTTTGTTCCTGTACCTGATTCTCTTCCAACCATGAAATGTGCGGGTTCAGTTTTGGCTGTAGATGACTTAAAGCAAACGGTATCACAGGGATTTGCAGCCGGGATTGCTGCGGCAGAAACTGTAGCAGGCGCTTATGAAAACGGGGATGAACCCATAGTGCCAGAACCACAATATGCCGATGGCTGGGGACGGGATTATTGTCCGCTCTGGTGTGTCACCGACTCAACAGGTAAAACTTTGGGTAAAGCATTTATTGATCTTCAACATGATGTCACGCGGTCTGATATTGATCTGGCACATCGTGAAGGTTATGTGTCCGTCGAACACCTGAAGCGCTATACCACGTTGGGCATGGCGACCGATCAGGGCAAACTTTCCAATATTAATGCGATGAGCCGAATGGCAGAGTTACGCAATGCAACAATTCCTGACGTGGGCACCACCACATTCCGCCCACCTTATACACCTGTCACAATCGGCAGTCTTGTTGGTGCAGAAACAGGCTTGCACTTTGCACCGACTCGATTAACGCCAATGCATGACTGGCATGAAAAACACGGCGCTGTTCAAATGGATGTGGGTGCCTGGAAACGTCCACGTTATTACCCAGAAAATGGTGAAAGTTTACGAGATAGTTATATTCGAGAATCTGCTCATGTCAGAAACGGTGTTGGCATGGTTGATGTGTCAACGCTGGGTAAAATTGCTGTGCAGGGGCCGGATGCTGCTGAATTTCTAAATCGAATTTATGTAAATGGTTGGAAGTTGCTGGAAGTAGGGCGCATCCGTTACGGTGTTATGTTAAGGGAAGATGGTTTTATTATGGATGATGGCGTGACGGCCCGACTGGGAGAGTTTGATTATTTTATGTCAACAACAACAGCTAACGCGGCTAAAGTGTTAGCACTGTCAGAATTGTTATTACAGACCAGCTGGAAAGACTTAAAAGTTCATGTCACCACGATTACTGATCAATGGGCAGCTATTGCCGTGGCCGGACCACGATCAAGAGAGTTGTTAACCAGGGCGACTACAGGTGCTGATTTAACGAATGAAACTTTACCGAATAACTATCTAACCCATGCTGATATGTCCGGAGTTAATATTCGTATTCAGCGTATGAGTTATTCAGGCGAACTTGCCTATGAAATTTATATCCCGGCAGGTTATGGTTTTCATATCTGGGAATATTTAATGCAAGTTGGTGATGAATTTAACCTTCGCCCCTATGGAACAGAAGCAATGGGTGCTTTAAGAATAGAGAAGGGACATGTAGCAGGTCCTGAAATTGAAGGGCGCACCACATTGAAGGACATCGGCATGGATGGTTTTGCTTCTAAAAAGAAACCTTTTATTGGTTCAATATTAAAAAATCGTCCTTTTTTAACTGATCCTGTACGACCGAGTTTGGTGGGGCTTGAGGTTGAAGGGGGACAGGATATTTTAGCAGGCTCCTTACTGTTTTCAGAAATGGATGAGGCCAAAGGGCATGGCGATGGATGGGTTTCTTCAACGACATACTCTGCTGCCTTGAAAAAGAATATAGCCCTTGCATTGTTAAAGAATGGAACTGAACGAAAGGGTGAAAAAATTCGTGTGATAGATTTTTTAAGTGATACCACCTTAACAGCCAAAGTTGTGTCGCCTCATTTCTTTGATCCGAAAGGAGAAAGACAGAATGCCTGAAATACGTTCCCCTTTAGCTATGAATGAACATGCTCGACTACGCGAACATGAAAATTATCAATCACATACTGGTTATCAGTTATCAGAGTATGCGCCGGGATTATTGATCCAGCTGGCCGGGTGGGACGACTTTGATGAAGCTGCTAAACCCACTTTAAAATCAATTGGACTTGATGGTCTGGGTGACTATGGCACCGTTCAATTATCCAATGATGTTTCATGTTTTAGAATCGCACCGGAAAAAATATTGTTACGTGTAGACCAAAAATCATTTAGTTATATTTTTGAAAATGCGGATATGGAAAGCACGCCGTTAATAGACCTTTCTCATGCTCGCTGGATAATTGCCGTGCAGGGGGAACAAGTTGAAGACTTAATGTCTCAACTGGCAGCGCTTGATTTTTCCATGACTACTTTTCCGGTGGGTAACTTTAAACAGAGTGGCATTCACCAGATTGCTGTATTGATTCACCGCGTGGCGGTAGATCGATTTGAAATAATTGTACCCCTCAACTGGACAGTTTCGTTATGGGAATTGATCTGTGAGTTAGCCAAACCATCTGGTTATGAAATAAAAGAGCACTAATTTTGGCTGGATTATTACTTACCGAAAAATTTGCAAACTGGGCATATGATTTTGATTTAGACAATGTTCCTGAAGAAGTAGTCAAAGCTTCACGGCGAGCTATTCTGGATACGCTCGGTGTCATGGTGGCGGGAAGTGTTCACCCTCTTGTCGAGAGACTGGCAAATGGGTTACCGGTGATTGCAGGTAGCTGTTCAACCATAAACCGAAAACCTTCAAATGCTGAAACTGCAGCACTCATTAACGGAACGGCTGCCCATGCCTGGGATTTTGATGACACAAGTTATACCGGCATCATGCATGGATCAGCTGTTGTACTGCCGGTAGTTTTAGCACTGGTTGAAGAATGTGAAGGAAATGAAGCTGACTTACTTTCAGCTTTTATTGTGGGCTCCGAAATAACCTACACCCTTGCCGATATCTGCACACACAATCACTATTTTTCAGGCTGGTGGAGTACGGTTACTTTTAGTTTAATTGGTGCCACAGCAGCAGCCGGGTGTGTATTGGGATTAACGGATTCTCAAATCAGACATGCAATCAGTCTTGCGGCGTGCTCAGCAAGTGGCGTAAAAGCGGTATTTGGATCTGATGCGAAACCTTACCTGGTTGGCGAAACAGCAAGACAGGCTATAGGTTTTGCACGTGCCGCAAAAATTGGTGTAACGGGTCCAGTGGATGCTTTTGAAAATTCAAAAGGTTATTTTGCTGTATTGAATAAAGGCGTGGCCAAAACTTCAGAAGTTAATACCCTTGGTGAAAAATGGAGGCTGGTAAGCCCCGGGCTTTTACATAAACTAAATCCTGTCTGCTCAGCAGCTCATGCGGCTATCGAACAAATGAGACTGTTAATGAAAGAAGCTGATGCGAATGTTAGTGATATTGTTTCAATAACGGCAGAAGTTCCTGTACTGGTAAATACCAGCCTGATCTATCCACAACCTGCTTCGGTACAGCAGGCCCAGTTTAGTTTGCCTTATGCACTTGCTTGTTCAGCGATTCATGGTTTTGTGCAATTAGATGATTTGACTGTAGATAAAATTTCTACACAACAGAAGCTTAAGTTAATGGACAAGGTGACCGTCATTGAAGCTGATGACCTGTCTACAGACAAAATGCTTTCTCTCTATCCTGAGAGTGCTCGACTTAGTTTAAGTCTAAAAGATGGCAGAACTTTACAGGGTTTCTGTGGTGAAGCCTACGGAATGCCTGGTCGACCTCTTTCAGATGATGACTTACAAAAAAAATTCTCAGGCTGTGTTGAGTTTGCAGGTAAAAGCAACTTTAAACCCCCTGTTTCGGATAAGTCCCTATTAACACTTGCTGCAGAACTTTTTCATAGCTACTGAAAAAATTACCAAATTTAATATTGCTTCCCATTAATAAGAGGCTCCTTAAATCCCCAAAAATCGATTGAGTACATTTTTTGTAACTCTTTCTATATGTAGATCATTATCTATCAGTCCTGCCACCCACTCACAGGATCCTGCGGTAAACACCCACCCCTTCCCCTGGCCAAACAGGGCAATCATGCCCGAACCTCGTTTGCATCGATTAAAATTTTCAGGTGTTATATTACCGTAAAGGGTTTTGGCGGTGAATTCGACATCGTCTGACCCGATAAAGAGTTTGTTCTCTTTACCATGATCTGCTTCAAACACGGTGGCTAATCCGACAGCCAGAATAAGCAAATTATCTGGTGCTCCATCTGTACCTGTTGCAAAGGGAAGGCCATTTTTTATGATATAATCTACGCCGTCCACTTCATAGCCAAACACCCGGGATGGAGCACCTAAAATATCACCGTAATAGAGATCGCTTCCTTCAAATACCCAGTGCTCAGGACGGTAAATAGTAAACCCACCAGCACCACGTGGACAACATCCACCCCAGCCAGCATAAAGCCCGAAGGTACCACTTAAGCCAAATGTTTGTGCTCCGGGGCGACCCACTTCGGGAGCGTCCCACGAAATCGTAGTTCGGTTTATCTCTTCTGTTTCCCGAACAGGGTCTTCTTCCCTTGCTCGATATTTATAACAAACCTGGGTCTGGCCTTCGTTTTCTATCCTCGTTTGCCACATGAAGTTACCCGCAAAACGTGCAATATTCCCCCCCTGTTTTACATAGTTGTCGATAGTATCGCGCATCTCCCATGACCAGTATTCGTCATGACCAATGGTGGTCAGACAATCATAGCCACTGACAATTTCCGGGTAATACTGGAGGTCATGCTGAGCAATAATATCAATGTCATAACCGACTTCTTCCAGCCAATGTACATAATATCTTTCATAACTTGCCCAACCAGCTGATGCATATTTTTTAGAATAGCCATTTTCATATGCCCAATCCATATGGGGATAACAGACATCGGCACCCATTTCAGGAGGTTCAGACAAAGGGATACGTGGGGCATCATGAGGCAGCTTGACAAAGCCTGGTGCAAAAGGACGTTGGTGGCTGAGAGTTGGGGAAAACAGATCACCTGTAGATCCTGTGATTCCTTCATAGTGATTTGATCCGCCCCAGTCATTATAGGCGGTCCAGGTACCAGTCGCAGCTACCAACAATAATCGACCACTTTTATCAATATTTTCATCAGGACGTACAAAAAATACATGGTCATATGATAAAGGCGAACCATCTGCAGCTGTTGCGTTAAGCTCCACAATATAGCCACCTGAAACCCAGCTGGAATCGATTGCAATACTTAAGGTTATCGGCCAGTCACATCCGCTGACTGAACAATCATCAGGAGTAGTGAAAAAGTGACCCATAACAGCCTGTTGTCGGTGCACCTCCAGGCGTTGTACACCATCACGGTATATTAAAATATCAAATGCTGGCGCAGTCGTGTTGACATGAAGTTCTACGTTATCTGTATTCGCATGTGAAAGTTTACTCGTATAGGCCCAAAGCTGTGGTACTTCCGGGTCATTACTGGCGTGCTGATAATAACAATCATGGACTGATCTGGGTGCACCTGGCCGTGTATAGCCACCCCATAAATCTTTTTGCTTAAGTCTTGAGTTATCGCGTTTCATTTTTTTCTCCTCTTACTCAGGCAGGTAATTCTCGCACCACCCTGATGAAACAATGGATTGGGCTAACAAATGGTCAATTTTTTGCTCAGAATATCCAAGCATTGAGAGTATTTTTCTTGTGGATTTACCATATTTCTCAGCCGGTGGAAAAGCCTTGATTTCTCCCGCTTGAGGACGGATGGCGCAAGGCGCAAAAAGTTCGACCCAACGCCCTGCACTGGCAATATTATGGCGCACAAATTGATAGCTACTACCCTGTTTATTTATTTCTGATTGTTCAGTACCAATATATTGATCACGCAAATCTGCCAGGGAAGATGGACGAACTGCACCAATATCCAGTTTTGTGAGTAGTTCAACGCATTCTGCAACTGTGAATCCAGCAAACTTTTTTACCAAGTACTCCTCCTGATTCTCCACGGCACCTATGTGTTTAAATGCAGACAATGATGCAAGTTTTTCTAACTCACCCTGATCAGCACAGGCAAGAAAAAACCAGCCGTCGCTCGCTTCATAAAATCGATAATGTGCTCCATAACCCAATACATCTCTACCACTGGGTTCATCAAAGGGTTCGCGCTCCGGGTGATCATACATAAAAGGCATCTGAATGAGTTGTCCCGCTGACATAAGCGAACTGCGAGCCCTGCAAACATGTCCGGTTTTTTCCCGGCGAAGCAATGCAGCAGCTAACGCCGTTACGGCACAAAAACCACCCAGCACATCAATCGTGCCAAAATGTGCATGCTCCTCGGGAGTTTGCCTTGAGCCGCCAAATCGAATCATCACTCCAGTTGCAGCTTGAACCGTGTCGTCATAGCCCAGGTGGTCGCTCATGGATCCTCGTTGTGGACCTCCAAATGCATCAACCTGGCATAGAATCGCTCGCGGGTTTATTTTTTTAAGATTATCTTCGTCCAGCCCTAGATTATTAACCTGTCGGTCAACTGCATTTATGGTCACAATATCAGCCCATTCAATAAGCTGGTGGAAAATATTTTGACCTTCAGTTGATTTAATATCTGCGAGAATACTCTCTTTGCCTCGTCCTGCCTGCATCCCAAAAACGATAGTGTTCCACGGATCAAATGTTGATTTTACAGGATCAAGTTTTATGACATGAGCACCAAAGCGGGACAGAAAAGAAGCAATTGTGGGGCCGGCGATAACATTTGTCATATCCAGCACTTTTATACCGGACAGCCACTGCCGCCCCTGGGATAACAATGCCGAATCGGATTGGGTTAGTTGCTCTGGTTTATTCCATTTGATTTCATCTGCTTTGCATCTTTTTGCCGATACCTGTTGAACAGAAGTTTCTGCTGAATCAGTCAACCAGCTCACTGGACCAATGGAATGCAATTTACCCAAAAGAGGGTCAATACGCGTGTTGATCAAACCTGATTTGATTGCATGATCACAGTGAAGCCATTCTTGAGTAGTTCTGTGAGCTCGTCCCGGCACTCGTTTTTTGCCAAACAAGTGTTCCCATTCATATGCCGTTTTCTCTAAAAAAGCCCTTGCCATAGCCTTTGATACAATATCGGCCCAATATCGATTAAGCGGGTAAGCCCCTAATGCACAATCAGTAAGCCACTCATTTTTTGGTTTGTACCAGTTTTCCTGTTGTGGAATTCCCGCAGCTTTTATTTCCTTCCAGATACCAAGAGCTTTTAGAGTGCGCTTTGCATGGTCTGTATGTGAAGCACTGACAACATAAAACAGGCGTCCATCTGAACATGGGTAACTACGATAAAATGGATCAAGAAACTCCTGAAGATCATCAAAGCTTAAGTTCATCGGTAGTCCGACTGCCTGACGACGTTCGATTTCCTTTTCCCTGGGAGATTTATACCGCTCCGGGTAGCGCTCTACTCGTTGTGAATTATAAACGAGTCCCTCCATTAAAGCAGATGCAAGTGGCACCTCGATATAATCTCCTTGCCCGGTACGTTGACGATGAAACAGTGCCAATATTGCAGCATTGGCTCCTAGCACGGCACCATACGCTGAGGCCAGAGGTAGAGGTGAGTAGCTTGGGTTGATTCCCAGCAGAACCCGGTTCAGACCCATGTCGGTAAATTGCCCGGAGGCTGCAGATATAATTCCTTCAAAAGCTCGTAGACCGCTTCTCTCGGTGTCTGTTGAGGCAAAACCAGGTAATGAAAGATAAATTAAACTCGGGTTGTCAGATCGAAGGACCTCAACACCCAGTCCCAGCCGCTGCATAACACTCGGTCGGAAATTTTCAATCAGCAAGTCTGCTTGTTTGACAAGAGTCTTCGCCTGATTCAGCCCTTCACTGGACTTAAGATCAATTTCAACGATTTTCTTGTTTCGGTTTAGAATGTGGCTGACGGCCTGATTCCATTTAAAGCCACCAGGTGGTGTAATGCTGACTACATCTGCTCCCAGGTCAGCTAACATCATGCCAACTGCAGGGCCAGCTATATAGTGGCCAAATTCGATAACCTGATACCCGGTGAGGGGCAGTTGGGATGATTGCTCGGACATTATATACCCTGTAATTTTAGTTAGTGTGTATGACAGAGGGTGGCAGAATATTGAAAATCGTAGCATGCTGGATATAATCTAACTTGACTTAATTCGTCAAATGCTTGATCTTTTTGTATATGGATTCTCTAATCAATTCACCTCCTGTCAGACCTTATCGTATAGGTTTTTTAGTCCTTCCAAAGTTTTCAATGATTGCCTTGTCCTGTGTCATGGAGCCGCTACGTGAAGCGAACTGGGTAAGCGGTTACCCTCTTTACGAATGGTTATTGATAACACCAAAAGGCTCCCACATAACTTCAAGCAATGGGACCTGCCTGGTGATAGAGAATAACCTTCAAGCAGTCTCAAACTGCGATATGCTGATCGTATGTGCCAGTTTTGATCTTGAGCAACATTCTACCCCTGAGCTTCTGGCCACACTTCGGAAATCAGCAATGCTAGGGATGATTCTGGGTTCTATCGACACGGGCTCTTACATTCTGGCACGTGCAGGTTTGCTGGATAGATGTCGGGCGACTATTCATTGGGAAAATGCCACAGGATTTGCAGAGAAGTTTCCAAAAGTAATTCTCACCAGTGAGATTTTTACCATCGACAAAAACCGCTGGACCTGTTCAGGTGGTTCCTCCGGAATTGATATGATGCTGCACCTGATCCGTCAGCAGCATGGCACAGAACTCTCAGTTGGAGTTGCCGAATGTGCAATCCTGGGCGGCATTCGTGCAGGTCAAACAGAACAACGGTTGATTAAGCGTGATCGGTTAAATAAATCTGATCCATCCCTGATCGCAGCTGTTCAGGTTATGGAAGCCAATCTGGCCCAACCCTTGAAAGTCCCGGTAATAGCTTTACAAATTGGCATATCACAACGACAACTTGAACGAGTTTTTGGGAAATTTATGGGAGTAACTCCCAACGAGTATTATATTCACCTACGAATTGAACGAGCACGCATTCTTCTCAGACAAACATCATTGCAGGTAAGTACAATCGCTTATTCCTGTGGTTTTTCATCTCAAGCAGTGTTTGCTCGTGTATATCGGAAGCACTTCGAGTTGCCACCATCAAAAGACAGGGAAGTATAAAAAGTTTAAAAGTCCTATCCACTACCGGTCGCTGATAAGGAATGGATTACAGTGTAATAAGTTGTGCTTATCTATGCATATGTTAAAGTTACGTGTCATTATTTCTTTAAATAACGGCCTGATGAAGCATTCACCAGCCAACCACTAGAATAGAGGTTCGAGCCTTGACACAAGATGAAATAGCAATCTATCTCCGGTCACACAACACTTTTTCCAATCTCGATCCAGCACATATAGAGATTCTCATTCAGCACGCGCAGGAAAAGTCGTTCGTCGTCGGTGATATGTTGTTCAGGCAGATGGATCTGGCAGACAAATTCTACATACTGCTGGATGGTTCAATCAAGGTGCAAGTCCCTGCTATTATGGGGCCAGCTTTGGTGGTGCAGACATTAGGGACCAGCGATATCCTGGGGTGGTCCTGGCTGATACCGCCGTACAAATGGACATTCGAGGCGATGGCAGAGCTCGATTCTAGAGTTTTGGTTTTCGATGGCAAGGCCTTGCTGCAACATTGCGAAACCGATAACAAATTTGGTTATACACTCATGAAAATGTTTGCCGGTCTGATGTCAGAACGTTTGCATGCAGCGCGCATAAAGATGATGGATAGCTGGTCTCCGGCTGGCTGGGCGTAACGATTCTTAATGAAAAATTCCAGAGAGTGTAAATAGACACTCTGGTTGAGGCTAACTAAATTTAGCCGGATCAGTACCGTCAGAATCAGATTTTTCCTGATCAGAACCAAACTTTGCCGGATCCAGGCCAAACCTGGCTGGGTCCAGACCCAGTGTAGATGACCAGCCGCCCCCATAGATATTCTTGCTCTGCTTATCGTTGAGGTCTTCAATAATGGGTAAATTTTCAATTTTTATAACAGCCATCCTGGAATCTCCTAATAAAATTTTTATACAAAATACAACAATGAAAATTACAGTCGCTTACCGTATGTGAGTTGTAGGCAGGGAGTAGCATTAGTACCGGAAAGCGTATCCAAACTGACTCCAGATAATGTCAATGTTAAACTGATAATGGAAGAAAATTTTGTGACTACATCAGCTATGCACTGGAATAGTCAAAGGTACCATCCCATGATTTAAGTAGTAAGAGAACTCCTCCTGGATAAATTGAAATGAACTTTCAAACTGCATATTCTGCCCCGAAAGTTTGCTAAATTTACTATAAAGGTCTTCTTAATCTTCCTCTCGATTATTTCATCTTATACAGAAATAGGGTATAAGGCGCCATGAAAATTCCAAAACGAATACTCCCATTGATTGAAGAGGGTCTGGTTGATGAAGTTATCCGCCCGCTGATGAGTGGTAAAGAGGCCGATGTATATGTGGTGCGATGCGGTTCCGAGGTGCGCTGTGCCAAAATCTATAAGGAAGTATATAAACGTAGCTTTAAGCAGGCCGTGCTCTACCAGGAGGGACGCAAGGTGCGTAATAGCCGTCGTGCCCGAGCGATGGAGAAAGGCTCAAAATTCGGTCGTAACGAGCAGGAACAGGCCTGGCAAAATGCCGAAGTAGATGCATTATATCGGCTGGCTGATATAGATGTACGAGTTCCCAGACCTTATGGCTGTTTTGACGGTGTGCTGATAATGGAATTGATCACGGATGATGAAGGTCAGGTAGCGCCGCGCTTAAACGATGTGTCAATGTCTACAGAGCAGGCTCTGGAAGATCATGCCATTATGATGCGTTATGTAACTCGTATGCTTTGTACAGGCTTAGTTCACGGTGATCTATCAGAATTTAATGTGCTGGTAGATGATTATGGCCCGGTAATAATCGACCTTCCTCAAGCAGTTGATTCGACTGCTAATAACAATGCCCGGCACTTCTTTGAGCGAGACGTTAACAAAATAACCGAGTACTACGGACTGTATGCTCCAGAATTACTTGCTACCAGGTATGCCAGGGAAATATGGGCACTGTATGAGGCGGGTGATTTACACCCGGAGATAGAGCTTACAGGATGTTTTGAAGAAAGTGCTCAGACAGCCGATGTGGATTCTGTGTTGCTGGAAATTAAAGCGGCAATGGTGGAAGAGATGGAACGACAGGAACGCATGAGGCAAGCTTAATAATTGATGAATGTTGATTATTGGTGATAGCAAGATAGGTTACAGGTAACTGGATATACAATTAGAGAACTTTATGAAAAGCTTAGTAGGAGTTGTTAGTGGCCTGGTTAGATAATATTTCATTGCAGATGATAGTAATCGCCTGTCTCTTTTTGGGGCTAGCGCCCTTTGTTCCTGAGCCTCATCTATGGGAAAAGCTGAAGATGCTCTCAGCAGGAACGCTGGTGAAGCCGCTTGATATCTTTGACCTGTTGATGCACGGTTCGCCCTTTGTTGTGCTGATCCTGAAGCTGTTGCGAATGCGCGGTATTTTCTAGGTAGT
>JABHSO010000128.1 GCA_018669845.1 Gammaproteobacteria bacterium | reverse complement strand
GCCGGTGAAGCAGAACGCGCCTATGAAATCAATGTATGGAATAACTTGAAAACTGATAGTCGTTGCGGACAGTGTCACGCCGATATAGACGGTGGTCAGGCTCCCTATTTTGCCGACCCGGCTAACGTCAATACTTCCTACACGGCGGCTCTTCCTCTGGTGGATCTAGATGACCCTTCCAGCTCTCTAATGGTGACTAAGCTCGCAGAAGGTCATAATTGCTGGGAACAGTTTGACTCTGTTTGTGCTGACAGCATAAAAAGCATGATCAGTAACTGGTCAGGTATTCCCGATGACACGACAACAGCACGTGCTATCAAATTAACGGCCCCGGAGATTAAAACACCGGGGGATAGTAAAACTTTTCCCGATTTAGCAGATAGTTTTGCGGCAACTGTTCATCCATTATTGTTAGATCATTGCATTGCCTGTCATTATGAAGAGGGGCTTTCTCAGCAGCAGTCTCCATTCTTTGCAAACCCGGATGAAAATTCAGCTTACGAAGCCGTTAAGCCAAAAATCAATATTGATTTGCCTTCTAATTCACTGTTAGTTCAACGTTTAATCGATAAGCATAATTGCTGGTCAGATGAATGTTTGGATGATGCTATGGAAATGCAGACTGCGATTGAACTGTTCGCAGCTGCGATTCCAACCACTGAAATTGATCAGGCTTTGATTACCAGTAAAGCACTGGTATTACTGGATGATGGAATCATAGCATCGGGTGGTAATCGCCATGAATTCAACATGATCGCCATCTGGGAATTTAAAGTAGGCACAGGCTCAACAGCCTTCGATACCAGTGGTATTGAGCCTGCCATGAATTTGAGCCTGGAAGGAAACTACAACTGGCTGGGCGCTTATGGGCTGGACTTTTCTGAGGGTATAGCCAGGGCAGATACACAATCCAGTAAAAAACTGCATGATTTTATCAAATCATCTGGTGAATATTCGATAGAAGCCTGGGTTATTCCGGCCAATGTTACCCAGGAAAATGCCAATATCCTCAGTTTTGAAGTTGGCTCTACGAGCAAAAACTTTGCTTTGACGCAAACACTGTATAACTACAATTTCCATAATCGTACTGCTCAATCCAATACCAATGGAGAACCTGCTTTATCAACACCGGATGCAGCAGAAGTTCTGCAGTCCAGTTTACAGCATGTGGTTGCCACTTATGACCCTGTTAAAGGCCGCCAAATCTTCGTCAACGGAGAACCAATCGATGTACCCGACCCAATAGGTGAGTCAACCTCTATAAATGTCTGGGATGATACTTTTGCATTTGTACTGGGCAATAGCTTGTCAAAAGAAAACCCCTGGTCCGGAAAAATTCGTCTGGCAGCGGTACACAATAAAGTACTGACTGAAGCCCAGATTAAACAAAATTTTGAAGCGGGTGTGGGTCAGAAATACTTCCTGCTATTTTCTATTGCCGAGCAGACGGGTATTGATGATAGCTTCATTAAAGTTGAAGTTTCGCAGTTTGATAGCTTTAGTTACCTGTTTAATGAGCCTACTTTTATCAATCTTGATTCTACCTGGGCACCTGGTGATTTCACTATTCAGAAAATGCGTATTGGCATTAATGGTAAACAGGCCATTGCCGGTCAATCTTTTGCCAATTTGGATGAGACTGTTAGCAATGAAGTTTATTCAGTCGATGAAGGCCAGCTATTGTCATCTCATGGAGCCGTCATAGCGCTGGAAAAAGGAGCTGACAGCGATGAGTTTTTCCTCACCTTTGAGTTTCTTGCCGGTAACATCAATGCTTTCATAGAACCTGCACCCATACCTCCTGCCGCCCCGCTCGATGCAGAACCTTCTTCAGACATTGGCGTGCGGACTTTTGATGAAATCAATGCAACCATCGCTAAAATTACGGGCATTCCTGTGACCAATTCAACGGTTAACAACCTGTATTTACAATACAAACAGCAATTACCCACGGTTGAAACCATCGATGCTTTTCTTTCATCTCACCAGATGGCGATAGCTCAACTGGCGCTAACTTCCTGTAGTGAAAGGGTAAACCTGGACAGTGCTTTAGCAACCGGTGATGTAAATCGACTGCTATTTACCAATGTTGATTTCAGCGAATCAGCACAAACAGCTTTTAATACAGAGACTAAACGAGGTTATGCGATAGACCCCGTATTAGATCTTTTATTGTCAACTAATCTGGATTCACAACCAGATCAAACTGAAACTGCCAATTTGCTGGGAGCCGATACAACACAAACTCTGGACAGTGGCACCGCAATCTATAGTTACGACAGCCTGATTACCGAAATGACGAAATGTCCTGTCGATGGCGATCCCCATTACAACGAGGATTTTCCCTGCAACTTAGGTACGGATATCAATACCGTAGCTCGTACAGCTGAAATCGTAAAAGCCGTTTGTGCTGCTGCAGTCGGCAGTGCCGCCATGCTGATTCAATAGGAAATGATTATGACCAGTAAACTTAAAAAAAATCAGCAAGCCCATCCCGTTGATGCACCGCTTTATCATTCTGATCATGCGAAGCCTTTCACCCGCCGAGACTTTATTCGACAGGGTTTCATGGGAGGATCGGCCTCCTTGATCAGTGGTGGTGTTTTCAGCCTGTTTGCAGCGCCCAATACGGCTATGGCCGCTTTGTCAGCAGATGTTGATTCACTTGCTGCAGATATAAATTGCTCTCTCGGTGGTCTCACTGGCGACGCTAAAGTCCCGTTTATCTGCTTTGATCTCGCGGGTGGTGCGAACCTTGCCGGTTCAAACGTACTGATTGGAGGAGCCGGTGGTCAAAATGACGGCACTATTTCAACTGCCGGTTACAGCAAAATGGGTATTCCGGGAGATATGGTTCCGGGTCTGGATTCTTCTGCTTTTACTCCAACCCTGCTTAATCTCAGTGCCAACAATGATTTTGTGAATGATGAACTGGGTTTAGAGTTCCATGCTGACAGCGCAATGTTGATGGGCATACTGGAAAGAGCCGGTGCTTCAGTAGGAAATGTGGATGGTTGTGTAATCCCTGCACGTTCGGGTAATGACACTAGCAATAATCCTCATAATCCATTGTATGGTATAGCGTTAGCGGGTGGAAAAGGCAGCGTAGTTGACCTGGTGGGCTCTCGCAGCACCGATTCCGGCGGTAACTCGATGGCACCGGCAGATATGATTAATGCCGAAGTTCGCCCGACCAAAGTAGATCGCCCAAGTGATGTTACCGGCATGGTTGACGTTGGTGAACTCACTGCTATTTTAAGTAATCCTGCTGATGTCACAGCGGTGATGGAATCGATGGCTCGAATTACCCATAAAAAACTTAAACTCGACACCGTTACTACAGGTTTAGTTACCAGGGATGAAGTAGTTAAGGACCTGGTGCGCTGCGGTTACTTAAAAGCAGCTGAACTGGCTGATAGATTTGCTGGAAGAGAAGTTGATCCCACCAAAGACACTAATATCCTGGATATTTTTACAGCAGATGAACTGGAAAATGATGGTGAATTCCGTAAAACAGCATCCGTGATGAAAATGGTATTAAACGGTTATTCTGCCGGTGGTTGCATTACCATGGGCGGTTATGATTACCATACCGGTGATCGAAGAACCGGTGAAAACCGCGACTTACGAGCTGGTCGTTGCATTGGGGCCTGCCTGAATTATGCACAAAAACAGGGTAAACCACTGATGATTTACGTCTACAGTGACGGATCTGTGGCCAGTAATGGCATGCGAGATGATACCGCTGACATGGGCACAATACTCGGTGGTCGAGGTAAGGGCGTATGGACCGGGGATAATTCATCAACCGCCTGTTCCTATATGCTGGTTTATAATCCTACCGCTAAACCAACGACCCTGGTAACTCCATCCGTAATTGGACGTCAACTTGGACGTTTTTCTGCAGATGCTTCTGTAGTTACTTCATCTAGTCCCGCTGCTAACAATGTTAATTTACTGGTGAATACGGTGTTACTAAACTACATGTCTCTAAATGGTGATATTGGACAGTTTGCCAGTACTTTTCCTAATCATGGCCTCGGCAGTGCCTTCGATCAATATGCTGCTTTTGGACCATTGACTTAAGCTGGCTGTTAAACCTGAGTTATGCAGTGGAAGTCAGTTATTTTTAGATACAGTTTGCCTTTGATATTGATGGTATGCGGTATTAGTCAAACCAGTGCAAACTGGTTAAAACAGTCGCAGGATGTGATGGGCACACGTGTGAATGTTGAGTTATGGAGTGAAAACCCGGCCAGCGCCAGACACTGTAGTGACCAGGTATTTGCAGAAATGCATCGAATCGATGCGTTGATGAGCCCGTATAAACCCGACAGTGAAATCTCTGCTATTAATCAGCAGGCATCAGAAAAAAATGTATCTGTCAGCACTGAATTATTTAATCTGCTTAAACAGTCTATACACTTTTCAGAATTATCATCTGGAGCTTTCGATATTACATTTGCTTCAATAGGTTTCCAGTATGATTATCGGTCGCATAAAAAACCCAATGCCCAAACGATAAGCCAACAACTGAAAACAATTAATTACAAAAATCTGGTTCTCGAAAATCATACTGTTAAATTTGCCATGCAGGGAATGTCTATTGATCTTGGGGGTATCGCAAAAGGTTATGCTGTTGATCAGGCAATCGAAATTCTTCAACAATGCGGTATTCAGCAAGCATTGGTGAGTGCAGGAGGAGATAGCCGAATACTGGGAGATAAGCAGGGACGCCCATGGATAATTGGCATACAGCATCCACGAAAAAAACAGGCTATTGCGTTAAGCATTCCATTAAGCAACACCGCGATATCCACCTCGGGGGATTATGAACGATTTTTTTTATCCAACAAAAAACGAATTCATCATATAATTAATCCGCAGACTGGAAAATCAGCCACAAAGTCCTGGAGTGCAACAGTCATCGGTCCGGATGCAACATCAACCGATGCACTATCAACCAGTATTTTTATTCTGGGGGCAAAAAAGGGACTGGAATTAATTAACAGCCTGGACAACATGGATGCCATTATCATAGATTCAACCGGTGTGGTATTTTATTCATCCGGGTTAGAAAGCCCGGCTGATCCCGGTTGATATAATAAAAATATTACAAATGTACAGGAGTCGCTCATGAATATTGCCATCCGCTTAGCTTTATTTTTATCCTTGAGTTTTGGATTAAATATTGTGCCGGTGAATGCACAGCAGACAGAATCCATTACCGAGTTACAGCAGAATATTCAGGACTTGAAGAAGGATGTTCTCAAGTTGAATAGAAACCTGTTTATTCTGGAAGAGGATTTATTATTCCCTGCCAATACTCAGTTCAGTGTTTTTCTATCTATGGATTCTGGTCAGCTTTTCACTCTGGATGCCGTGCAACTTAAGATTGATGACAAAATCATTGCTAATCACCTTTACACAGAAAGAGAATTAGATGCGTTAAAAAGAGGCGGCATTCAACGTCTTTTTATTGGAAATCTGGCATCAGGAAAGCACGAGATTATCGCTATTTATACAGGTAAAGGCCCGAATGATCGTGATTACAGACTAGGTAAAACCATCTCAATAGAAAAAGGTAGCGATCCACAATTTATCGAATTGCAAATTATTGATGATCCGTCAAAAGAGCAGCCTAAGTTGAATACACGAATCTGGGAATAACTCAAAAATATTTGTGATGCTATTTTCTCAGTCACCATTGATACTACCTTCAGCATTATCTTTACTGCTATGCCTGAGTATGCCAGCAATTGCGACTGAACAGACGCCTGAGAAAAAAGAACATCAGCAAAAAGTTATGGATCTTGCTTATGGCAGATCCATGTATTACCTTTTTCAGGATAAAAAGCTTCATGCAATAACCACACTCGAAGTTGCAAAACAAAGGCAAGTTGATCAAATCCAGCCTGAAGACATGGATCTTTTATTAGGTGGCCTGTATTTTGAATACGGCTTGCCTGAAGACTCTGAACAGTTATTAACCCATTTGCTGGATGATAAAACGGCTACAGAAATAAAAAATAGAACCTGGTTTAATCTGGCCAGGGTTCAATATGAAAAAAACAATTATCAACAGGCAGAAGCATTATTAACTCGAATCACAGAGACACTAACTCCACAAAGAGAAGCTCAGAAGCACTACTTCCTGACTAATATTTATATTAAGAACCAGCAATTTGAACAGGCTGCAGAAACAGTTTCACAGATTAATAGCGAGTCACTATGGTCAGCCTATTCTGAATATAACCTGGGGGTTTCACTTAATACTACACAGCAAAATCAGCAGGCACAGCAATGGTTGTTAAAGCTCATAAGCAGGCAGGCAGTTGATGATGAACTACGCTCACTTCAGGATTCCGCCAGACTTGTTTTAGGCTTAACGTCTTTGCGTCAAAAACAACTGCAAGATAGTTTGAAATACCTGGGAGGAATTCATACATCCAGTCCTTTAACTAACAAGGCATTACTCGCAACAGGCTGGGCCTGGAGTCGATTATTAAATCATCAAAAAGCTTTAGATTACTGGTTCGCTCTGGTCGATAAAAAACAGCTGGATGGTGCCACACTGGAAGCCTATCTCGCTATTGCTCACGCCTATGAGAAGTTGAATAATAATGACCTGGCCATTCAATATTATGAACAGGCATTGCAAATATTTTCGACATCCCTGAACAACATGGATAAAGCAATCGATAGCATTAATGAAATGGAACTGATTAATACGCTTTATCAGGATAAAATTATTCAACCCACCTTAGAAAGTTCTTTAGAAAATAAATTACCGCAGCACTTTACTACTCCCTATCTTCATAACATGTTTGCCAGTAAAGAATTTCAGCAGGCTATTTTGAACTATCAGGAATTACTCGAGATACACAGCTCATTAATTAAGTGGAAAAGTAGTTTGCCGGCATTCAAATTAATGCTGACTGAGCGTGAAAATTCTTTCGAGAGCAAACGTGAACTGCTCAAACAGATCACTGATTTCAAACAACTTGAACAGTTGCAACAGCAACGTGATGCACTGGCGCAGGAAGTTCAACGAATAAAACAGTCAGAAGATTTTTTTGCACTGGCTAATGAAGATGAAACTGACTATCTGGAGCAGTTAGAAGATATTTATAATTTGATCTCAAAACTACAAAGCCATCAGGACATGTCTGATGAAATACAGAAATATCGCCTGCTGTCAGGATTGCTAAGGTGGGAGCTCAACACTGATTTTCCACGACGCTACTGGAGAGTTTTACGTCAGCTACAATTACTTGATCGCGCTCTTGAAAAAGCAAAATCATCAGCAACCTCGTTACAGCAGGCCTCTGCTATTAATGAATTAAAATTGATTGATTTTAAGCAACGTATTAAGGGGCAGGCCAGTGAAATAGAACGTATGGAAATTGATGCATCAGAATTAATTGATCAACAGGAACAGCTCATCAATATACTGGCCACAGATGTTATTGAAAACAGAAAAATACATTTAACCCAGTTAAAGCTAAGTGCGCATTACTCCCTGACAAGACTTCACGATGAAGTGTCAAAATTAAAGGGGGCGCAATGAAAATTCGCCTAATTTTAACATTGACAAGTCTAATCATTATTCAGTCATGTGTACAAACTGCTGATAAAATAAAGCCAACAATTTCCGATCTTCCCAACAGGGCTTCAAACAGAGATTTAAACCCAAAAGTTTCTTTTGGTGAAAAAAATAGTCAATTGATAAAAAGCTATCGTGAATTAGTATCGATCTCACCACAGGGAGGTGAATACGGGAAAGAGGTGCAAAGATTAGCCGATCTGGAACTTGAAGCCAGCCTGGATAACAAACTGTCAGAGAACCCGGCAAGAGTAAAACAGGGAGAGCAGGAAGCTAAACTTGCTATTCAACGCTATCAACAATATTTGGAAACATATCCCGATAGAGAAGACAATGATTTAATTCTATATCAACTTTCACGTGCTTATGCGATGCAATCAGAACCTGAACAATCGCAGATTTATATGCAACAACTGGTTGCTCAATTTCCAAAGTCCCAATACATTGATGAAATCCAGTTTCGACTGGGTGAAAACTTTTTCGTAGAAGGGGATTATGCTAGATCCGAAAAAGCTTATGGTGTCATAGTGAGAGATCATGCTGATTCATTATATTATGAAAAGTCTTTATACAAATATGGTTGGGCTCAATTTAAGCAAAATCAGAATAAAAATTCGATCAGCAGTTTTGTTAAGCTTCTAGATTTAAAACAGCAGCAACAGTTTGTGGGTGAATTTGAACTGAAAGATTCGCTCAGTCGAGCCGAGAAAGAACTGGTAGAGGACGTGCTGCGTGTTACCAGTCTGGCTTTTTCATATTTACCTGCCAGACAACCGATCAGCCAGTTTTTTAATACTGCAGGAAAACGAAGCTATGAACCTTTACTGTATCGTAAACTGGCAGACTTGTACCTGAGTAAAGATCGGCTCACCGATGCTACCGATGTGTATATTTCTTTTGGAGAAAACTACCCCTTTTCCAGCTACACACCGGTTTTTCATCAACTGGTTATAAATACTTATAAAAAAACAGAATTTACTTCCCTGCTATTACCGGAAAAAGAAACTTTTGTTAAAAAGTATAATAAAGACAGTGCTTACTGGAACCAGCAAACTGCAGAGACACAGGCTAAGTTGCAACCGGTTTTAACTTCTCATATGTTCGATATTGCTACCCATTATCACGCCACCGCAAGGGTGAGTAAAAAATCGACTGATTACAAAAAAACGGCAAGTTGGTATCAGCTATACCTGGATTCTTTTCCTCAACATAGCAAAGCTGCAGAAGTTAATTTTTTACTGGCAGAATCTCGCTTTGATGCCAAGCAATATGAGTTAGCCATTGCAGAATATGAAAAAACAGCCTACCTGTACCCGGCTCATAAAAACAGTGCAGAATCTGGATATGCGGCTCTGATAGCCTATAACAAGCTTTATAAAATAAGTCCTGAGAAACAAAGGCCTATAATAAAAAATAATCTAATTCAAAGTTCACTCAGATTTACCGATAAATTTCCTGATGATAAACGTAGTCCTGGAGTCTTATTAAAAACAGCAGAACAATTCTTTGATTTGAAAAAATTTGACCAGGCCAAAAATACAGCCGGTAAACTGGTTAAAAATCCTAAGATTAAACAAAAACTAAAACATAGTGCATGGATTTTAATTGCACATTCAAGCTTTGAATTAGCTGAATATGCCAACGCAGAAACAGCTTATGCAAAAGTTATCGCAGGAATGCCCGTTAAAGCCCGAAAAAGAAATACTATCAGCGAACAGCTGGCTTCATCTATTTATAAACAGGGTGAAGTGGAGCGTGAACGAGGAAACCATGAACTTGCCGCTCAACATTTTCTACGGCTCGGTAAAATTGTTCCTGGTTCACCGAAAAGAATAATTGCAGATTACGATGCCGCAACCGAATATATGACACTAAAACAATGGCCTACGGCAATCGTTCTGTTGGAGACTTTTCGAAAGTCTTATCCTAAGCAGAAAAAATGGACTCAGAGCGTGACCGAAAAACTAACCCTTGCCTATAATAATTCTGGTCAGCATGCTAAAGCGGCAGGTGAAATGTTGAGCCTGATAAAGCTAACACCTAAAGATCAACAACAGGATATGTTGTGGCAGGTAGCTGAGCTCTACAATCAGGCAGGAAAAAAGGCTAAAGCTATTTCAACCTATAAAACCTATATTAAAAAATACCCAACACCGATATCTCGTAGCATCGAATTACGTTATAAAATCGCTCAGTACTATCAAGCTAAAAAAGAATCTGAGCGATATCATTTCTGGTTAAGAGAGATTGTAAAAGCTGATGCAAAAGGCAAAAGGCAGCGCACAGATCGAACACGTTATCTTGCCGCTACTTCAAGCCTGATTTTAATTGAACCAGTACGTAAACAGTATTCAAAAATAAAGCTGAGCATACCTTTAAAGAAAAGTTTGAAAGTAAAAAAGAGCTTAATGAAGAAATCAATCACAGCTTATACAAAAGCTGTAAAATATCAGGTCGAAGAAGTTACTACGACAGCAACTTTTAATATTGCAGAAATTTACCGAGAATTTGCAAATGCCCTGTTAACTTCAGAAAGACCTAAAAAGCTGAATGAAGAAGCACTGGAAGAATACAATTATTTACTCGAAGATCAGGCTTATCCTTTTGAAGAGAAATCTATTAACATTCATAAATCAAACCTTTCTAGAATTCCAAAAGGAAGCTTTGACGACTCTATTAAAAACAGTCTGAAAGCATTAGGTAAATTAATGCCTTTCACCTATGCAAAAACCGAGCTGACCGATAGCTATGCTGAGTAATTACATGTTTAAATTTCTAATATTTATTGCACTGATAGCAAACCTGTTAGCCTGCCAGTCTGCCCCACAAAAAACAGCAAGCCCAGAACCAGTAGTTGAATCAAAAATTAAGCAGGAGCCACAAACCCAACCGGTTCAGCAGAAAATATCTGAGCCGGATCCGCAGCAAGTGCTTTATCAACAAGCTATGAAATCAACTCAGGCCGGTGAAATTGATAAAGCAATTGAGCAGTTTACCCGGGTCGTTAAATCCAACCCTTCTGCAAAACATGCTTTTACAAATCTGGGTTTATTGTATATACATAAAAATCAGAATAGAGAGGCCAAAGAAGCTTTTTTAAATGCCATAAAACAAAATAAAAATGATGCCATCGCTTATAACCATCTGGCTGTTATACAACGTCAGCAAGGTGAGTTTAAAATGTCTCTATTTAATTACTATAAAGCTATCAAAGCAGATCCTGATTATGCCAATGCTCATTTAAATCTGGGTATTTTACTGGATATTTATTTACAGGATTTACCTCTGGCACTGGAACAGTATGTAATTTTTCAAAAACTGACCGGTAATACCAATCAGCAGGTAGAAAAATGGGTTATTGATATCAAACGTAGAATAGCGGCTGACAAGGGTAAATGAAGATGAACTCTAGAAATAAAGTCACATTTTTAGCAAAATTAATTTTATCTCTAGTTTTACTGCTATCCTTCAATATAACTTTCGCACAACAACGACTCGAAATGGAAGGAACCGCAATCATCGGCAACAAGGAATTACCTAAGGTGCTTTATATCGTGCCGTGGAAATCGGCACAACCGGTAACCCTCCGCACACCTCCATTTACCAGTGTGCTGGATGAAGCCTTTAAGACAGTTGATAGAACAAGCTTTAAACGTCAGGTTAAATATTACAATGACCTGTATCCCGAATCAGAAATTAAACCCTGACACATACTAACTATGACAAATAAAACTATATCCCACGGAGTGATTTACTATGCTTGATACCGTAATTCGATTTTTCCAGTCAGGCGGTCCTTTCATGTACCCCATTCTAGTGGTACTTGCGATAGGACTCACCATTACCATCGAACGATATATTTACCTGAGTGCAGCTAAAAATAGAAACCGAAAGGTACTGGCTCAAATTATGCCAATGCTGCAAAAAGGTGAAATGAATAGTGTCATTCAGCTTACCAAAGATTCGAATGCCACCGTCAGCAAGATACTGGCCCAGGGTCTGAGTAATTTTAAATCAGCCAGGCGGCGTGATGACATCGAAGCTTCGATGGAAGAAAGCATCATGGAAGCAATTCCCCGACTTGAAAAGCGTACTCATTACCTGGCCATGTTTGCGAATATCGCAACCCTGCTAGGACTATTAGGCACCATTATCGGTTTGATAAAAGCATTTACTGCTGTCGCCCAGGTCGATCCGTCGATGAAAGCAGAAATTCTCTCTACCAGTATTTCTGTAGCCATGAACACAACGGCTTTCGGTTTGATAGTCGCCATACCCCTGCTCATTTTTTATACTTTATTACAAACCAAAACAACTGAAATTATCGATAGCCTTGAAATGGCAACAGTTCGATTCGTCAACCAACTGACCAAGTTTAAAAATTCAGGGCAGCAAGGCAATGCCCAGTAGAACACGTTCACGGCGTAAACATCCAGCGGTAGAGCTCAACATCACCGCCTTCATGAATCTCATGGTGGTGCTTGTACCTTTTCTGTTGATGACGGCGGTATTTACTCATATCACCATACTTGATTTGAATTTACCCAAACCAGGCAGTCAGCAAAGTAAGGATAAAAAAGATCCTCCTTTTGAGTTACGCATCACTATACGAAAAGAAGCATTGATTCTGTCTGACAATAAAGGTGGCTTAATCAAAAAAATAGATAGCCTTAATGATGGCCATAATTACGGTTTACTGAAACAGGTATTAAAGCAGGTAAAAGCCCGGTTTCCAGATAAAACAAATTTAACAATTTTGTCTGAACAGGATACTTTTTATGATGACCTGATTCAGGTAATGGACAGTGCCCGGTCATTCAGCACGATGCATGAAGGTGAATTAGTTCAAGCTGAATTATTCCCTGATATTTCTATTGGCGATGCTGCAAAAAAATAATGAATAAAAAAATGAGTGATCAATTATGAAATTATCACGTCGTGCCAAACGCATGCAGGCTCATCATGCGCGTAAAAATGATCGTAATGCATCTTTGAATATGGTGTCGTTAATGGATATTTTTACCATCCTGGTTTTTTTCCTGTTGGTCAATGCAACCAATTCTGAGGTATTACCTACCCCAAAAAATGTGGTTTTACCCAGTGCTAACTCTGAAAAATTACCCGCCAGGAATCTTGTAATTGCGGTTAATAGCAATAATATCAGTCTGCAGGGAAAAATAATCATCAGCGTAAAAGCTGCCATGGATAATCAGTCTAAAACTATAAAACCTTTGTTTGACTCCCTCAATGATCTGGCTCTCAGCAGTAAAGATATTACTGATAAAAAAGGGGTCACGATCATGGGTGATCAAAAAATTCCCTATGCATTACTCAAAAAGATAATGTTGACCTGTGCTGGCGCTGAATACACCAATTTGTCATTCGCTGTTAATCAGAAAACTAGCGGGACTGAAAGTTAATATGATGACAACGGAACCAAATTTACCCTGGGTAGAAGGACAGGAAGATCGCCTGTTTAAATACCTGGTTATCATTTTTATAATATTGTTTCTGGTTATGGGCATAACATTAAATAACATGTCTGTACCCGAAATTCAGCAGAAAAAACTGGTAGATATCGCACCTCGCCTGGCAAAACTTATCCTGGAAAAAAAGAAAGTTCCACCACCTCCACCTCTAAAAAAGGTAATCAAGAAAGAAGTTCCTAAAAAGAAAAAGGAAGAGAAAAAGCCTGAGCCTAAAAAACCAGATCCTAAACCCAAAAAGAAGGCAGAGCCAAAACCTAAGCCTGTACCCAAGCCAGATAGTCGTGCGGCGGCTAAAAAGACAGCTCAACAAGCAGGTTTAATCGCTTTAAGTGATGAACTCGCTGATCTAAGAGAAAGCTTCGATTTTTCAGATATTGCTGATGAACCACAGTTGAAAACGGGTAAGCAGGCAGAAACTGTTGTTTCCACCAGTAACTTATTGACCGCAAAAGCCTCAACAGGCAGCGGAGGTATCACCACAAATACTCTTGAGCGACAAATTACAACCAGTGAACTGGCACAACGAAAAACAACAACGGTTAAAAGTACCATTCAGAGTAGTAAAAAGATTGCTGCCAAAGTCACTCAGCAGAAAACCAGAACAGCCACCCGAAGTCAGGAAGAAATTGAACGAGTCTTTCAAAAGAACAAAGGGGCAATATTTAGTATTTATAACAGGGAATTACGTAAAGACCCTTCTTTACAGGGTAAAGTTGTTATTGAATTAACCATTGCTGCCAATGGTGCCGTGACTAAATGTCTCATTCTTTCAAGCGAACTAGGGCATAAGAAACTCGAGAAACGATTAGTATCTAAAATTAAAAAATTCAAATTTTCAAATAAAAAAGTTCCTGTCTTTATTGTGAAGTACCCGATTGATTTCCTTCCTTCTTAAGCTACTATCATTATATAAACTCCTGTAAATAACGGTGCTCACTGAATATTCACTTTGAGCACCCACTTTCTAACTAAAAAAATGATACATATTCAGAAAATATCTATTGCAGTAATTACTGCTTTTATGACTATTCTTATAGCCAGCTGTACATCCAATAATTTTGGTATGCCAACAGAAATGAGTGTTGCCGCTGATGCTGTAGCTAATAATGCAAGATCCGCTGCAGAGGAAACTCTAGCTGATGAACAGGATCAAAAAAATAAATCGTCTAAAAAAACACTCAGCTGGAAACCCTCTTCTCAGGCTGAAAACAATGCCGTTATTAAGCTAGGAAGGGATGAAGAGTTAAAACCAGAAGCCCTTGATATTTCAGTTCAAATTGATGGCTTTAGAGCACGAGTTGTTATTGACGGATTTTACACCAATCCTCATAACCGTAACCTGGAAGGTTCTTTTAAGTTCAGGTTACCAAATGGAGTTGTTCCCTACTTTTTTGCCTTTGGTGAAACCGCTACATCGATAGAATCTAACTTAAAAACACCTTTAATTTTTGATACGCCAAATCAACCTTTATCTCGTTTATCCCCGCAATCTCTTATGGGGCAACGAGCCAGCCGCTGGTTAGAACCAAAAGAAGCTATCATGGTTTCCAGAGAAAAAGCTGCTTTTGCCTATAACGATACAGTAGCTCGACAAGTTGACCCTGCTTTACTGGAGTGGGCTGGGGCAGGTGTATTTTCAGCTAAAGTTTTTCCCTTGCAAGCCAGAAAAACTCACCGGGTTGTGTTGGGTTATGACTTAAATTTAAACCGCTTTGATAAAGATTTGATACTCGATTTACCGGTGACCAATGATTCCATTCAAAAACGCATAAATTTATTCATCAACCAGAAAGCGGCCAAAGAAATTGTACTAAATCGAATTATTAAAGATGAGTTACAAGCCCCGGTTATTATCAGTAAGAATAATGAACTGGTTCAGCAAACTATAGAAGGAACTGACTTCAATGGAATACGTGTCACGGTTAAGCAACATGCCAATGTAGCATTGATGGGGCAGGATGAGGCAGGTTCATTTTTTGCTAAGCAATGGAAAGTTGACTTACCTGCAACCGATTCGGCATCACACCCCAGGGCTGTATTTGCTCTAGATACTTCATTAAGTGCATCTCCAGAAAAATTTCATCTGTGGGTTAAATTGATAGAAAAAATATTATTGGAAAATGAATCTGAAATAACGGAATTTTCTCTGCTTACTTTTAATATTCATAGCCATTGGTGGAAAAAGGCATTTGTAAAAAATACAACCGCTCAAAGACAGGAATTAAAAACCTATTTGAACCAGTTGATTTTAGAGGGCGCTACCGATTTAGCATCCGCACTTAATAGTGCCGCAGCACCGAAGTGGTGGACTGAAGAGAGTTCTGATAATCAAAACTCAAACAAACAGTTCGATCTATTTTTACTCAGCGATGGAGCAATCACCTGGGGAGAAAAAGAGTCTTTCTTTATTTCTGAATCTATTAAAAAGAATATAAATAAGTTTCAAACTGTAAATCAGCTGTATACATACCGCCTCGGACAAAGTGGCGAAGACATTAAACTGCTAACTCATTTAACACGGGAAATTGGAGGTGGTAGTTATCAGCTAACAAATGATACAGACTTGGACCAACTTGCAACGGCACATAAAATGGTTCCCTGGAAAATTGAATCCGTAGAGTTAAAAGGTGCAAATGATATTTTAATTTCAGGCAGACCTAATTCAGTTTACCCCGGACAGTTAATCACATTGACGGGTAGAGTGTTATCTGAGCTTGATAATAAAATAGTATTAACTTTCTCCAAAGGTGAGATCATAAAGAGTGCACAAGTGCCTATCACAATAAAAATCGACTCCAGTCTGACTTCACGTGTATTTGGACAAATAGCCGTAAATCAACTGGAGTCAATAGCGGCACTTGAACAGAAAGTAGCTTCAGCTTTTGCAAACCATTTTAGAGTTCCCGGCAAGTCCAGTTCTCTATTAATGTTAGAAAGCAAAGAAGATTATGAACGTTATCAAATCAAACCATCTGAAGATGCTTTTGTTGCAGGGCATAAACAGATATCAAAGATATTTGCTGAACTCAGTGAGGGATTTGCTGAAACCTTAAGTGATCCTAAAAAACGATTGATTGCTCAAATTGAGAAGCTGGAAAAAATGACTGTTATCAATTTTTCTTTACCCGATTCAGTATCAATTCTGATTGATGATATGCCGATGAATATATTTAATATTTCAGCAAATGAAAAGATCAGTGAGAAAATTGATAAACAATGGGTACCTGAGAAATACCTGCAAAATCTACAACCGGAAGCTATTAAATACGATGAGCTTCAAACCGAAGCACTTCGACGTTATAAAAAATACAGTGCTCAGGATGCGATAAAAGTACTGAGTTCGCTGATTGAACAAATGCCTTCTGATGTGGCCATTATTCGTGATGTAGCTTTTGCCGCTGAAAGCTGGGGACTCTATCAACAAGCATTCAACTTACATTTAACAGCTGCAAACTTAAGACCGTATGAACCTCAGTCATATACTTATCTGGCAAAATTAGCACACCAGTTGAATAACAATGATCTGGCCTTAATTTATTTTGAAATGGGTCTGGCAAGTAAATGGTCAAATCGATTTGGTGATTATGAATTAATACATAAACTTGATTATGCAAATTTTTTAAGGCTTTCTTCAACACAGGAAACTAATCAAAAGTTTTATGCACAGGATTATGCAAAACTAAAATTAAATTCTTTAAGTCGAGAGATTAATTTAACAGGCAGTGATCTTATTGTTGCAATTTCCTGGAATACAGACCGCACTGATATTGACTTACACATCATCGAACCAAGTGGTGAAGAGTGTTATTACAAACACAATAAAACTGAGTCTAATGGTTTCATGACAAAGGATGTAACTGAAGGTTTTGGCCCGGAAATGTATGTCAATAAATCTGCACCAAAAGGCCAATACGATTTACTGGTTAAATATTTTTCCAGTGATCAAAATAAGTTAGGCCTTAAAACTAAAGTGTTAATTAGAACAATCAGAAACTGGGGAACAAATGAAGAAATCGAAGATCTTCAAACGGTCACTCTGGAAAATCAGCAACAGAAGCAGCTGATTGCAATGATTAAAATTTAAAACCAGTCTGGCAGGAAGCATCACTTCCCTCACTCTTCACCGTGAGTGAGGGTAATGTTTAAAACCAGCTGACTAATACAGATAATGAGTCCAGTGTGATTCCGGACTGAAAAAAGCCCCAAAAAACTCCATTTACTTAAAATAATTTGACCTTAATCTTCGCTGGTTAATGGTGAAGACATATTAAAATATATTGGGGATGCCGAGTCATTTCCCAATTTTCGGCATTGCTCATTCACTGTCAGCTTGAAAATATCCGGACGATCATAATGGCCTGCCCTATATCATTACCGAGATTTGCTGTGGATATTGGCTGGCATTATGAGGCTGCACGTGATCAGGCGTTGATGATCGTGCGTGACCAGTCTAGCAGTTTGATAAGTAAAAAGTTGGCAGGTCAATTTCAGACGTAAATCGAGAGTCAAATTTTAGTAAGAGCCTACCAGGAGTAGCTTTAAACAGGTCATCAGTATGGTCTTAGTTAGCTTAGGTCTCGCATTGCTATTGGGCTAGAGATTGATACCATATCTATATTTTAACTTATTAACAGGAATTTAATGTGGTTGAGCATGAACTAAACAAAGATGAGAAGCAGATGTTGCTCGATTATTTTCCAGTAGATGTGAGCGATGATAGAAAGCTGACCATTAATCGTCTTAAAGGGTATCTAACATCGTTGGCACTCTCACCTGTAGAGATTAGTGCTGAGAAATGGTGGGAAGCAATAAAGGAGTTGCCGGAAATCAAGATTGACTCTGAGGCTCAGGAAACCAAATTGTGTAAAGTCCTGATTAAATTTGATGACAAAATCAAAGAATTTATTAAGCAAGGCATTAATCAGGTGCCCGGCTATCAGGATATCTCAGCACAGGCATTTGGTTCAACAACCGTTGAGCAGTGGTGTCTTGGCTTTATGGATGGAGTGCTGGTTAGCGAAGAAGTCTGGTTCAATATAGAAGATAATAATGCAATAGAAAATCTCGAGTTAGCCTTCGGCGTGGTGTCACTGGTTGCTGATCGTGAGCAGATTAAGAACGAGATGGAAGAAGATGAGTATGATAAAAAGATAGAAGAAGCACTGAAATTTTTACCACAGGTAATACTCAAACTGGACGAAATGAAAAATTCGCCGCTATACGACCATTTAAAAATTCAACCTGAGATGCCAGGGAAAAACATTCATTAACTGCCTTTCTACTGATTAAATAGATACAAATATTATGTTCTGCCTACGGTTTTTAAGGAAAATGGCTATGTATGAAAATTATGCAGGTCAATAAATATCTAAGCACCGTCATTCCGCCAGTTTTTAGCCGGAGAAGTGCGACAAGGGTGTAGCGTTAACGGATCTGAGGATGGAACCTCTCTAAATTTACCGCGATGTTTAGAGCTCTGCATAAAGCACTTTACGCCCCGCAACACTTTTTATATTTTTTGCCACTCTGACAGGGACAAGGGTCATTTCGATTAGCCATTTTTGTGCTCACGGCGGTGACCTGTTTGTTTTGAAGAATATCCAGATCGCGGGTATTTTCATCCTGCTCAGCATCCACCTTAATAACACAGACCCAGCCATTTGTAGAAAAAATTTCTGTCAGTTCCTGTTTGCGCTCTTCAGTTTGAACACAGATTTGTGCAGGTGCTTTCCTGGTACCCAGACGAAGGTTGTTATTGACTTTAAAGTTTGATTTGCTTCGCTCTGCCTGCTTCATTGCAGGACCTTTTTGAAAAATTTTCGCCATCATTTACCGCCGGTTAAATAAAAAATCTAATGTGTTTTCGAGTAGCGTGTAAACTTTCGCCGCATCAAACGCCCAATATTGTGATGCTTAAAATGGACGCAAATAATTCTCGAAGTTCCCATGTCATTAACACGGCATCTTTTGTGATGGGAGGATTAACTGGCATGTTGTCTGACCTGGAATGAAATTAATCCAGTTTTCACTAATCGTTTTCAGGACTGCAAGTATAAAGAATCTATAGAATCTTGCATAGATATCTTTAGCAATACTAATTTATGGACAGTAGAAGAGTTGTCGCTCTCCATCAATATCACGGACCTTCAGAGCAATCAACTCACTGACTCGTAATCCATAGAAAAGAGTAAAGCAATATCTTCGAATGAAATACCTCTATCTTCTTTAAGGAGGTCATTTTTAGCTATCAGCCAAAATCACCGGAACATCAAAATGGCGTGCCAATTTTGCTGTTCCGGGTGCATTTTACTTATGTTTATTACGTTAAAACAAATAGCATTTAAATACCTTGAAATAGACACTACAAAAGTTCAATAACTGAACTCCATTTGTTCAAAAACCCATTGAGCATTTTTACCAGCAATAGATTCATGGTTTTTCAAATAATTAAAATCCGATTGATCAATTTTTAGTGCATCCTGCATATCTCCATCATTATCTAAGATTCCAGCAATTTTACTTTTTAAAAATACTAAATATTGATAAGTGTTTATAGTGGCTTCTTGTAAATTGGAAGGATCACCATGCCCTGGAATGATATGAGAAGGCTCAAAGCTGGCCATTTTTTCAAACACATTAATCCAGCTCTGAAAATTCTTCGCTGGACCTATGCCTAGCATCCGATTGTTAAACACAATATCACCCGTGAACATAATTTGTTTATTTGGCATCCAGACAACAATATCACCAGCTGTATGGGCAGGTCCAAAATGATGTAACTCTAGTTTAACCGACCCTAATTCAATATATTTTTTAGAGTCAAATACCTCAATTGCAAAAACTGGTTTTGTATTTTGTAAGCTCTCACCAATTAAATTATCAAGCTGAGACATTTGAGAATCAGCCCTGGCCTTTTGGTCATCCTGTGCTGTGCTTGATGCAATAATTCTAGCTCCCAGTTGCAGGAAATAATCATTTCCAAGCCAACGATGATCCTGCCCTCCAGTATTTATGACAATTTTTAGGGGTTTATCTGTAATCCCCTGAATTACTTTATGAATTTGTCGGGCACCAAGATAGCTGCCACCAGAATCTATGAGAATGACGCCTTCATCAGTAACGATGACACCATGAGTTGAATTATTCGCTAAATTGTCTTTTGAGCGCTGAGAAAGCTCACCCACCAATGCATACACATTGTTATCGACTTTATGAACTTTCAATGATGCATCTGCAAACACAATATTTGAAAACAACGAAAGTATTGAAAGTATAATTATTTTTAACATAAAGAGGATTCTCTAAACCTAAGGTTACTGTTAATTAAATAGCATGCCAATTTTGCTGTACCACTGCATTTGCATTGTCAGTGTTCTTTATTAAAATGTACGGAACTACCGTACTTAAATAGAGAACCCCAGGTGGATAGCATAAGCATAAATAAGTTTAGAGACAACCTGAAAAGCTTTGTAGAACAGGTTGTTATTGCTTAAATATTACCAACATCCCAACCATCATATAAATTGACCTCGAAACGCTCTGCTAACTTATTTCATAGCCTCATTTCTTTTATTTTAAGAATCAGGTGTATGAATTTCAATTTTGGATAATTGTATTACCCAATCTCCATCATCATTTTCATGGCAATTCTCTAATTTATAATTATTCCCTTCAATCTCTTTGAAAGCCTTAAATAATTTTTGTTCATTTTTATCAAAAAAATATCTCCATTTAAGATCAGCACCTGTATCAAAATCATCATTTTTCATTGTAAAAAATGTAGCTGTTGTTCTAAGCCTGCATTTAATCCAGAATAACTCTTAAGAAATCTTTACATAACAAACGGGCATTTGGCGACCTAGAATGAGCAGCTTCTCTAATATTTCTCGATATTTACATTCAGCAATCCCGGACTATCTACAGCGTCCCACAGCAAGGTTACAACCTATTCAATCCGGTGAAGGAACACCCAGTGTAGATCTGGAAGCTCTTGCTGAAGTTGTTAGTCCTGTAGCCGAGGTATTACCGGTCATTAGCATTAAATCGCCAGAGCACTGGAGCAAGGTGGTAAAAAATCTTGAAGATGATATTGATGCCATTATTCCTGTCAGCATACCCTGTTACCCCACAGAAATATGGAACTCTCACCCGCAACCTCTGGTTGAGCGAGGTCTGCCTTTTATTTTCTGGCCGCTAATAAAAATTGATGAACCTGACTTCTGGCGCTGGTCAGCTCGTGACATGTTGCAGGCAATTGGTGTTGATGTGCACCTGGTAAAAAATAATCAGGAAGGTTTAACATTACTCCGTGCTCTGGGCATGAAGCGTTTTCTCGGCAATAGCAAACTGGTGGTTTTTGGTACTCAAAATTTTCCCTGGAATGCTCATGCAGCAGGTCATTTAGTCACCGACAACCTCGGCACCAAAATCATCGTTAAACCATTATCTGCTTATCGGGATCTTTATCATCAATTTAGTGATGAACAGGTTCAAAAAGTCTGGTCTGAGCGTTGCGCCCGTTATGAAAATCTAAGCTGTAATAATAATGAATTACAAACAGCTGTTCGAACATACTTAAGTATCAAAATCATTTTAGAGCAGGAAAAAGCATTAGGCTTTGGAGTCAACTGTTTCGGCGACCTCATTCCAGGTGGAGCTCGAGATGTTCCCTGCCTGGCACAATTACTGTTACGAGAGGACGGCTACATCGCTGCCTGTGACGGTGACTATCTCGCCATGATGAGCATGGTTCTTACCAGCTATTTCCTGGATAAACCATGCATGATGTCGAACATGTACCCAGTTCAATATGTAGGAGCACTAAGTGAACACTTTGGAGATCCCCTTTCCCCCGATGAATCACAATTTTCTCGTTCACAATGGGAAAACATTGCACGCCTTGCTCACTGTGGTTTTGTCGGCATTGTATCTCCAGAAATGACACCTGATAACAAAACCTGCCTGAAAGACTGGGGCGGCACTTATGAAATACAACGTGATGGGCGAGGTTGTGGCTGCGATGGCGATTTAGCTAGTGGTGAAAAAATAACCGTAATTGAATTAAAATTTGATGGAAAAACACTATTAATTGCCGATGCAGAAACTATTGAAACAACCCGCCATAAAAATATGCCTCATAACGAAGCGACTGGGTTACTAAAATTTAGAAATCTTCCAGGTTTCATCGATAACATCAGTCGTGAGCACACCGTTATCGTTTATGGGGAGCATGTTCGAGACTATGAAATTTTAGCTGAAGTACTTGGTTTACAAGTCAAAATATTTTAGGCCGATACTCAAAACAGTTACTAAACCTTTACTCATACTCACCAACATAAATATGCTTTTAGGCAGAAGGCATGAATTAACGTTATACTCTCATATATAAAAATAATGGCTCTGAATTTTAAAAGGCGTATTAAATGAGTGTTTCACCACCTTGTTACAAACAAAATCGACTAAAACAGTTACGTGCTTTTTGCAAAGCAGTCGAAACTAAAAGTATTTCAAAAGCAGGTGAAGAGTTATTTCTGTCTCAACCCACGGTTTCATTACAGATCAGAGCACTGGAACGTGAACTTTGTGTCCAGGTATTCGAACGTCGTGGTCCTGTTATCAACCTGACCCCGGATGGGAAAATTCTGTATGAACTATCTAAACCATTAATTAATGGTATCGATAATCTGGCTAAGAACTTTAATAACATGGCTGGCCGTCTGGAATCGGGTGAACTGCATATTACTGCCGGTCAGACCGCCTGCATGTACCTATTACCAAAATATATTCATCGTTTCAAAAAGGAAAACCCCGGCGTTCATGTCAAACTTTCCAACAATACGGGCAAGGTAGGGCGTGTTTTATTGAAATCTGACAGTGTAGATTTTGCCGTTGGAACTGAGGCCGCAGAAAGTGACAACATGGTTTTTGAACCACTTTTTGAATACGAGCCCGTGTTAATTACTCCTTTAGATCATCCGCTGGCTGGAAAGAAAAATGTAAGCCTTGAAGATATTTCACCCTATGACTTGATTTTACCACCCCGGGAATTATCCACCTGGCGTAAAGTCGATAAAATTTTTTCTGATAATGACGTGTCTTATAAGGTATCAATGGAAGTCGGTGGCTGGGAAGTTATCAAAAAATATGTAGAAGAAGGCATGGGGATCTCTATTGTCAGCTGCCTGTGTCTGACAGGAGAGGAAAAATTATCTGCGACTCCATTAACAAAATATTTCCCTAAACAGATTTATGGAGCGGTTATTCGACGTGGTAAATTTTTAACTCCACAGGCACGGAGTTTTCTTGAAATTCTGTCTTCAAACAGTTTTGATGAAATTTGCCCGGGATCCACTAACACTCAAGTTGCATAATGCCAACCCAGATCATCAAATTAGGGCAGCATTGGATTACTCAATAGAGCACATTGATGCTTCTCCCTTAACAAGTCTGACCGCATAGATTAAACTACCCCGCATCACTAAACTGGTTTTATATTCGAATCCAGATTAAACATCTCAACACCACACCCGGTGAGATTAAACTTTTTCGAGGTCCTTCATGTTACAAGCCTATCAAAAACACGTTGAAGAACGTGCCACACAAGGGATTCCTCCCTTACCATTAAATGCAGAACAGGTCGCAGATCTGGTTGAATTACTGAAAAAACCCTCTGCCGGAGATGATGAAACCCTGGTTGACCTGCTCACCAACAGAATACCTCCCGGTGTTGATGAAGCGGCTTATGTAAAAGCTGGCTTTTTAGCCGCAGTCGCCAAAGGAGAAGCAGAGTCACCACTGGTCAGCAAAAGCAGAGCTGTAGAATTACTAGGCACCATGATGGGTGGTTACAATATTCAACCCCTCATAGAATTACTGGATGACCAGCAGCTTGGTTCACTAGCGGCCGATCAGCTGAAATATACCCTGCTAATCTTTGATGCTTTTCATGATGTGAATGATAAAGCGACAGCGGGAAATGAAAATGCCAAAGCTGTCATGCAATCCTGGGCGGACGCCGAATGGTTTACACGCAAGAATAAAGTCGCCGAAGCAATCAAGCTCACAGTATTCAAAGTGACCGGCGAAACCAATACCGATGACCTGTCACCTGCTCAGGATGCCTGGTCTCGTCCGGATATTCCTTTTCATGCGCTGGCACTGTTGAAAAATCCTCGTGATGGCATTACCGATGCAATTACCCAAATTGAAGAGTTAAAGCAAAAAGGAAATCAGGTTGTTTATGTCGGTGATGTGGTCGGAACAGGCTCATCTCGTAAATCTGCCACCAACTCTGTTTTATGGATGACGGGTGATGATATCCCCTACGTGCCTAACAAGCGTCAGGGCGGTGTAGTTCTAGGTAGCAAAATCGCCCCAATCTTTTTCAACACGGTTGAAGATTCAGGTGCATTACCGATCGAATGCCCTGTTGATGATTTGAACATGGGTGATGTCATTACGGTTAAACCTTATGAAGGTAAAGTGCTGAATGAATCAGGCGATGAAATTTCGGAGTTTTCATTAAAAACTCAAGTATTACTGGATGAAGTTCAGGCTGGTGGTCGTATTCCGCTAATCATTGGTCGTTCATTAACCGAGCGTGCTCGTGAAACTCTGGGGCTTTCATCAAATGATGTATTTCGCCGTCCTGTAGATCCAGAAAGTAGCGATAAAGGGTTTACTCTGGCGCAAAAAATGGTGGGTAAAGCCTGTGGTGTTGATGGAATTCGCCCCGGCACTTATTGCGAACCTCGTATGAGTACAGTGGGTTCACAGGATACCACCGGCCCGATGACCCGTGACGAATTAAAAGAACTGGCCTGTCTGGGTTTTTCAGCTGATCTGGTTATGCAGTCATTCTGCCACACAGCCGCTTACCCCAAACCTGTGGATATCACCACTCAGCATACTCTGCCTGAATTTATTGAAACTCGTGGTGGTGTTTCATTACGTCCCGGCGATGGTGTTATTCATTCATGGCTGAACAGAATGCTATTACCGGATCAGGTCGGTACAGGTGGCGATTCACATACCCGTTTTCCTCTGGGCATTTCATTTCCAGCCGGTTCTGGACTGGTCGCCTTCGGTGCTGCTCTTGGTGTTATTCCACTGGATATGCCTGAATCTGTACTGGTTAAATTCACCGGAGAAATGCAGCCAGGCATTACTTTACGCGATTTGGTAAATTCCATTCCATATAATGCTCTAAATCGAGGTTTATTAACCATCGAAAAGAAAGGCAAAAAGAATGTTTATAACGGTCGAATTCTGGAAATTCAGGGATTACCTGATCTGAAAGTCGAACAGGCTTTCGAATTATCCGATGCTTCTGCAGAGCGTTCAGCTGGTGGTTGCTCCATCCAGCTTTCTGAAGATTCAGTTGCTGAATATCTACGTTCTAATGTCATCATGTTACGTTGGATGATTGATAATGGATACGAAGATGTACGTACCCTGGAAAGACGCGTTCGCACCATGGAAGAATGGCTGGCTAACCCATCTTTACTGACTGCCGATGACAATGCTGAATATGCCGAAGTCATAGAAATTAATATGTCAGAAATCACTGAACCACTATTAGCATGCCCTAATGATCCAGATGATGTTAAACCTTTATCTGAAATAGCCGGACGCCAGATTGATGAAGTGTTTATCGGTTCCTGCATGACCAATATCGGACATTTCCGTGCCGCTGCAAAAATTCTGGAAGCTGCTGATGGTGTTATTCCAACACGTTTATGGATTGCTCCACCCACTAAAATGGATGAACAGCAATTAATGGAAGAGGGCATTTATAATATATATGCTTCATCTGGCGCCAGAACAGAAATGCCAGGCTGCTCATTATGCATGGGTAATCAGGTACGAATTGCAGCAAATTCGACAGCTGTTTCTACTTCTACACGCAACTTTCCAAATCGTTTAGGGCAGGGTGCTGATGTATTCCTGGCTTCAGCCGAACTGGCTGCAATTGCTTCAGTTTTAGGTAAGTTACCCACTGTAGAAGAATACATGGAATATGCCGGCAAGATCGATGGCATGGGTGCTGAAATTTATAAATACCTTAATTTTGATAAACTTCCAGAATATGTGCAATCAGCTGAGCGTGGAAAATCTAAAACTGTGGAAATGAATTTCTAATTTAAGTTTAAAGATAAAACCGGGGTTCCCCGGTTTTATCGACAATAATTCAAAGAAAGAAATTGAAGAAACTTATCGATCTAAGCCATACCATTGAAGATGGCATGGTAACCTATAAAGGTTTACCGGCACCCATCATTTGTGATTACCTCAGTAGAGAAGAATCGAAGAAACACTATGCCGACGGAACCACTTTCCAGATAGGCAAGATTGAAATGTGTTCAAATACCGGCACTTATCTGGATTCTCCTTTTCATCGATATGAAGATGGAAAAGATTTATCCCAGCTCAGTCTGGAATCTCTGGCCAGCCTTGATGGCATCAAAATTACTATACCCGAAACCATTACCTCAATAGGTCAGGAATTTTTTAATAATATCGATGTAAATGGTAAGGCTGTACTGATTGAAACCAGTTGGTCAAAGCACTGGAACACCGAGCAATATTATGAAGGACATCCTTATCTAACTGAGAATGCGGCCATATATTTACGCGATAATGGTGCCCGGCTAGTAGGCATAGATTCTTATAACATTGACGATATTACGGGTAAAGAACGTCCTGTTCATTCAACCTTGTTGGGTTCAGAAGTTCTGATTGTTGAACATATGTGCAATTTGCATAACATTCCTCAACACAGTTTTGAGTTCTATGCTGTGCCGGTAAAGATTAAAGGTTTTGGGACTTTCCCGGTAAGAGCATTTGTAAAAACCTGTTGAAATTTCCTGACTTGAAACAGACTAGCTTTTAAAGCATCAAAGCTATTTAAAAAGCTTCACCATCGGCGCATAATAAATATCGGATAGAGCAGTTACACTTTGTTAACAGGGGTTCAATCATGAAAAGAAGCTTCAAAAACGCACTTAAACACGTTCTTGTCCATGAAGGCGGCTGGGCAGATCATCCTAATGATCCCGGTGGCGCTACCATGAAAGGAGTCACTCTTAATACATACCGGCGTCATTATGGTTCTTCAAAAACTAAACAGGATCTGCGTAATATTCCAGATAATGAATTAGCCGAGATTTATCGCTCCGGTTACTGGGATAAATGTCATTGTGATGACTTACCCAAAGGCCTGGATTATGCAGTTTTTGACGCCGCCGTGAACTCCGGACCTGGCAGAAGTGCGAAGTGGTTACAGGCAGCTGTTGGTGCTAAACAGGATGGTGGCATTGGTCCAAAAACTCTAGCAAAGGTCAGTGAACATGACCCTGTAAAAGTGACTGATGACATCTGTGATCTTCGACTGACTTTCCTGCGCAGCCTGGACAACTGGGCCACATTTGGCAGAGGCTGGAATCGCCGGGTAGAAGGTGTTCGCACTACCGCTATCGCTATGGCTGGAGGAAACAATTCCAACTCTGAAGAGAACATTCCCTCAATCGAATATAAATCAGTCAAAAGAAATTCCAGAGGAGAATGGGTGCGTAAACTCCAGCGCGCACTTAAGTTACATGTTGATGGAAAATTTGGAAGTGATACAGAAAAAGCTCTAAAGGCCTGGCAATCAGAAAACAACCTCGAGCCAGATGGAATAGCCGGTCGAATAACTTATCGTTCATTAGGTTTACTGGCCTGAATCTCGGTAACCTAAAAGCTTAAAGGGATTACCCTTTAAATTTGACAATGCATTTATCATAAGGACAGACATTTGCTGGATACAGAACTGCTACAACTGGATTTAGCTAACATTAAGATAATGAATTCAAGGTCTCTGGTATAGCCATTTGAAGCCATTGATTAATTATGCTTTGAGTGAGAACATGCTAAGAAAATAATGCAGTATATCGGGATATGAAAATGCAGTTTAGTTTAATAGTAAGTTCAACTTTGTCAGGCCGAATTTCTAGGGTTATGCCTGTTATTCTTGGTGTATTGATAATTTCAGGTTGCACTGCAACTAGAATGTTACATGATGCCAAAGACATTGCTTCTGATGAAAAAAGTAATTCTGTATTTTTTGGGTATGACTTCATCATTCCAAATACGAGAATTAAATATATAAATTTTATATGCTCAGTAAAATTACCAGATAAAAAGGTAACATATGAAAAATGTTTCAATGTTCAGGCACAAAAAGGAAATATTAAATACAAGGGTGCATCTGTATTTAGGTTGGAGTTTGGAGAGTACTCTATAAGCAGATTAGATTACACAATAATAACTGGAGTTGAAAAGAGAACATCTACACGCTGTAAAAAGAATTCTCTTGGATTAAGTGATATATGCTCATCTAAAACAATAAAAAGGGATAAAACAAGAGTTATTTCTATAAAGCCTGATTTTAAAAAGTCCTTTATTGTATCGAAGGATAATGCGCCATATATAGGAAGATTTCATATTAAATTTGATGTAGATGTTAAAAATATTGCATCTGATGTAAATGTAGCAATATCCAAAAACAGGCTAATGTTAACTAATAAATTTGAAAAAGATTTATTATTAATAAATGTTGTCGATATGAGAAAAGCTGCTAAAAAGCATTTTGGAATTTAGATATTATGATCGCCAGTAGATTTAAATCATCCCAAATTTTAATTATGCATTAATTGCTTAGCTATTTTCTTTAAATGGCCAGCCTGCATGCCAAATTTATTCTGATATATATAATTAATAGCTTCTCCAATATTATATGCCTGCTCCATTTCCTGGATAACCACTGCTCTACTTTCAGAACTTTTGTTTCTGGCATGTAACCATGAAATTAACTCAAAGAGTTGTGAATTACTGAACTGGATAAGAGCATCAATAACTTCCTGCGGATTATAATAAATTGAAAAAATAGGCTCATTTTTAAATTTCTCAAGAAGCTTCATTCCTTCACCTGGTTTACTTTTTATTTCTAACCAGAAATTTGATAAGTTATGATTATCAATATCATTAATATAATGTTTATTCAGGTCTTGTACTATTTCATAGATATCCTGACAATGAATAAAGCGGTTACTACCAAAATTCAAATCATAAATTATTGCTTTATCAATTAACCCTTTTTGATATAGCTCTTTGAATATCTGAACAATTTTTAATTTTGTTTCATCAAAATCAAGATCTATTACACCCAGTTGAATATCACTGGTTAGATGCTCAGTTAATAATAATAAAGTTGCAGGATTTGTAATTTCTTTTTTAACAAAAATTGATTCGATAACCTCATCAATAATTTTAGAAACTAAGGAATCTTCCAGATGATAGAACGAGGGTGTATCCAGATAAATTTCATAAGCACTATCAGTTCCCCACTTTTGAAAATCACCTTCAAAATCCTTTTCACAATAAAAACCTTTTTTGACGATACTGAATAAACCGGTTAATGAAATTTTATCCGCTCTTGAAAAAATTACTTCAAGTAAAAATTTAGATTCATTGGTTATATAGTCAATTTCATTCTCATCAAAATATCCTAATTCATTTAAAAAAGCATAACCCTGATTAGTGGAATTATAGCCATTCAATAATTTCTCTCTTACGTCATGATTTATGAAGTACTTTTTAAATAAAATCAGTGTGGCCAGCAAGGAACAAAAATAGCTAAAAGCCAGGCTTTTGGAGGAAGTGAAAGATATTGGGTTTTTATTAAATATATATTCGTATAACTGAATGGCTTCGGCAATTGTTCTGATATTTTTATATTTTGCCTGATTTAAAATATTCGATAATTGATAATAATTTTCATTAATCAATGTTTTGATAAAATTATGCGAGGTTACATTTTTAAAATTTATTAAGCTTAGAGCAGCCGTAAAAACTACATCTATTTTATTCTCTAGTTTGTAAATATGCCCTATCGATTTATCCTTAGCTTTTTCGAATCCTTTTTGATCTTCCTGTTCAAGAGCCTTTAAATTTCCAATTAAAATACATTTGGCATTTTCATGTTCAACAAGTTTATTGATATAGGATAAACAAATATTGAAATTACCTTCCCATCTTTCAAGGTCATCGAGGCAAAGTACAAAAGGTGTATTATTTCTTCTAGAATTCTCTTTCCATTGGTTTATTAAAAATTGGACAGCATAACCCGAACCGCCAATCTTTACGTCTTCGAGGATTTCCGGGTATAAACTGAGAATGCCTTTGTGAGTTTTTTCACTGCCGGCTTGTTGCAGGGAAATGGTTTTAAATATTTCATCTTCAATATCCTGAATTGTCTTTAATCCAAATAATGAAATATAAATAGCTTCATAATCACCAACCAGTGGTTTTATTTCAGACTTATAGAAGTACGTCTTTCCTGTTCCCCATTCACCATCAATCATGACAGCATACTGAGTATTAGACCTATCGAGGTATGCTTTTATGGCAGAAATAATTTCATATTTTGAAGTTTTACTATCTCTTAAAGAGGTAGGTAATCCAAATAAATTATGGTGAATATTATTCCCTGGAAAGGACATAGCGATAAACAGCTCCAAAAAATTAAGTTAACGACAGGTATCGCGAACTCTGCACAAATACACTAGAAGACTGGAATTCCAGAGTTTTTAATCAACGACTGAAAGACAAGCTTAATTAATATAGTCAAACTATACTGCGAATTTTGTGAACTGGTTAAATATAAGCAAAACTAGTGGTCTCTAAAACAAAATATATGGTAGTTAGTTGATCTAGGCCGGTTTTTCCACACTTTTTACCATCAGAAAACTTACTAACAGGGAATAGTTGAAGTTACCGGTAGGGTGCGCCCCACGCACCATTGGTGTTGGTAGTTAAATTCATTGGGGCGCACGGCACACCCTACGAAAGATTAAGAAAAAGCAAGGCTATCGATCAATTTGATTATTTCTTCAGGCTTAAGATTATTTGCAGAAATAGTATTCAGCTTTTCTTCTTTATGTAGTGGTTCCCAGTTTTTCAGCTGGAACTCAAGTACCTCCAGATCTGCATCAGAAACATCATTTTTCCTGGCTATAATGCGTTGTTTCAATGTTTCTACTGGAGCTGTCAGTTCAACTATAATGAATTCAATACCCAGACTTTTAGCCAATATCTGAAAATCTTTTCGCTGTTCATACTTCAGGAATGCTGCATCAACAATAACATTAAATCCCGCTTCAATAGTTTGCGAAGCCAGTAATAGTAATTTGGCATATGTTTTCTCAGAAATATTTTCTGAATACAGGCCAGTATTAATTTTATTCGGTACTCTTTGGCTTTTATCGGCATCATCTAATCGCTTACGCTCTACATCTGACCGAAGCCGAATCGCACCCAAATTATCGACTAGCAACTGAGACACCGTACTTTTTCCCGAGGCTGATACACCTCGCATAATAATCAGTTTTACTTTTGGAGGGTGACTATAGTCTTTAGCCAGCTCAAGATAGGTTTCAAATTCTTCAAACAACTGAATTTTTTCTTCTTCAGAAAGTCCCTCTTGCTGAAGACGCAAAATGGCAACCTTGGCCCGCACCATCGCCCGGTAACAAAGATAAAAAGGTAAAATTGATAAACCTGCATAATCACCCGTTCTTTCGAGATAGCTATTTATAAACCTGTTAGCAAGTTGAAACTGTTTTCGATCCTGTAAATCCATCACCAGAAAAGCCACTTCACTGATTACATCTATCCAGCGTAAAGACTCATTAAACTCAATACAGTCAAAAGCCATCGGACCCTTGTCAATTTCAAGTTTAGTCCTGTCTCCCAACCAGACCAGATTACGTAAATGCATATCTCCATGACACTCTCGAATAAATCCTTGTCGTTTACGTTGAGTAAAAACAGTCTTCAGATGATTAAAAGTTGAGTCACTCCATAAATTCAGTTCAGTAAGAATGTCATCATAAACCTTTGTATTCAGTTGCTGTTTTATTTGGTTGAAGTTTTCTGCTACGGGTCGATACACGGCTTCAGGGTCACCAAAAGGTGAAGTTTCATCGGCAACCTGTGCACTCTGATGAAATTCAGCAACAAGCTTTGATATAGCATCCACATGGCTGACATTGAGTTGACCTGCTGCAAGCATGTTATCTAGTTGAGCAGATTGAGGAAACTGCCTCATTTTTATAGCATATTCAATCACATCAGTATTCGAGATAAGCAACTTATTGTGTTTCTTTGAAATGGATACAATATCAATATATACATTCGTGGTAAGCCGACTATTTAGTTTTACTTCCTGTTTACAATAATGCTGTCTTTTGGCTAATGTAGAAAAATCAAGGAACCCAAAATTTACTGATTTTTTTATTTTGTAAGCATAATCACCTGTTAACACAACCCAGGAAATATGTGTTTCTATCAGTTCTATAGCCTTGACTGGATGATCGTACACATCCGCATGCAACATTTTTGATATATCAAATTTCATTAAAGGTTTATTATCAGAAACGATTCATTAATGGATCAGTTATAATGCTTTTTAATGAAGAATACTATTACTGCCTGTTAAATATTTTTACCACTCATGAGCCCTGAAAACCTGATCATTTTTTCAACCATTGCATTTATCGCAACTATTACACCTGGTCCAGCCATTATGCTGGTATCAACCAACAGCATGAACTTCGGTGTGCAAAAAACAATATTAACTATTTTAGGCAATATAACAGGCCTGTTTTTCATGTCTCTGCTGTCTATTCTTGGACTGAGTACATTTGTTCTCTACTCAGCCCCAATATTTTTCCTGGTGAAAATTATTGGGGCCTGTTACCTGATTTATCTGGGTATCAAACTATGGAAAAGGGGACTTAATTTTAAACCAGAAAATACGCCTCTCTCTGATCAAAAGAATTCAGTAATATCATCCTATAAACTATTTCTTCAAGGTTTATTCATTTCTTTAAGTAACCCTAAAGCCATAGCTTTTACCACCGCCCTGTTTCCTCAATTTATCGATTCTGCTTCACCCCTCAAATATCAATTTATAACCCTGGTCTCAATATTTATGCTGTTGTCATTCTGCAGTTTACTCGGGTATGCAATCATGGCGTCAAAAGTCTTTCGTAGCTCTGGTGGATTGAAACTAGAGAAATTCATTGGAAAAACTTTTGGTGCCATATTTATTGGTTTTGGATTAGCACTGGCTGCGACCACTCAGAAATAACCATAAGGCCCCAAACATTCAACATTAAGCACATTTCAAAAATGCAATTATGTTTTTAATTGATAAACCATACGTATCAGAATTTTTTAAGAAAACTGTTAAAGACTTTAATATTCCCATTGTTGACACTGAGAGCGCTAAAAAATTTACTCTTTATGAAGGCACAAGTTTAGTCAATGAAGATACTGCAATTAAACAGTACAAAAATAATCCAAATACCAGTATTTATACTATTTCTGAAAACTCAATTGGCTGGATTTCTCAACACCTTTCGCACAACGACCTTCCAGATAAGATTGATCTGTTTAAAGATAAATTTAAATTTAGAGAATTAACCAAAACCCTATTCCCTGATTTTTATTACAAAAAAATTAGCAGTAATAATTTTACAGCGCTGAATTTTGATGAAGTGCCATTGCCTTTCATCATAAAACCTACCGTAGGGTTTTTTAGTATGGGAGTTTATAAAGTTTCGAGTCACCATCAATGGTTAAACACTATTGATTTGATTAACGCTGAAATGCTTCAGATAAAAGATTTATATCCACAACAAGTGATGGGTACTAGCGATTTCATTATAGAACAAATTATTGAGGGTGAAGAGTTTGCTATTGATGCCTACTTTAATGCGGAAGGTAAAGCTGTCATTGTAGGAATTTTTAAACATGTCTTTTCTTCTGATACCGATGTCAGTGACCGGGTTTATATTACTTCTGAGAAAATAATCAAAAATAACCTGCAAGAGTTTACAGTTTTTATAAACAAAATAGGGGCATTATCTGGCGTAAAAAACTTTCCTGTACACATTGAATTACGACGTGATATTAAAGGAAACTTATTACCCATCGAGGTCAATCCGATGCGCTTCGGTGGCTGGTGCACTACAGCAGATGTCACTTACCTGGCCTACGGTTTTAATCCTTATCAGTATTATTATTCACAACTTAAACCCAACTGGCCTGAACTTTTAAAAGACAAAGAAGGAAAATTATTCAGTATTATTGTGCTGGATAATTCTAGCGGAATAGAAGATGAAATAATCCTGTCTTTTGATTATGAAAAATTACAGTCAAACTTTGAAAGTCCACTTGAACTAAGAAAAATAAACTATAAAAATTATCCTGTATTTGGCTTTCTTTTCACCGAAACCAGAGACAATAATTTTAGTGAGCTTATAAATATACTGAACTCTGATTTGAAAGAGTTTATAACTATTAGAAAATAAGAGAATAATCGTGACCTATCTGCTTGTCCCATTACTGATCACCTTCATTATTGTTGCACTAATTCTGCTTATCGTTCATTTAGGATTTCGTGCACCCAGAAACCGGGAAATAGGTAGCCCTAAAGATTTCGGTATTAAATTTGAAGAAGCTGTAATTCCTACTGTTTCTGGGAAAAAATTATTTGCCTGGTTATTACCCGTAAAAAATTCAAATGAAACTATTATTTTATTACACGGATGGGGCGGCAATGCTGAACTCATGCTACCCATTGGTTTGCCTTTCCATCGTGCAGGCCTAAATGTTTTACTTATTGATACCAGGAACCATGGTAATAGTGACTCTGGCTCAGTTTCTTCCATGCCCAGATTTGCAGAAGATTTAGACAGCTCTATAAACTGGTTAAAAATACATCACCCTGATAAAACCAATAAAATTGCATTATTAGGTCACTCGGTAGGTGCCGGTGCTGTATTACTGGAAGCCTCTAAACGCGATGATATTCATGCCGTCATGAGTGTTTCTGCTTTTGCTCACACGGAATGGATGATGAAGAGGCACTTAAAAAAAATACACATGCCCGATTTTATTATATGGCTAATCTTTCGTTATATTGAATGGGTTATAGGACGAAAGTTTCAACATATCGCTCCAATGAATACAGTCTGCCATATTCGCTGCCCCGTTCTACTCGTGCATGGTAAAGAGGATTTCACTGTACCCATTGAAGATGCTCGTGCAATTATCACCAACTGTCCTGAATCTCATATTTCTCTAATCGAAATTGATGGAGCTGGGCATGATTCCGTTGATAAGATTGAGGAGAATGCAGCCAGGTTAATCAGCTTTCTTCAACAGTCTGATTTTTCCTGTGTGTCAGATATAAATCAAAGTTAATAGTTTATAAAATTTTCGGGATGATACTGTACTGGTAGATCGACCTGAATGGAGATAATGTTATGGATGCTGGTGACAAATACTTTCTTTGTTCATTGTTTGGAGCTGGCAGAGAAAGCATGTAACAGGAAAACCTCCGTCATGATTTTAGACGGAAATGGAGCTCTTAAACTCTATTAACTACATATTTTTAATTTCATCCAGACTATTTCTAAATTTCTCATTTTCAGGATCAATCTTAATAGCTTTATTCACTGCATTTAAAGACATTTTCTTTTTGCCCTGTTTAACCAGAGCATAAGCCAAATTATTCCATGCTTCTGCCTTTAGCGGTTTTATTGTTGCTGCTGTAGTAAATGCAGTTTCTGCAGCTGCATAATTTTGTAATGCATATGAAATATTACCAAAACCCATTTGTAATAAAAAATTATCTGGCCAGCGCTGGATACCCTTTTGATAAACTAAAAGGCTTGATTTAAGTGTTGAAGACAATTCAAACGCTATAGCTGCTGTACTATATTTTTCTGCACTTACTGTAACCGGTATGACTCCAGGAGGCACGATGACAACAGACCAGAATTTTGAACGTTTCCAGGTTCTTTCAAAAACTGAAAAAGAACGTACCAACCTTTTGATTTCACCCGAGCGCAGAATAATTTCCTGTTTATCAAGATCGTAACCAACTACAACAGCATAGTGCCAGAATGGATAGGCTTTCAATCCCAGGTTCTGCATCACCAGAACTGGAGTACCATTGGCAACTTCTTTTAGAATGGATTCCAGTTTTCCATCTTGCTCTATGGCCATACGATTTAAACGTCTACTTGCAGCCAGCATTTCCATTTGTAATGTTCCTTTAAGTTGCGGAATATATACCTGTGGAATCAGCAAATCGGGAGTAGTTACAGTTTCAGAATAATTTATAACAGTAGCCAGAGCGGCTGGCCCACATTGATATTCTCGCTGTGGATAAAATGGAGTGGATGTTAACTCTGCAAAAACAGGAATATCAGGTCTTGATTCTCTTAGACCAATCGATTGTTTTGGGGTTGTGCAGGCAGAGATTAGGATAATAAAAACTAACCCGGCTAAACTTCGGTAGCCGGGCTTTAAAACTCTCATTAACTATTAAACTACTTTACCGAATTTATAAACGGGAAAATATCCGTTGCACCTATAACATCAGTGATTACTAAGACAATAAAAATGGTAAGTAATACTCCACCAGCAGAGGCACCGGCAGGTAACTCACTTATCTTTTGATTTATTTCTGCTATCTGACTATCGGTCATAGCTGCAACACGATTCTCTGCCTGTTGTTGTTCAACTCCCAGATCAACCAGTTGATTTTGAATATCCAGACGAATCTGTCCCACATTTACCTGTGCTGATATTTTGGGTAATAATTGCTGAGACCCAACCATACCTGCATTTGCGGTTTGTAGAAGCCCAAAAAACATAAAAATGGCAACGGATAACAGCGTTAATACTCGATTTTTCTTCATTACTTTCACCTACTATTAGCTTAAATGATGGAATTTATTAAACGATAAACTGTCAAAATTAACTGACTATAATATTTAACAGGAGTCAGACCATTGAATCAATCCATATCTCACTTTTGGAAAGAGAATAAATCTTTCGTGCTGTTTATTTTTCTAATGTTTGTTTTCCGAAGTGTGGTTGCAGACTGGAATACCGTTCCCACCGGTTCAATGAAACCCACCATAATGGAAGGTGACAGAATTCTCGTAAATAGAATGGCTTATGACTTACGCCTTCCATTTACTCATGTATCAATGGTGAAACTGGCAGATCCGGAACGTGGTGATATCATTATTTTTGATTCTGAACAATCTGATAAACGCCTGGTAAAACGAGTCATCGGAATTCCAGGAGATATTGTTTCAATGCTTAACAATACTCTATCAATAAATGATCACATTTTACCCTATACAATAAACTCACAAACAGCTCAATTTTCAGATATTACTGAAGACCTGCTGGGCCTAAAACACAGTGTCCGTTTTCAGCATTCATCAAATAATAAATTTTCCAGTTTTGCTCCCGTTAAAATTCCTGAAAACTTTTATCTTGCACTCGGTGATAATCGGGATAAAAGTGCCGACTCCCGCTTTATTGGTTTGATTCCTCGAAACGAAATAGTTGGACGCTCAAGTAATGTTGTTCTTTCTTTAAATTACGATAACTATTACCTGCCCAGACAGGACCGATTTTTTAAAGCTCTTTAATAATATAAACAGGCAACTTCAACCATACCTAATCACTTTTCTTTCTGCTCAGTAATAAATTAATTAACGCCAGAATAGACGTTGTAAATATCAGCAAAAATGAGATCGCATTAATGAGCGGTGTGCTGCCATCTCTAACCTGTAAATAAAGAGAAATTGGCAGGGTAGTATCTGAACCTACAAGGAACAGGGTGGTATTAAAGTTTTCAAAACTCATTAGAAAAGCAACTGAGCCAGCACCAATTAGTGCTGGTTTTAAATATGGGATAGTAATGTAACGAATCACTTCGGGTCGAGTCGCACCCAGGTTAAGTGCCGCTTCTTCCAGTGAGGTATCAAATTTTTTCAATCGAGCAGATACCACAAGCATCACAAAAGTCGAGATAAAAGACATTTGACCCAGTACCACCAGTCCAAAACTAGGCCTGAGAATTTCTAGATCAAGCCCCAACTTTTCTTCAAAAAACAGCCCTGCACTATTACTGGCCAGCAACAGGGAAATACCCAAAATAACACCGGGAATAACCAGGGGTGTCAGTGCCAGAAAAAATAACGGTTGTTTAAATCTGAATTGTTCCTGTTCAAACAGAAATGCCGCCATTGTGCCAAGAATTAGAGACAACAAAGCTACAGACAACGCTGTTTGTAGACTGATCCAGGTGGCATTCAGGTTTCTATCATCAAAAAATACACCTGTACGTTTTTCTTCATCGGCAAAAAACCAGTCCAGAGTAAATCCTTCCCATGGTAAGCCTGGAAAATTAGAATCATTGAAAGCCAGAATACAGGTCACTATCAGTGGTGAGAATAGAAATAAATAAAATAGCGAAACGTAGGCAATGTAGCCATAACGATACGTTTTTCCGCTGGGTAATGTTCTAATCAACTGAGTGCCCTCGACAGATTTTGACGAGTTACTTTAAGTCCTATCCAGATAATTAATGTCGATAAGACGAGCAGTAGAAAACCAAATGCGGCTCCCTGATTCCAGTTAAAGCTAGCAATAAACTGGTTATAAATTTGCTCGGTAAACCACAGCGAGTTTTTGCCACCCATTAAATTAGGCGTCAGGTAATTACCCAATGTCAGCATGAACACCACAATAGAACCCGAGGTAATACCGGGCATGATATAGGGGATAACGATATCTCTGAAAATAACCAGCTTGCTGGCACCCAGGTCATAGGCTGCTTCAATCAGGCTATCATCAAGACCTTCCAGAGAAGATATCAACGGTACCACCATGAATAACATTGAGGTATACACCAGGCCCATAATCATACTGATATCGTTGTATAACATTTCGATTGGTTTATCGATTAGCCCGAGTTCCATCAGGTAATGATTGAATACTCCACTTTCACGTAACAGAATCATCCAACCATAAATACGCACAAGCTCGCTGACCCAAAATGGGACCAGTAATAAAATAGTAAAAAAGCCACTTACTCTGAGTGATAAAACTTTAGTGATATAAAAAGCGATCGGAAAAGTAATTATAAACGTCAGGAAAGTTGTTAAAATTGCATACATTGCCGTTCTTAAAAAAGTTAACCAATATATTTTTTCAGTAAAAAATGCTTCATAGTTAGACAGTGACCAAACCATGTCACCGACATCATTTTCTGCCTGTAGCGAGATGAAAAAAAGGTCTAAATGGGGAAGAACAATGAGTAAAATAAGCCACAGTAATACTGGAGCCAGGAATATATAAAGTGTAAGACGGCCGGCCATCACATTTTAAAAGCAGGTACAGGCATCATCAAATACACCTACTTCAAGTTTGTCGCCTGGCTGGATATGATCAAATCTTTTATCCTGAGGCAGGGCCGCCATAATTTCGCGCGATGTATTTTCAATAATAGCCAGCAATTTGGTATTGGCTCCATCGAATAAAACATTTTTCACCACAACAGAGAAGTTATTCATTTTTTCACTTTTCACTGGATTGATAACTATCGATTCCGGACGGATATAGAGAGTACATTTTTTCCCCTGTTTCAGGGATGTCATGGCTCGAGCAAAAAACTCATGGCCCATATCCAGTTTAACCTTGAAAGGGTCAGAGGATGATACGGTTGCGTCAAATGAGTTATTTTCACCGATGAAATCGGCCACAAACCCGGTGCCGGGATGCGTATACAAATTCTTTGGAGTGTCTATCTGTTCGAATGAACCATTATTCATAACTGCCACATGGTCACTCATGACTAAAGCTTCAGATTGATCATGGGTGATGTACACGAAAGTAGTACCCACTTCCTGTTGAAGTTTTTTGAGTTCTATTTTCATCTGTTCACGCAATTTTAAATCGAGAGCACCTAAAGGTTCATCCAGTAATAATATGGAAGGTTCCAGTACCAGCGCCCGGGCAATTGCCACACGCTGTCTTTGTCCACCTGATAACTGGTGTATCTGTTTGCTGGAATAGTCCGGTAAACCAACCCGATCCAAAATGGAAGAAACCTGTTTATCAATTTCAGCCTGTCCAAATTTACGCCGTTTTAAACCAAAAGAAATATTTTCCTTTACATCCATCATTGGAAATAAAGATAGATGCTGAAAAATTAGATTAACCGGTCGGAGGTTTGGGGGAACGCCCAAAACCGACTCATTACGAATACGGATATCACCGCTGCTGGGTTCAAGAAAACCAGCAATCATTCTGAGTAAAGTGGTTTTACCACAACCAGACGGACCCAGAATAGAAAAGAAACTTCCTTGTTCCACTTCAAAATTTATATTATCCACTGCCCGAAAGGCAGTGAAATCCCTGACCAGGTTTTCTACTTCAAGGTCGTTTGACATATAGACTCCTGATCAGGGGTTCTTCAATTATACTAATTAGATGCTTTTACTTTATCTAAAATTTTACCTTCTATAGATTCCAGTTTTGCTGGTACTGGTGGGTACCAGTTGATGTTATCTATATCAGCCGAAGAAAAAGAACGTGAAAAGTTTTCGCGAATTTTAGCATCAAGATGTTTAGCAGCACCCTTAGAGGCTGTTCCATACTTTTCCTGGTTGGTGAAATAAGCAGCATTTTCAGCTTTCAGCATAAAATTGATCCATTTATAAGCACCATCAACATTTTTAGCTTTTGCAGGAATAGCGAAAGTATCAATCCAGCCTAATGCACCACTTTTTGGAGCAACAAAGTCGATATCAGGATTTTCGTCATGCAGTTTCCAGCCACCATTATCCCAGGCCATGGCAACATTAACTTCACCACTACGCATTAACTCAAGTAATGCGTCACCATTAGCATAATAATTTTTAACTAGTCCTTTTCCTGACATCAGGTCAGCACCAACACCATTCATCAATTCAGAATAAGCTTTTACATCTGAATATTTTTCGAATGGATCATCACCTTTGGCAAATGCCATGGCAATTAAGGTTGGGCGCTTAAGGCGATAACTGATACGTCCTGAATAAGCAGGATTTAATAAGGCATCATAGTCTCTCGCATAAGGTGCTTTTTTAGTGTTAACCACCAGTCCAGAAGTACCATAGCAAAAAGGAACCGCATAGGATTTACCTTTTACCTTTGTATTCTTCTTCACGGCTTCCAGCATAGAAGTAATAATTTGATCTGATTCAATTTTTGAATAATCAATAGCCTGATAGATTTTATATTTATCCTGAACAGATGAAATGCGATCCTGTGAAGGCTGAATTAAATCGAAACCACTGCCACGAGTCGCACGTAGTTTGGCAATCATTTCTTCATTATTTGAATAAGTCGGCTCTACTTTAATACCTGTTTGCTTTTCAAATTTTTCGATCAATGCTTTTGGGGCATAACCGGTCCAGGTCAAAATTTTGAGCGTTTCGGTTGAAAGGGCAGGGCCTGATGTTGCCATTATTAGGGCTGCTGCAGTAAGCATTCCAGTTATTTTCATTATATCTCTCCTGATTATGTAAAAGTTGCAACTTTAAACTTTGCAAGTGTTAATTATGTTACATTTTTAATTCAATGAAAGCTGTTTTTATATAATAAACATCTATACCTATATAATTTATTTACTCTACAATCTATTTCACCATTTTAGTTATTATTACTTTATCTATCATGACCCGAATCAATTCCTAATCTTATTTCTGCGGATTTCAACTTTCAAACTAACCTAATGATTTCAAAATCAATATTACTCAAAGCCGTTGATAAAAAAGTATTAAACGCAAACCAGGTCGATGCCCTTTATCAATTTATCATTCAACAGAAACCAGAGGACCATGATATTCAAGAAGAACCGCTCAGGTTCATCCGTAGTTTTGGTGACATTTTTATAACTATCGGTATCATTTTACTGGTTCTAGCGATCAACATGGCTGAATTATCAGGATATGCTTATTTCATTCCGGCCGCAGGATTTGTGCTGGTTTCTGAGTGGCTGGTCAGGGTTAGAAAACTGGCGTTACCCGGCATTGCAATTCTGGTGGCAATTTTATATTTCGTTAATAAGGCTATTGAATTTAATCACCAGGAAGCCACTACATTTGGCCTAGCCATTCTCAGTCTGACCAGCCTGGTTTATTACCTGCGTTACAAAATGCCTTTCAGTTTCTTACCTCTGACCATGGGACTGGTTGCGATTGTTATTATCCAGCTAGGCTGGAATGTTATGGAAAATCCAGCCATCTTAGCAATTTTGGGGTTTATCGTTTTTATGGTTGCAATGGGTTTTGATGTATTAGATACCAGAAGAGTGTCACATTTAAGTGACACCGCATTCTGGTTACATTTACTCGCTGCACCATTAATGGTGCATGGTTTGATGTTTTCAACGCTGACCAGTAATATTCAATGGATTCAATCTATTGATGCAGAAATCATCATCATTTCATTTTTCATACTGTTCTTTTTACTGGCTCTGCTGGTTGATCGTCGATCAATGCTAATTTCTACTCAGGTCTATATGATCTATGCGGCCACTCAATTATTACCAAACCTGATCAGCACTACACAAAATGTACTGATGATAGTTTTAATGGCTCTAGGATTGTTTGTATTATTTTTTGGGACTTACTGGTATCTTGCAAGACGATTTATCTACAGTTTTTTATCTAAAACTGTTATTGCCCGATATGTTCCCGACTTAACATTAACTGATGTAAAGCGATAAACCTCACTTTATTTGGGCACACTTTCCCATATAATATATTCTTAACTTTCCTTACTTATTTCTGGTGAACTATGAAAAGAAATATCTCAATACTCTCATCAATTATTTTATCAACGTTATTACTTGCAGCCTGTAGTAGCTCTACTGAAGAAGAAACTTCTTCTACTGCTCTAATTAGTTTGAATATTACCGATGCCCCCGTCGATGAAGCGGATGAAGTCGTTATTGAATTTACGTCAGTCTCTTTATTGCCAAACGAAGGTGATGAAATAGTTTTCAACTTTGAAGATGATGACTCGACTCCTGATGAAGATGAAAGCAAAATGTCTATTGACCTGCTTGCTTTGCAAGGTGTTGCCAGTCAGCCTTTGCTTGAAAATGTAGAAATTCCTGCCGGTAGTTATAACCAGATTAGACTTGGTGTTAATGCCGAATATGATGACGTGATGGATTCTTATATCACTATTGCTGGAACTCAACACGAGTTACGCGTACCCAGTGGATCTCAAACCGGGCTTAAACTAAATACCCCTTTTACTGTTGCAGCAGGAACAGCTGACATGACAGTGGCTGATGATAATTCTGTTTACACTATCGATTTTGATTTACGCAAATCAATTACCGATCCAAAAGGACAGCCTGGTTACATACTAAAACCTGTTTTGCGACTGATCCAAAATATTAATACCGGCAGTATCAGTGGTACTGTTGCTGCTACCTTGCTTGAGGCAAGCCACTGTTCAACGGGTAATGCAGTTTATGTATTTGAAGGCAATGACATTACACCAGATGATATTACCTCTGCTGATATTGATGACACCGATATTGATCCAGTGACAGCATCACTGCTTAGCTACGATGATATTACGGAAGTTTACAGTTACGAAGTAGGTTTTCTGTCAGAAGGGGCTTATACCCTGGCCTTTACCTGTGTCGCTAATCTGGACGATGAAAATGATAATGTTGAGGTTGTTTTTGAGACCATCGATAACGTTGATGTTGTAGCCGGTGAAAATACTGACTTCCCCATTGAATAACCCTTGATCTCGAAGTAATAGGTAGGGTGCGCCACTCGCACCACTTTAACCAGTAGGCAACTCTCAATTCTGCTTACAGGTGCAGCAACACACCCTGCTTATTCAAAAGATTCTGTTTGATACCTGCTAACTCCGATATTATTAGACCAGAAACTAGCAGATAAACCTGCCTTAATTTTTAAATACTGTAAAAACTGAACAGGATCTGGTAATTGCTCCCACACCGAGGGTAAAAAAGTGCCTCGATGATGGCCCTCCTGCAAAATCAATCCATCAATGCCCGGTTTAATTTTATCCAGTAAATCTTGTTCTGAATTAAAATCAATTTCTGTTGAAGGCGTTAACACCGAAATACTCAGCACTAATTGATCAAACTCATTTTCCTGCAAACGGTTAAAACGTGGATCTCTGAACGCAGCAGAATATGCATTTTCACAAACATCCAGAACCAGAGCTCGATGAGCTTCTAAACTTCCGATACAACCTCTTAATTGATTATTTTTATGTAGCGTTACAAAACAGGCTCGGTTCTGTTGTAACTCACTGTCAAAATCCTGCACTTTAATCGTCAGCGCTGTAGAATTTTTCAATCCGCAGGATATTGAGTCCCTGGCAAGTTGTAGTAATTGATCACGTTGTTGTTGGTTATACATAAAAAACTCTTTAATCATAAAACAGGTAAGCACCATATCCCACTACCCGATCATGAGAACCCGCTGTATCACCCGAGTTTCGTAAATCGATAAGATCTGGTTCAAGATTATGCTTCTTCGCTGAAACCAGTAAACCATTCAGCGGATTTCGTCCACAGGCATCATTGTGTTGAATTTTTTCCGGGGCCAGACTTAAGATAGCATCAGATGTTTTCTGATCTTGCACACAGGCTACTTCATAATTATTGAAATGGCTCAAATCTGAACTGATTACAATCAACGTTTCATCTCCTCCCCATAATAACTCCAGTACTTCTGCAACCTGGTTTGCCTGACAGTCACCCACCACCAGCGGCACAAGAGTAAAATCATTTAATATTGACTGCAGGAAAGGTAACTGTACTTCCAGACTGTGCTCAAATTCGTGTGCTTTATCCAGTTGCTGAACCTGAGGCAGACTTTCAATCATATTCAGGGAAGAACGATCTATTTTAATATTACCTTGTGGCATCTGATATTCGTTGGCAGAAATCGTAGCGATGCCATGAAAACCAACCCGGTGAGAGGGGCCAAGTAATACAACTCGATGGATCTGATCTGATTGTTGCTTTAGGTTTTGATAAGCACTTGCCGCGATCGGGCCTGAATAGATGAAACCGGCGTGAGGAACAATTAATGCTTTTACATGAGCCGAAGAGGGTCGTTCTTTTACTGACTTAAGCAAATCCATGATCTGATTTGCAAGCTGAGCAGGCTCAGCCGGATAAAACTGACCCGCAACTGCAGGCGTTCTTATTAAACTATTAGTCGAAAGCATAGTAATTGAGTCCCATGTCTGACAGATCCCATGAACTTCAGTATAGTGTCATTACAGGAGATATGAAACATGAATACTGAAGCATTCAATAAAAATCTCAATACCAATACCGTAGCCACACGTTATTGGCATGCCATCGATAAGGGCAAGGTGCAATGTGATTTATGCCCGCGTTTTTGCAAATTGAAAGAAGGCCAGCGTGGCCTTTGTTTTATTCGAGCAAATCAGGCTGGAAAAATTGTACTCACTTCTTATGGTCGATCCAGTGGATTCTGTGTTGACCCCATAGAAAAAAAACCTCTCAATCATTTCCTGCCCGGCACCTCTGTATTCAGTTTTGGAACCGCCGGTTGCAATCTATCCTGCAAATTTTGTCAAAACTGGGATATCAGTAAATCACGAGAAAACGATACCCTGGCTGATAATGCCAGTCCATTAGAAATTGCAAACACCGCCCATGAGCTGGGCTGTCGATCAGTTGCTTTTACCTATAACGACCCTGTTATCTTTCATGAATACGCGATAGATGTTGCTAAAGCCTGTCATCAACAAAACATCAAAACAGTTGCTGTTACCGCAGGATATATTTGTCCTGAACCACGCAAAGAATTTTTTCAACACATGGATGCTGCAAATGTCGACCTGAAAGCATTTACCGATGATTTTTATCAACACATGACAGGCAGCCATCTCCAACCGGTTTTGGATACGCTTATATATCTTAAGCAACATACCAACGTCTGGGTAGAGTTAACCACCTTACTCATTCCAGGTAAAAATGATTCCAAAGAAGAAATAGATGCTATGACAAAATGGGTAGTCAAAAATCTTGGCGCTGATGTGCCCATGCATTTCACCGCTTATCATCCAGCTTTCAAGATTCTGGACATTCCATCAACTCCAGGGGAAACCTTAACTCAAGCTCGTGACATTGCTCAAAAAAATGGTGTGCGGTATGCCTACACGGGAAATGTTCATGATAAAAAAGGGGAAAGCACATATTGCCACCATTGCTCTCAAATTTTAATAGGACGTAACTGGTATGAATTGTCAGAATGGAACTTATCTGATGAGGGGAAATGCATTAACTGTGGAAGTGTATGTTCTGGCATTTTTGAATCCTCACCTGGAACCTGGGGGGCTAAACGCCAGCCTGTTCGAATGAGTAATAAGTCTTAGCTGTAAATCAAAGGCAATAAAGGATATTAAATAAATGATGCATTATTTTGCCTATGGCTCTAACCTTCACCCAGTTCGTTTACAGGATCGGGTACCCTCTGCAAAGCTGATAAGTACAATTCAACTAGAGAGACATACTCTTAAATTTCATAAAAAAAGTCATGACGGTTCTGCAAAATGTAATTTAATAGAAACAGGTAGATCATCAGATTTTATCCACGGTGCAATATACGAGTTAGCGGCTGAACATAAACATATTCTGGATAAATTCGAAGGAAACGGATTCGGCTATAAGGATAAAAAAATAGAACTTAAATATCAGGCAAAGCAATACAGTTGCTTTTGCTATTTCGCACAACCGGAATATATTTTTGAAAACATTGAGCCATACCACTGGTATAAGGAACTCGTTTTACTCGGTGCTAAATATTTAAAATTTCCGGAAGCCTATATTTCTTCAATCAAATCTATAAAGTCAGTTGACGATCCAGATAAAAATAGACGGTTAGAAAATAAAATATTATTGCAGAAAATTTTAACTTTTCGTTAGTTAAAAAGTCTTTAGTCCACCTCAAAATATCCTATTCTACCATTGCGACATTCAAGCAACACTTTGCCCCTTTTATTTTTATGGATAAGTTCCTGTAATTCTAATAACGTATGAATTTCCTGTTCATTCGCTTTTATAATCAGTTCTCCTAATGGCCAATCCATTTCATCAGCCTGAGTTCCCTGATGAATATGAGTAACAACCAACATTGATTTGTTTTGATCAATGGTTTGTAACATATCAACCTGGGCATTACTGTCAACATCTACCATTGCCTCAATTATTTCATAGCTCAATTCCTGAATAATCATTCCAAAAACTTCAAGATATTGTCTTTCATTTATTACAGGATTTGAAAAAACACCTTTTACCGGGTTTCGCATTGCTACGGCCTGGGTATATTTAATTTTTCCATTTCTTAGGTAAGAGACACTTACTTCGACCCCAATAGGAATTAATTTAATTACATCATAAATATTCTTATGTCTGTAATGTCCTTCCTTTCCAATTACAATTCCATGTCGGTCAAATTTAATATTATTTAAACCTAAAATTACATCTTGTTTTTTAATACCTGCAGCTTCAAGAAAACCATTTCCTTCTACACTTGAGACTATAACCCCAATAGCCTTTTTTTGTTTTAATAGTAAATTAAAATTATCTGCATTCTTTTGTAACAGGCCACCAATGCCCGCAAAATGTGGTTCATTTTTCTGAACTAAATTTTCAATAATAATTTTTACAAAACTTGCAGGTGTAATAAAACCAATATTATCTGCACCAGCCATTACTGCTGTATTTAAGCCAATGACTTTTCCATCTTCGGTAATACTTGGGCCGCCAGAGTTACCCGGGTTTATAGCGGCATCAGTTACAAATCTTTCTGTTGTATATTCTGAGCCTGAAATAAAATTTGTTATTTCACCTCCAGAAATATTTGGCTCAACCATACCCATTGGATATCCTATAGCTTTAATTTCATCACCTCGTGATGGACTGGATCCTTGCCTGAGTTCAAGATATTCGATTTCTTTAATGGCCAGTTTTTCAAAACGGGCTAACTCAATTTCTGACAGTTTTATGAGTGCGACATCCGGCTCCAGTTTTTTTACAAGACCCACTACATCCGCTTTGAACCTCTCTTCACTGGTTAACATTGAGCTAATTTCTATCTTTAATGCATTTCTAATAACATGTGCATTTGTGACAATATAACCCTGAAGATTTTTATATTTAACAAAAAAACCAGAACCCGACCAGTTCCCAGGAAAATTGATAGCTGGATTTAGTACAGAGTGAGTATCTTCTTCTAAATAGCCTTCTACATGAATTTGCACAACACCACTCATCATTTGACGAGCGACATTACTCAGACTATTTTTTCTTTTACTCATATTTACTATTCAATAATCTAAAAAAGAATAATTAAACTCAGTAACCACTGACCAAATTCCCAGACATAATTAAAAATTGGAACACCCATCAAAGCCAGAGCAACTATAGATAGTAGAAACCAGTTTCCATAACGTTGATTATAGTACAGATAGAAACGTGCAAATTTGGTTGGCAAGAAATAGGGTAATATATAATGGCCATCGAGTGGACCGATAGGTATTAGATTAAATACCATCAACAACATATTAATACTGGCAAGGAATATAAAAAAATTATTGGCCGCCTGACCATCAAATAAACTCCAGTCCAACATAAGTCCCAGGCCATATAAATTGATGGTTATAAAAGCAACCAACAGATTCATAAAGGGTCCTGCAGCTGCTACAAAAAGAACACCCCATCTGGAGCTGTAATTTCTGGGATCAGTCGGAACCGGTTTCGCAAATCCAAAACCGATAAATATAACCATCAACAGCCCCATAGGATCAATATGAGCTATTGGATTTAAAGTAAGCCGACCCTGTTTTTCTGCAGTTAAATCACCAAAATATTTTGCCATGATGCCATGACCATATTCATGAAAGGTCAGGGATAAAATCAAAGAAAATAGAATAAGCGTGAAGAGTACAATTTGTCCCTGGAACAATAGCTGGATCATGTTATTTCTTGAGATCTAATGGAATGTATTAGGATTATGGGGTTAATTTTATTTATCTCAATATTTATTTAGGATAAAGCTTTAGATTCAGTCATCAAGATCTATCTGCATTTGTACCATGCCAAGTGATTCCATGACCTGATAAACCTGCTCATCTGCTTCATTACAGGATTGAGCTATCTGCTCTGCTGAAAGTCCGGTGTCTTTCCATATTGCAATATCATCAAGAGCATATTCAACTTCCTGCTGATCTATCGGTGCAACCAGAAAACTTAAATTTCTGGCAAGATTAACCATTTTTACTTCTTCTTCAAACTGCTCCGATTCATTCGGTAGGTGATGATATTTTGTCACTTCTACCAGAATTGCAGGCAAGCCCCAATTTTCAATAAATGCCGCACCCACTTCACAATGGGTATAACCAAATATTCTTTCTTCAGCCTGATAGATATTTTCACTGCCTTCTTCTATTGATTGTTGTACCAGCATCGAAAGCTCAGGCATTTTTTGAACCAGAATTAAACGTCCTATTTGGTGCAAAAGACCAGCAGTGAATAAAGCTTCTGATTGTTCTGATATAGCACTTTGCTTACACAGTAATCTTGATAAAATAGCTGTTTTGACACTTTGGTGCCAATAATCTTCCATAAAGAATACATTGTTTTTCATGTTCCCGAACACACCACCTAGCACCGCGCCAATTAATATTTGATGAATTCTATTTCTTCCCAGAATTGAGATCGCCTGGCTTATACTGGCTACATTATGTTGAAAGCCATAATATGCACTATTCACCATTTTTAAAATTCTTGAAGTTAAAGAGGGGTCCGTTTCAACTACCTGTCCAATTTTAATAGAAGTCGAGTTTTCATCATCGAGTAACTCAGATACACGGATAAAAATTTCTGGTAGAGATGAGAGTTCACTATCCTGTTGAAGTAGCGACTCTAGAGACATAGCTTCTTGCATTTGATTAATCCTGTTTGTTGTTAATGTTTATCATCACAAAAATTAGATCTTTTCCTTTAACACATGTTATATAGACTATAGCTCGTTAAATTATAAAAATCCGGTCAATCTCAAGGATCTATGCAACTAACTTTAGAACAATTTTATTTTTTATTAATTGCCTTACCATCACTGCTTACCGGGCTGATTGTATATTTTTTTACTGCTGCTAATCGCAACCGTATTATTTCTGCTCTTGAAGAGAAAAATTCATCGATTACAGATCAGTTTCAGCATGCTGAAAAAAATATAGCTGTCAGGAATCAACAAATAATTAACCTGCATACCAATAATCAGGAACTTAAAAATAATCAAAATACACTTAAAGCTAAATATGTAGTACTGGAAAAAGAGTGTTATCAGTTAAAAACAGAGTTAAAAACTTCACAAATAAGCCATCTAAAAGAACGTCAGTACACTGATGAAAAACTAACTCAGTTAGAGATTAATAAATCTCAATTAAAAAAGGACTTCGAATTATTAGCTCAACAGATTTTAAAATCTACTCAGCAGGAATTTTCTACTGAAAGTAAGAACGGACTGGAATTATTTCTTTCACCTTTTCGACAACAGATTAATGATTTTAAGCATAAAGTAGAAACTATACACAGTAATGATTTAAAACAACGGGAAGAACTTAAAACGGAATTAAAACATTTACAGGATTTAAATCTTCAAATGACTAATGAGGCTCATGAGTTAAGCACTGCATTAAAAGGTCAGAAAAAAATGCAGGGTAACTGGGGAGAGTTAATACTCGAAAATGTGCTTGATCGTTCCGGTTTACAGATTGATAAAGATTATAAACGTGAAGTAAGCTTTAATACCGAGAAAGGAAGATTTCGTCCTGATGTTATTGTGTATCTACCTGATAATAAACACCTGGTTATAGATTCTAAAGTTTCCCTAAATGCTTACACCCGTTTTGTTAATGCACAAAGTGAATTAGAAAAATCTCAGGCTATAAAAGATCATATTCAAGCTATCAGTGCACGTATAAAAGAGCTTTCAGATAAAAATTATTTTGACTTACCCGGTCTTAAATCTCCCGAAATGGTTTTTATGTTTATACCTATTGAATCAGCCTTTGTGGAAGCTATTAGAGCGGATGAAAATTTATTTCAATTAGCCATCGAACAACAAGTTCTTGTCACTACTCCAACAACCTTGCTCACCAGTTTAAATATTATTCGCCAACTATGGCGATTCGAAGATCAGAATAAACATACAGCTAAACTGGCTGATCAAGCCGGTAAAGTTTATAACCAGTTACGTTTATTTCTCGAAAGCATGGAATCGTTGGGCACACAGCTTGATAAATCTCGATCTACCTATGAGACTGCTATGCGCCAGTTTATTTCAGGTAAGGGGAATCTGGTAAAACGTGTTGAAGAATTCCAGAAACTGGGTGTGTCTGTGAAAAAAGAATTACCACCGGAGCTGGTAGAAAAAGCAAGTTTAGAGCTGGATTTGATCGAGTTAAAAGATGATTTTTAAGTTAATTATTATCTGATTCCTGCTGCTCTGCCTGGAGCATCTTTTTATATAGCCACCTTAGTTTCCACGCTACTAAAGCCACAAACAAAAGGGTTGATCCAATAATGATAAATAGAAAACTAGTATCCATATTATTTCTGCTCTTTTTTCATTGCGTCTATCTTATTCGTTGAATAATTAAAGGAATATTAATACAAGATGTTTTTATCCAGACTAGCATTCACAAAAGAATCTTTACAGGATGTATATATTCACTCATTCACCTATTTTCGCAGCAAGCTGCGGGGAATAAGAGCCCCAAGAGATATAACTGTAAAAGAGGAATAAGGTTTATTTATTTTCTTTTGATCGGTTGACTTCTACGACTACTTAACCATTGAATAATGGGGTCCCATTGTTCTAAATCTCTATTTACTAAATAGCCTGGTAATTCAAAAATACCCAGACCTCTTTCTGAAGCCTTGTTATAATTTTGTGTTTCACGTAATACACTAATGAAAGGCGCTTTTCTCATTTTTTTAAGATACTCTTCTAACATATGATAAACGTTGGTGGTTTCTCTACAACGATTAGCAACCAGAGCTACACGCGTTTCTTTCCTGCTTACTTTTCCATTATTTAAAACTTCACGAATAAAAGGAGTCGCAGCTCTCATATCAATGGGGGAGGGCAATACCGGAATGATAATACTCTGGCTTTTTCTAATTAATGCTGCTAATTCTTTTCCACGTACGGCTGCAGGCGTATCATAAATAACATAATCAATATTTCGTGGGGTTCTGACAGTTCCAGCACTTCCATCAACAGCTGATATTCCAGGTCTTCCAACGGGTCTTTCTTTTAGCCAGTCCAGGCTTGAATGTTGGGGATCATAATCTACCAGTAAAACTTTATTTCCATTACTCGCATAATAGCTGGCCAAATTAGTTGATAGTGTACTTTTACCTGACCCACCTTTGGCATTTAAAATCATGATAGAGCGCATATCAATCCTCTTCTTTTTAAATTATAATTTTACTTATCCTATTGTGTACCACGATAGTCTTTGAATCATTTTATAACAAGCTTTGTCATTAATTTCAAATAGTTATATACCTAACTCTTCCCATACAGAATCAATTTTTTGTTTTACATTTTCATCCATTTCTATCGATTCTCCCCATTCCCGGGTTGTTTCACCGGGTAATTTATTGGTCGCATCGAGGCCCATTTTTGAACCCAATCCAGAAACAGGAGAAGCAAAATCAAGATAATCGATTGGGGTATTTTCAATTAAAGTAGTATCTCTAGCCGGATCCATTCGAGTAGTTATAGCCCAGATAACATCATTCCAATTCCTAGTATCAATATCATCATCCACAACAATAACAAATTTTGTATACATAAATTGACGTAAAAATGACCATACTCCCATCATGACTCTTTTAGCATGACCCGGATATTGCTTCTTCATACTGACTATAGCTACGCGGTATGAGCATCCTTCGGGTGGCAGGTAAAAATCAATAATTTCAGGAAATTGCTTTTGCAAAATAGGAACAAATACTTCATTTAGAGCCAGACCTAAAATGGCCGGTTCATCAGGAGGTCTACCCGTGTATGTACTGTGATAAATAGGGTCTTTACGCATCGTTATTGCTTCAATGGTAAATACTGGAAATTTCTCAACTTCATTATAGTAGCCCGTATGATCACCAAAAGGACCTTCTTCAGCCATTTCATCAGGGTAAATAAATCCTTCCAGTATGATTTCTGCACGTGCTGGAATTTGTAGATCTGACAACACTGATTTAGCCAACTCTGTCTTGCTGCCTCGCAACAAACCTGCAAAGGCATATTCGGACAAACTATCAGGAATAGGAGTAACAGCAGCTAAAATTGTTGCCGGATCACAGCCCAGTGTAACAACCACCGGAAAAGGTTTATCAGGATATGACTGTTGCCACTCTTTAAAATCGAGTGCACCTCCTCGATGAGATAACCAGCGCATAATAACTTTATTTTTAGAAATTACCTGCTGACGGTAAATCCCCATATTCTGGCGTTCTTTATTTGGACCTTTAGTGGTAACCAAACCCCATGTTATCAATGGACCTGCATCACCCGGCCAGCATGTCTGAATTGGAAATATTGATAAATCAACGTCATCATCTTTTAATATCACCTGCTGACACACAGGTTTTTTTATCACCTTTGGAGACATATCAAGAACTTTACGATATATCGGCAGAGTTTTCAGTGCATCTTTAAAGCCTTTTGGCGGCTCTGGTTCTTTAAGAAAAGCCAGTAATTTACCAACATCACGTAATGCTTCTGTTTCTTCTTCTCCTAAAGCTTTTGCGACTCTTTTTGGGGTACCAAATAAATTAGCCAGTAGTGGAATTTTACTATCACCAGCATGCTCAAATAACAGGGCAGGGCCACCAGCTTTGAGGGTTCTATCGGCAACTTCCGTTATTTCCAGGTAAGGATCGATATTATGTGTAATACGTTTTAAATCACCATCTTCTTCCAGTGATTGTATAAAGTCTCTTAAATCCTGATATTTCATTTTAAACTTACCTACAGGACTTTTACACCTTGAAAGCGTTTCTTCACTTTAGCTTCTACCATATTTTTACCTATCATAAAGCCAAGTAAAAATAACAGCAGAATAGTGATCAGAACTACATACCAATATAATTTTAATGTATTAATAATATCATCAATGCTTAAAAGATTTTTATCCTGAGAAAATGTATCAATCTCTTCCATTAAATCATTATTCTTTTCACTGATCTGATTAAATTCCTGCTGAATTCTTGATAGCTCTTCAACTGTACTTTCATTATCAGCATTCATTTTTATTATTGTATTTTCATAATCATCTACAATTTTTTGAGTATTTGAAAATTTATCTAATTGACTGCTAAGATCTGTATTTTTTTTCTGTTCTTCAATAAGCAAATAGCTTGCTGTGGGTATATTGACCAAAAACCCATTTTTTACCCAGCCTCTTTTCCCATCTGCCGTAATTACTTTTGAATATGGACCAGATCGCTCCAGTACATCAAGAACATCGCCCGAAGTTAACAGTTTTAGTGTGCCCGAATTAGAATCTGGCTTTTTATACAATGAAAGACGTAACTTGTCGGTGACATATTTTTTTTCTTTAACTTCCTCGGTTATATTCTGTTGGCTTATCTCATCATTATTAATTTCACTATCTGCTTCCTGAGCCCATACAGGTAAGCTAAGAGTGAAAATAATTAAGTAAATAAAAATAGCTATTTTTTTCATCTTTAAACCTATTAATAATTCTTAAATCTTAAGACAATCTACAACAATTATACATCGATACCATTGTGTCTTAATAAAGCATCAATTTCTGGTTCACGTCCCATAAAACATTCAAAAGATTCCCTTGCCGGTCTTGAACCACCCTGAGAAAGAATACATTGAAGAAAACGTTTACCTGTTTGTTTATTAAATATACCTTCTTTTTCAAAAGTTGAAAATGCATCAGCTGATAAAACTTCAGCCCATTTATAACTATAGTACCCAGCAGCATAACCGCCAGCGAAAATATGTGAGAAGCTATTTTGAAATTTATTGAACGATGGTGGAATTATAACAGCTACTTTATCTCTGACAGCATCCAGAATTTGCTGTATATCCAGTTCTGTTTCTATATCATTTTTCTGATGTAATTGTATATCAAATAAAGAAAATTCAATCTGCCTGACCATTTGTAACGAGCTCTGAAAATTCTTTGCTCTTATCATTTTCTGGTACAACTCTTCCGGTAAAGATTCACCTGTTTTGTAATGTTTAGCAAACAGATTCAAGGCTTCCTTTTGCCAGCAGTAATTTTCCATAAACTGGCTTGGCAACTCAACAGCATCCCACTCAACTCCGTTGATACCTGACACTTCAGGTACATCTACTCTAGTGAGCATGTGATGCAAACCATGACCAAACTCATGAAATAATGTGATCACTTCATCATGCGTAAACAGTGCAGGTTCATCTCCAATCGGAGGCGTTAAGTTACAGGTTAAATATGCAACAGGGCTTTGGACTTCATTATTAATATTATAACGATTCACACATTTATCCATCCAGGCACCGCCACGTTTTCCATTACGGGCATATAAATCAAGATAGAATTTTCCGTTAATATTTCCATCTGCATCCATAATCTGAAAAAACCTGACATCTTCGTGCCAGGTTTCTATATCTTTTGTTACTTCAGATATTTTTATCTGATAAAGTTTTTCAACAATTTTAAATAGTCCACTGACTACCAGATCTTCAGAGAAATAGGGTTTTAAGTCTTCATCAGAAATTTTATATTTTAGCTGTTTTAATTTTTCACTAAAGTAAGCATTATCCCAGGCCATTAGTTCTTCCTTAAAACCTTCTGACTCTGCAAATTCTTTTAACTGTTTTATGTCTTTCCTGGCAACGGGTAAACTTTTCTCTGCTAATTCATTTAAAAAATTTACAACTTCTTCATAACTGGATGCCATTTTAGTTTGAAGGGACAGTTCTGAATAATGTGAGAACCCTAAAAGTCTGGCTTTTTCCTTTCTATTTTTCAGAATTTCTACCATGATTTCAGCATTATTCCATTTTTTATCTGTAAATCCCTGATCAGAAGCTCGTGTACTAAAAGCCTGATAAATTTCTTTTCTTAACTCCCTATCCTGTGCATACGTTATCACTGCAATATAGCAGGGCATATCCAGAGTAATCCTGTAACCAGTCAGTGACTTTTGCTCTGCATATTGTTTCAACATGGCAACTGCATATTCTGGCAAACCTTTTAAACGCCTATCATCTTCTAAAATTAATTCCCAGGACTGAGATGAATCCAACAAGTTATTTTCGTAATTAGTTTTTAATTCTGATAAGCGTTTTTGAATAAACTGGTACTGCTTTTTATCTTCTCCCGATAAATCAACACCTCCCAATTTGAAATACAGTAATGAATCTTTTAATGTTTTTTGTTGCGCAGAATTTAGATTTTTATAGTTATCACTTTTTGTTATCTGTTTATAGCCTTCAAATAATTTTCTGTTCTGTCCCATCTCAGTAGAATACTCACTGATTAAAGGTAGACATTCATTATAAACCTCTCTCAATTCATCACTGCTTTT
>JABHSO010000109.1 GCA_018669845.1 Gammaproteobacteria bacterium | reverse complement strand
ACAATTGATTGGACCGGATAGTTTCCACTGGCAACAGTTAGAGGAATTATTACTGCTACAGGATTTTGAGCGGGATTGTGATTTTATGGAATCCCTGCAAAAACTGGCACTAGGCAGCAACTATGCCATCGCCCAGCTGATTAAATACCCTGACTTCATCAAAAAACTGCAAAGCTGTAGACATTTCGAGCTAGATTCAGATCAGTTAATTCTCTCACTGGAAGGCATCAGTGATATCAATCTCATCAAATTTCAACTACGATTATTTCGTCATCAAAAGCTGCTGGAAATTATTTATCTGGATATCTGCCGTCAACAAGATATTGAAAGCACCCTGCTCCAGTTGAGTGAACTGGCCGACCTGTTAATTCAGCAAGCCCTAGCTAAAACCGAACAGATACTGTCCACAAAACATGGTCAGCCCTTTGATGAACTCGGACAACCGATGCAACTCAATATCATAGGCATGGGTAAACTCGGTGGTAAAGAACTTAATTTCTCATCCGATATAGATTTAATCTGTTGTTACAGTGATGATGGAAATTTATCCGGGTATGGACAGCTCAGTCATACTCAGTACTACTCCCATGTTGTCAAAATGTTCAATCAGCTGCTTTACGAAACCACCGCCGATGGTTTTGTATACCGGGTAGATTTACGCTTACGTCCCTGGGGAGATTCCGGTCCGATGGTTCTCAGTCATAATGCCTTTGAACATTACTACCAATTACATGGCCGAGAATGGGAGCAATACGCCATGGTGAAAGCAAGAGTCATCACCGGAAGTAAAAGCGATAAAAAATACCTGCAATCTATACTCAAACCTTTTATCTACCGGCGTTATCACGATTACCGGGTTTTTGATGGACTGGCCAGCCTCAAGCAAAAAATTGATCAACAGTCCAGTCGCAAAAAGACCCGCTGCAATATAAAAATTGGTCGTGGCGGAATCCGTGAAATCGAATTTTTTGTGCAGGCTTTTCAAATATTGAAAGGTGGACGTAATCACCAGTTGCAAACTCAAAGTCTGTTCAAAGCTATTGAAACACTTTTAACACAAGAAATTACAGACTCACAGACCCTGAACCAGATGCGCGAATCTTACTGCTTTCTGCGATTACTGGAAAATCGGTTGCAAATGTTAAATGACAGCCAGACTCATGAAATACCCACCAGGCAAAATTCCCAGGAAAGAATAAGTCTGCTACTCGGTTATGCAAACTGGCAAAGTCTGGAAAAAGAATTAAACCAGCATCAAAATCAGGTAAATGAAATATTCTCAAGCCTGTTTAAACAACAGCAAAACGACCAACCACAGGGAGAAATAGTTCAACACTTTAATGAATTAAGCGAAGAGCAACACTTACAGGTTATTCAAAATCTGCAATTCACAAACCCTCAGGAAATTCATCAACGATTACTACAATTTTATCAGTCCAGATCATTACTATTTATGTCTGATAAGGCCAAGAAACGTTTCCACGTTTTTTTCCCGGAGCTTTTAAAGCAAATTACTCAACATCAGCAGCAACTACAACTGCTGGAAAAATTAATTGCTTTGTTATCCTCAATCGCAGGTCGAAGTGTTTATTTCGAATTGTTGTACCAGAATATTCCGTTACTGGTAAAACTTGTTCACCTGTTCGACAGCAGTAACTGGATTGCGGCTGAAGTCACCCGTCACCCTATCCTGCTAGAATCACTACTCTACCCCGGCCCGCTTGCTGATCGCTTTGACAAGCTCAAACAGCAACATGCTTTACAGGTTCAACTACAAAATGTAAGAGATGACGAAGAACTTGAACTGGATGTGTTACGCCAGTTTAAACGAGCCCAGACTATCGTTATTGCAACGGCAGAAATTGCTCAGGAAATTGATACCACCAAGGTTTCATATTACCTGTCAGAACTTGCTGAAATTCTATTACAGGCCGTTTATGAGCTATCTCTTACTGCATTGGTCAAACAATATGGTGAACCCCAGTGTGTCATCGAAAACCAGTCATTTAAACCTGGCCTCGGCATTATCGCGTATGGAAAACTGGGAGGCTATGAACTTCATTATCAGTCTGATCTTGATATCATATTCTTACATAATTCGAGTGGTAGTAAGCAGCAAACAGCTGGACCCAAAAACATAGATAATGCGGTGTTTTTCTCACGCCTTGCTCAGAAAATTATCTCCAAGATCAGTTTGCTCACAGCCGCAGGCAAATTATATGAAATTGATACCCGGCTAAGACCCAATGGTTCTTCCGGGATGCTGGTAACATCCTGTCATGCTTTTCACCAGTATCAACTTGAAAAAGCCTGGGTATGGGAACATCAGGCAATTATCAGAGCACGATATATAGCAGGAAATGTCGATATTAAGCCGGTCTTTGAACTTAGTCGTTTACATATAATTTCAATGATTCGTGAACCAGACGAGCTTGGCCATGCCATCACGGAAATGCGTGACAAAATCTATCAGACTAAAAAACCTGCTGAAGGTAAACTCATTAATATCAAATATTCCAGAGGCTGTATGGTGGATATTGAATTCCTCGTTCAGTACTGGATATTAAAATATGCAAATAAATTTGCCAGCCTGAGTGAAAGAACTGATAATATCGGGCTGATAAGCGAGTTGCATCACCTGGGCTTAATAAATGGTGAAGATTTGCAGCTTCGAGATTGTTATCCAGCGTTTCACAAATGGTTACACGAACGAGTGTTACAAAACCAGTCTGCAGAAATTTCTTCTGACCTGGTCAGAAACGAAATTGAAATAGTCAAAGCCTGTTGGAATAAAACTTTTAATTCATAAAACACTTAGCAGAAAGATAAATTCCTGTAAAGGTTTAATAGCAAATTATTCGGAGAAAATATAGATGTCGATGTCTGATCGTGATGGTTTCATCTGGTTTGATGGTGAAATGGTTCCGTGGCGCGAAGCCAATATACACGTTCTTACTCACACCCTGCATTATGGGATGGGAGCATTTGAAGGTGTAAGAGCCTATCACGCTGATCAGGGCACTGCCATTTTCGCTCTTGAAGCCCACACCAACCGTTTATTTGATTCCTGTAAAATACTTGGTATGGAAATGCCGTGGAACAAACAGCAGATTAATGATGCACAGATCGCTGCAGTAAAAGACAATAACCTCGACAGTGCTTATATTCGACCAATGGTTTTCTACGGCTCAGAAGCCATGGGTTTACGCGCCGATAACCTTAAAGTCCATGTCATCGTAGCCGCATGGGAATGGGGTTCATATCTCGGTACAGAAGGCATGGAAAAAGGTATCCGCATAAAAACATCATCATTCACCCGCCATCATGTCAATATAGCAGCCACTAAAGCCAAGGCCAATGGTCAGTACATCAATTCCATGATGGCTCTACAGGAAGCTCTTAGAGATGGCTACGACGAAGCCCTGCTGCTCGACCCGGAAGGTTATGTTGCAGAAGGCAGTGGAGAAAATATTTTTGTCATTAAAGACGGCAATATCTATACCCCTGAAGCCACTTCAGCCCTTAACGGTATAACTCGAAAGACCATCTTTGCTCTAGCTGATGACATGGGCGTGGATATCATTGAAAAACGATTAACCCGTGATGAAGTATACATTGCAGATGAAGCATTTTTTACCGGTACAGCCGCAGAAGTTACACCTATTCGTGAACTCGATAACCGCCCAATTGGTAGTGGTCGTGGCCCCATCACCGAGAAATTACAGACAGCTTATTTTGACCTGGTTCATGGTCGCAATGAAAAGCACATTGAATTACTCTCCTTCGTTAAATAACACTGGATACAACTATGGTTAACCCTGACACTGCTGCTAATCAACAGGACTTCAATACTCCCAATGCAAAAAAAGCAGTCGAAATTAAAGCTGCCAATCTACCCGTTCATTGCCCGGTTGAAGGATCCAGTCTGTGGAATTCACATCCAAAAGTTTATATTCCAGTTGAGGAGAATGGTGGAGAAGCCAAATGCCCTTACTGTGGAACCATGTTCAAATTACTGGGTTAATTAATTTTATTCATTAAATCAATATAAAAGATTTGTGAATACTCCACGGATAATGTATTGCCCCATCCATGTAAATATTTACTGCCAATGTACTACTATCAACAGAAATCAGGTTTTGTACAACGATGAGGATTACTGATAGCTTCCGCTAATATCGATTTAAGTTCTTTGTTATTTTGTGGAATTACTTCAAGAAAAGGTTTTGTGATTATATAGTCGTCAACTTCCCTGACATTTGGTGTATTGAAAAGACTGCTGCTACCAGTTACAAAAGCCAGCTTTTCAATAGACTTTATGGGTGTTTTAATTTTTGACAGTTTTTCTGCAGTAAATAATTTTTTTATCCTGAGAAAATAAGATTACTACATTATCAGAGCCAAATGTCTGGAGAGTTTTTTAATAAGTTAACCACAAAGGTTCTGATTTCACCATCATACTTTAGGCAGAAATATCTACCTTCAGAGTCGGTAACTGTAATACTGAAAACCCGGTCACCAGCAGCAATAAGATTAAGATTAAGATTAAACGTGGATAAGTAGCGGAAATATTGAGTATTTTTTTTCAAAGTATTATTGTTACAAAGTTCACATTTTCTTGATATGTGTTAACATCCTTTAAACCTTAATCTAATACAATAGCATTGATTACCCCTAGGGTATCTCCCTTTTTCCGTAACATTATATAATATTCAGGTGTAATTTATTTACATCTGTTTTTTTGGAGTTGTTTTATGTTCAAAAAACTGACCATAAGCTCGCTTGTTGGCGTAGTTACCACCTTATTTTCAATTACTACCTTTTCAGCCGAATCTGAAAGTGTAGAAACCCATATAGCTAATCTGGTTCCTGATAATAAGATTTATACTGTCAGTGCAAATACGACTTCTAATTCTGCCGTTCTGGGTGGCACCGTCCTACCCATAAAAATGGTCAACCTGATTGCTCAAATGCCTGGTGAAGTTAAATTTATTGCCGGTGAAGAGGGTGACAGGTTTGAAATGGGTACTACTCTGGTAGGACTTGACAGAGCTACTCTGCTAGAAAAACGTAGAGCGGCTGTTGCTGGTTTACGCAGCGCCCAGGCAGGCCTTTCAAATGCTCAGGTACAGTACACTCGTGAAAAGGAAAGCCCCAATGCCATGGGTAATTCATTGTTAGGTGGTGTTCCATCCATGTTCACCATGTTTTCTGACCCCATGCGCGAATTTAGCGGAGAGGGAGACCCCGACTATGAACGATATTCCAGTTTGTATGGACAAAACATAATGATTCAAACTGCCAGAGACCAAATAGAACAGGCCAGAGCAGGAATAGCCGAATTAGATGCTAACCTTGAAAATCTTCAAAGTATCGCTCCCTTCAAAGGAATCATTGTTAAAAAGATGGTTGAAGAGGGTGACATTGTTCAACCCGGAATGCCTTTAGTAGTATTCGCCGATACCAGCATTATGCAAATTCAGGTTGAAGTTCCCGCCAGGCTCATCTCAAATATAAATGAAAATTCAGTCGTTTCAGCCAGACTTGATCGCGGCACCACAATAATTCCAGCCAAAGTTTCCAGGATTTTTCCGATGGCAAGTCAGGGTGGTCATACCACCACAGTTAAATTTGAATTACCTGTTGGAACCGGTGCCAGAGCTGGTATGTATGCAGAAATTCTAATTCCTACCAATGGTAATGCTAAAAAACCTCTCGCTGTTATCCCTGAAACAGCTATTAGCTGGCGTGGAAGTTTACCAGCGGTTTTTGCTGTATCTGCCGATAAAACAAGCCTAAAGATGCGTTCACTCAGATTAGGTACTTCATCAGGAAATGGCATGATCAGTATTCTTTCTGGAGTGTCTATTGGTGATAAAATATTAAAACAACCTTTAGCATCAACCCGCTCTGGCCCCTATACGGCTGTCGCACAATAGTTGTTGGCTGGCTATTAACGATTATCTACTCTATTTACAATTTCGAGAAAATAACATCATCAGCTTTTACAGGCTGTACATCTCGACACTGTATATTATTACAAACAAATCATGATGGTTATCCACCATCATGGCTAAAACCATTTTTAGAGGTCAGCTGATATGACAGTTGCTAACAAAACAGACGTTCTAACTAAAGAAGAACTTGGATTTGCAGGACGACTTGCTGATTCATTTATTCATTCTCCCTTATCTCCACTGCTTTTTATAGCCATGATGCTCGTCGGCTTCTACGGTTTATACGCAACACCCAGGCAGGAAGACCCTCAAATATCCGTACCCATGATCGACATCATGTTACAGATGAAAGGTGCCTCTTCTGAAGAAGTTTCACGACTGGTTGTAAGCCCTCTGGAACGTCTTGTAAGTGAAATTCATGGAATTAAACATGTTTACTCTGTCAGTGATGAAGGTATGGGCATTATCACCTTAGAGTTTGAAGTTGGTGAACAGATTGAGCGTGCTATCGTATTGACTCATAACAAAGTACAGGCAAATATGGATCTTATGCCACCTGGTGTTGAAGCTCCTTTAATAAAACCTAAAGAAGTTGATGATGTTCCTGTGCTTACATTGACATTATGGTCTAACGAATTGGACGATGCCAACCTGCGAACCCTGGCCGTCAGTCTTATGCATAATATGAAGCAGGTTCCACATACCGGTAACGCCTTTGTATCGGGTGGTCGTTCTGAACAGGTTAGAGTGAATGTTTTACCTGAACAGCTTAAGGGTTATGGCATCACCATGGGGCATATTGCAAAAACCATCAAAAGCTTTAACACTGAGCAAACTGTAGGTTCTATCGAACAGGAAGGTAAGTTTCACTGGGTTAAAACAGGTGCTTTTCTTCAATCAGCGGCTGATTTTGAACGTCTTGT
>JABHSO010000053.1 GCA_018669845.1 Gammaproteobacteria bacterium | reverse complement strand
TCTCTACATGTTAATCAGGTTAGTGAGCCTGTAAAAACCCAATTTGGCTGGCACATTATTAAATTAAATGGGCTTTCAGGTGGTGATACGAAATCTTTTGAACAGGCTCGAGCTGAAATTGAAGAAGAATTAAAAGCCGATATGGCGGAAAGTCAGATATATGACCTTGCAGAAAATCTTGCAAGCATTGGTTATGAAGAATCTGATTCTTTATTGCCAGCATCAGAACAGCTTGATTTGAAAATACAGACTACTGACTGGTTTACAAGTGGTAAAGGTGAAGGTTTGGCTGAGCAGGAAAAAATTCGTTCGATAGCTTTTTCTGATGATGTTTTAAATCAAAATAGAAATAGTGAAACGATTGAACTTTCTGATAGCAGTATCGTTATTGTTCATTTAAATCAGCATAAACCGTCTGAAAAGAAATCATTGGACAGTGTTAAAGATTCAATAATTGAAACTCTGAAGAGAAAAGGTGGAAGAGAGCTGGCGCAAACTGAAGGTAAAAAGGTTTTAACTGATCTTCAGGCTGGTAAAGAAACATTAGATGCGATGGCTGGTAGTTTTCCTATAGCTGATTTAGGTTTTGTAAAGCGCTCGAATGAAGCGGTTGCGCGTGACGTATTAAGTGCTGCATTTTCTTTAGCTAAGCCCTCTGAAGATAAGGCTGTTTACGAAGCTGTCGCCGAAGCAAATGGTGATTATACAATTATTGAGTTATCAAATGTTCGTGTAACAAATGATGATACAAAGGCTGATGCGGATAAAAATGATCCTGTTAAAACGTTAACCGGTTCGAGCGCCAATTATGAATATCAGGCTTTGATTAAAAGCTTAACTCAGCAAACTGATGTTCTGCGTTTTGCAGTAAAAGATTTACAGTAAAAAAAATCTATATCGTAGGGTACGCCATGCGTACCATTGGATTTAAGTACCAACTTCATTGGTGCGCATGGCGCACCCTACGGTTAACCTCTAAACTTATGAGTCAAGAACGCCCATACTCATAATATTATATCCAGAGTCTACATAGATATTTTCCCCGGTGATTCCAGCGGCCAGGTCTGAGCATAAAAATGCACCGGTGTTACCTACATCTTCAATAGTTACATTTCTACGTAGAGGCGCGTTGTGTTCGACCTCATCAAGTATCTTCTTGAAGCTACCGATACCCGAAGCGGCTAAAGTTTTTATTGGACCGGCTGAAATAGAGTTTACACGAATGCCTTCAGGGCCAAGTGCGGATGCCAGGTATCTAACGCTTGCTTCTAATGATGCTTTTGCTACACCCATAATATTGTAATTAGGTAAGGCTTTTTCAGCGCCTAGATAGCTCATGGTGATGATAGAACCATTAGTGCCCTGCATCATTGGGCGAGCTGCTTTAGCCATTGCAGACAGGCTGTATGAGCTAATGTCGTGAGCCATTCTAAAAGCTTCTCTATCCAGGTTTTCCAGGTAATCCCCAACAAGTGCTTCGCGTGGAGCAAATGCAATAGAATGAACCAGACTATCCAGAGAATCCCATGTTTTATTTAACTCGGTAAATAAATTAGTGATATCGTCATCAATTGCCACATCGCACGGCAGTACAATTTGAGAATTGAATTCTTCAGCAAATTTTTCAACACGAGGTTTGAATCTGTCATTAGGATAACTGAAAGCAAGTTCAGCTCCTTCTCGATGCATAGCTTTGGCAATGCCGTAGGCAATGGAGCGGTTACTGGCGATACCAGCGATTAGTATTTTTTTTCCGGTTAAAAAACCCATTGATCCATTCTCTTAAATGATAAAGAACCATTTTCGCAAGCTAGCTGTCTGTATGCAAATTGATTTTGAATACACTTGATTGTGATCAAGGTTTCTTCTATTCACCGAACCTTGATTCTTTCAGTCCTTCGAATAATTCATTATATTGCTCCTGATCGATTGCACCTTCATCCATTGCCCTTTTTAAATCAATTAATTCCTGGCCTAGTGTCGAGGTATAGTTGTAATTATTGTTATCGATGATATCAGGAGCACAACCCGTCAAAGTAAAAACTAAAGTCAGGGTTAAAAGAATTCTGTGGGACATTGGTGGCTCCATTTCATTAAATAGTCGTTAAAGAGTAATTATTCTAGTTTTTGATTTCCACTGCTTTTTCAGATCTTCTACTGGCGAGAGAGAGCATGCAGGGAGTTAAAATTAGTGTGAGTATCGTAGCAAATGCGAGTCCGCCGGCTACAGCAGTCGCGAGTTGAGACCACCACTGTGTAGAAGGTCCTCCAAATTCAATATTTCGGTTGACCAGGTCGATATTCATTTCCATAACCATGGGTGCTAAGCCAAGAATGGTGGTCACTGTGGTCAGTAAAACAGGCCTAAGACGTTGTGCACCGGTGCGTAGAATAGCTTCGAAAGATAACATGCCTTTTTTACGCAGTACATTGTAAGTATCGATTAGTACAATATTATTATTGACGATAATTCCAGCCAGTGAAATTACACCAATGCCAGACATGACTATGCCAAAGGGTTTCTGAAAAATGAGTAAACCAAGAAATACCCCTACGGTTGAAAAAAGTACAGCGCTCAAAATTAGAAAAGCCTGATAAAAGCTGTTGAATTGAGTTACTAAAATTATTGCCATGACGAACAGTGCGACCAGGAATGCTTTCTGTAAAAATTCCTGTGAATCCTGCTGTTCGGTGTTTTCACCTTTAATTTCTATGTTAACCCTGGGATCAATATCTAAAGTTGCTAGCTGTTTTTTAAGTTCTGGTAATTCCAGGCTTAATAGTTCACCGTCAACCATATTGGCTTTAACCTGGTAAACACGACGTGAATTAATGTGTTCGATAGTATCGATTTTAGGTACTGCAACTCGCTTTACAAAATTACTGATGGGTACAAATCCATTGTCGGTGCGAATTCTCAGTTCATCGAGTCTATCGATGCTGCGATTTTTATGTGGAAACCGAATTCTTATACCCAGTTCTTCGTCAACGTCATCAGGACGATATTCCCCAACCTTTAAACCATTGGTGACCAGTTGAACCATGTTGCCGACCAGAGCTGCATCGGCATCGAAGCGAGCAGCATTGGCCCGGTCTACTTCCAGTCGCCACTCTATTCCAGGTTTACTTCGAGTATCATCAATGTCTTTAAGTTTTGGATTTTTTTCCAAAGTCTGGCGGATTTTAAGTGCGGTAGATTGCATTAATTCTGGAAATCGTGAACTCAGCTCTATCTCAATATCCTTACCTGAGTTAATGCCCGATTCATCTTTTCCTATCTCAATTTCTATGCCGGCAATATCGGCAACTCTGGTATTCATTTCTTCGATAATATCGACTGCTTTTCGACGTTTTTGCCAGTCGACCAGGTTATAGCGAAAACGGCCAATCCTGTTTCTTCCTCCAGTATAGGTGTAGAGGGTTTCGATTTCATCCATGTCTACTAGTCTAGATTCGACTTCGGTCATTAAAGCATCTTTTTCATAAATGGAAAGTGCTCCATATCCTCGGATATAAATATTGCCACCCTCGGGTTCAACGTCTGGGAAAAATTGCATGCCCAGTCCAGAATAACTGTAAGCGCTAAAAATGGCTGCAGCAAATATCAGTGTTGCAATGATAACTTTCCAGGCATGTTGCATCGCTCTGTTGAGTATTCTGACGTAAAACCCGGTAAAGCCGTCAAGCGAATAAATATCACCTTCATCCATTTGCAGTAATCGTTTGCTGGCTTGACTGGATATCTGTCTGGGCCGACCTAACATGCCACCAAGAGTGGGTACAAAAAGCAGGGCCATGAACAGGGAAGCGGATAAGGTTGCGATCAAGGTGATGGGCAGGTATTTCATGAACTCACCCATGATGCCAGGCCAGAAAATCAGTGGTGCAAACGCGGCCAGTGTAGTTGCTGTCGATGCTGTAATAGGCCAGGCCATTCTTCTGGCGGCCATAGAAAAAGCCTGTTTGGGTTCTACCCCTTCATTCATTACTCGGTCAGCATATTCGGTGACTACAATCGAACCATCAACCAGCATGCCGACTGCCATGATGAGTGCAAATAAAACGACAATATTGATGGTGTAACCCATTAAGGCCAGGATCAACAGGCCGCTTAAAAATGAGCCGGGAATTGAAAGCCCGACCAGTGTTGCTGTTCTAACACCGAGAAATGCAATGATAATGATAACGACCAGTAAGATTGCGGATACGACATTATTCTGCAGATCGTTTAGCATATCTTTGACTTCTTCAGAGCGATCGGCCGAGTAGGTGAGTATGAGGTGTTCAGGCCAGCTCTTTTGTTCTTCTGAAATAAGAATTTTAATTTTTTCTACGGTGCTAATACTGTTCTCACCGGGGCGCTTTTTAACTTCCAGGGAAATACTTTTTTTAGCATTCAATCGTGCAAAGCTGGTCGGATCTTTATAGCTACGACGGACTGATGTGACATCTTTGAATTTGACAATGAGGTCTCCACGAGATTTAACTGGTAGATTCATGATGTCTTCGATATTTTCAAAAACAGCAGGAATCTTGACTGCAAATCGACCTTTGCCGGTGTCCATGGTGCCAGCGGTAATAAGACGATTGTTACGTGAAATAAATTGAAAAATATCCTGTTGATCAAGGCCGTAGCTTTCCATTGCTAACGGGTCAAGAATAACCTCAAGCTGATCGATGCGATCACCGGTTAACTCAACTTCAAGTACTTCTGTAAAAGCCTCAAGTTTGTCTGACAGGTCTCTTGCTAGCTGCACCAGTGCACGTTCGGGTAATTCTCCAGAAATACTAATGGTGATAACCGGGTTTTGATCAGCCATAGTTATCTGGTTGATAACGGGTTCATCGGTGTCATCGGGTAACTCGGCTTTAACCGCGGTAACTTTTTCCTGAACGTCATCTAGAGCCTGACCTGAATCAAAACCGGCGATAAACTCCAAAGTGACCGATGCATGGCCTTCGGATGAACGTGAGGTCATTTCTTTTATGCCATCGATGGATTTCAGTTTGTTTTCCATAGGGCGAACCAGCATTCGTTCGGCATCTTCAGGAGATATTCCATCATGTGACATGGATACATAAATATAAGGAATATCGATGTCAGGTTCTGATTCTTTTGGGATGTTGATGTAACTGATAAGACCAGAGGTAATGAGTAAAATAAAAATCATTACCATAGTACGGGACCTCGACAGCACGCCATTGATAATAGAGTGCATGATTAAGATCTCATGTCGTTTTTAGTCAGCTTTTCAGAAATAGCTTCGACTTTGTCACCTTTTCTTACAAAGGCCTGACCGACGGTTATAATTTCCATTTCAGGATCAATTGCAGTAATCCAGACACCATCGGCTTCTGTTTTTACAATATTGATCGTGCTGAAATGTACGATGTTATTTTTAACCCATTTGATGCCAATAATGCCATTTTCATCCAGGGAAAATAATGCAGGACTGATCTTTATTGCATTTACTTCCTTCAGGGGAATCTCAATTTCTGTGGTTAACCCTGCAAGTAATTTAAGATCGGGGTTATCGAGGTAAACCTCAATACGGAATGTATTGGTCTGTGGATTAGACATGGATGAGACGTATTTAACTGTACCTGTTTTTTTTATGTTTCCAGAAAATGTAACCTTTGCCTTTTGATTGACGAATATAGAGTGAATATTTTGTTGGCTGACGTCACCTCTTACAATCAGTGGGTTTAAATCAATAATTTCAGCCAGTTGTTCTCCCTCGCTAACATAATCACCAATTTCTACGGACTGGTCATATATAACTCCGTCAAATGGGGCACGAATTAATGTATTTTTAATTTCTTTTTTTAGATGGGCGACCTGAGCTTCTGTTTCTTTTAAGTCGGCCTGACTTTGAGCTAATTTGGCTTTTCCCTGATAGCCTTTAATGCTTAATGACTGGGAGCCTTTATACTCTAATTTATGTTGAGCAAGTCTTGCCTGAACATAGCTGAGCTGTTTATCTCGATCGTTGAGATCCAGGCGTATAACTGAATTATTTCTGTTGACTCTCTGACCCCTGGCAAAATGAATTTCAGTGATACGACCACTAAGTTCTGAACGTAATATAGAACTTCGACCTGGTTCTGTCCTGCCGTATAAAATAATTGATTGAGTCACTGATTGTGGCTTAATCTTTCGTACTCTTACTTTAGGGGCAGGAGTTACGTCCGATTTAGCCTGTTGTTTTTCCGGGGCGGCCTGTAGCATGCCTGATGTTAGCCAGGCCGCTAATAACAGGATTAACAGAAGCGAAATAATCCATGGGTTTTTACTGAGAGTTTTCATGTTAAATTTTAATTTTTAAGACTTATCCATTTCTTCAAATTCACGATCAAGGGTGAATTTCTTTGATGTCACGTAGGTTTCCAGTTTGCGAATTTTCTGCTCCAGCTTACGAAATTTATTTCGTGCTTCTGCGAGCGTATTTCGTGGAGATTTACGGTAACGCCTCCAGTAGTCTTCATCTTCTTCATCGGTATACAGGTCAATGGGTTTGGGTTTCAGGAAAATTGTCCCGGCGATGTAAGCAGCAATTGTAATAAAACTGAAGGTCAAAGTGGATATCACTGTCAGTATACGAATGACGGTGACATTAATAGAAAAGTAGTCCGCGATTCCTGCACAGACACCTGAAATTCTTTTGTTTTCAGTATCACGATATAAATTCTGATGATACTCAAAAGTATAGGTAAACTTTTTTTTCATGATCGTGTTCTCCAGCCAGGTACTTCTTCATCTAGAATGGTTTCAAGTGATTCAATTCTTGATTCGAATTTATCTGCTTGATGCCAAAGCTCAGCCAGTGTTTCTTCATCGGCACTGGATAAAGATTTTGCTGATCTAAACTTGGCTACATAATGTAAAACCAGCCAGAGAGGTGCAACGATGGTCAAAAAAAGTATTGGTATTACTAAAAGCTCTTCACCCATGATATTTCTCTCGATAATTTGAATTATTCATTTTCTATATTTTTAAACTGCTGTTTTAAGTCGTAACCTTCGCTAGTGACGATTTGCTCAAGCACGATTAGCCTTTGTTCGATTTCATTAAAGCGCTTAGCAGAAATTTTCTGGTCTTTTTTGTTTCCACTTTTTCCAGCTTCAACTTTTGCTTTAATGGATTTGCTAATCACGCCTCCTGTTATGCTGATGGCCACAATTGCTACCACCATTTCAAAAACACCCATGACTATTCCTTAGAGTTAAAAATAAAATTATACATAGATTGTTTAAACTTATATGTATCTTTTAACTTAGATTTACTCACTTTTTTCTTTTAAGCGAGCCTTTAACTTTTCTAGTTCATCATCAATGACATCTTCTGATTCAAGTTCAGCAAATTGGTCTTGCAGACTACGGTCTTTGCCAATATCGAAAGCATCTACCTTGCCTTCCATCTGGTCAATTTTCTCTTCTATGCCTTCAAAACGGCCTAATGCATCGTCGATGCGATTATCATGTAGTTTTGAGCGGGTACGCAGGCGGTTTGAAACGGTATCATGTTTTAAAACCATCGCTTTGTGACGATTCTTTGCATCATCCAGCTTTTGTTGTAATTGACCAATGTCTTCATTTAGTTTGGTAAGGTGCAATTCCAGTTCCTGTAGATCACCTTCAAGAATGTCAGTATCTCTTTCGAGGTTATGTTTCTCGGTGAGTGCTGCTCTTGCAAGATCTTCTCTGGCTTTGGAAATGGCCAATTCAGCCTTTCTTTCCCATTCTCTAACTTCACGCCCCATCAAATCAATTCTACGGCGAAGTTTTTTCTTGTCTGCAATAGTTCTTGCGGCATCAGATCTAACTTCGACTAAAGTATCTTCCATTTCCTGAATAACCAGGCGAATTATTTTTTCTGGATCTTCTGCTTTATCCAGCATTACATTAATGTTGGAGTTAACAATATCGTTTAATCGGCTAAAAATTCCCATGACTATTCCTCTATAAATTAATAAGACTATGTTCTTTCGTGATGGTAATAACAATTACCGGAGTGGCTGAAAGAGTGTTGATTCCAGACCGGCTTTCTATCGTATTCATTAACAAGGTATCTTGACGAGCTTTGTATGACTGGCGACTGGCATAAAAAGATTTTTTGGATTCAATATTGGCTAGTGCCTGTAGCTCGGTATTAAGATTTTTTTGCATTTTTTTATTGAATCTTGCCTGTGCTTTTTTATTCCAGTCAGACAATGTCTGGAGTTGATTTTTCTCTACACTGTCTTTACTTGTAGTGTCAGCAGCCCAGGTATTTCCTGTTAACGAAACAGATAGAATAAGAGCAGTAGCTGAAATCAGCTTTAAACGCTTTTTTAGTTTGTTAGATAACATCTGTATTCTCCTGGTTGTTAAATTTTATATTTCATTTGCTTGATATTCTATTAACATATTCCGTGCCAACTTTGTGAAAACTTGACTAAGTCTCTGAATTAAAAGATAAAAACACTTAAATATATAGTTATGGAAGAAAAATTCAGATTGACTATAATGATCACTAATTGGTTAATCTGGCTATATAGGGGCTTAAATGACTCATCAAGAAACTCATAAGCTTATTGGAGAGTCTCCATCATTCTTAAGTGCTCTGGAGCAAATTTCACAGGTTGCACCTCTCAATAAGCCGGTATTAATTATTGGTGAGCGAGGTACAGGTAAAGAATTGACAGCTGAAAGGCTTCACTTCCTGTCTTCTAACTGGGATGAAACGCTGATTAAACTAAATTGTTCGGCATTACCGGAATCATTGCTCGAATCTGAATTATTCGGGCATGAAGCTGGCTCCTTTACCGGGGCCACAAAACGCCATATAGGTCGATTTGAACTAGCAGATGGTGGAACACTTTTTCTCGATGAAATCGCGAATATGTCTCTCCGGTTGCAGGAAAAATTACTCAGGGTAGTTGAATATGGCGAGTTTGAAAGGGTTGGGGGGCGCCAGACATTGTCTGTTAACGTGCGTATTGTAGGTGCTGCAAATATGGATCTTCCGTTGATGGTTGAGCAGGGATTGTTCAGAGCCGATTTACTCGACCGGCTTTCCTTTGATGTTATAACTCTACCACCGTTACGTTACAGAATTGATGATATTCCTCTACTGTCTAATTTTTTTGCTATGGGAATGATAAAAGAACTCAAACAGGAGTTTTTTGCCGGTTTTACCGATACTGCAATGAATAGCTTGCTGCAGTACTCGTGGCCAGGAAATTTAAGAGAATTAAAAAATGTTATAGAACGAGCTGTTTATAGAAGTCAGATAGATCTACCTATTGATAGTATAGATTTTGATCCGTTTGATTCTCCATATAGACCTGTGCAAAAAGAATCGGCTATCAAAACAGAGAAAGTTGTTGTTGAACAGAAAGTTAAAGTTGTAGAAGTTGAAAAAAATTATAGTGATAACCTTCCAGATGATTTTAAGGCATATATTCAGCAGCATGAAATAGAGTTATTACAGCGTGCGATGGATAAATATCGCTTTAACCAACGCAAAACAGCAGATGCACTGGGTTTAAGCTATCATCAAATTCGTGCATATTTACGTAAATA
>JABHSO010000106.1 GCA_018669845.1 Gammaproteobacteria bacterium | reverse complement strand
GGTTGAGGATATATTCAGTTGTGATATCGGGCTGTCAATTCGTATGGGTATTACAAAAACGGATCAAACGGGAGAAAAAGGGTTTTATAAAGCGTTGCCTCTGGTACCCCAACCCAATGACCGTTACTGTCCAGTGTCTGCCATTGAGCAATGGAAGCAGTTAGCGGGTATAACCGAGGGCTATTTATTTCGTGGTTTTCAACTAAAAAACATGAAGATCAATGGGGAAAAACAGTCAGTTCTCAGCGTAGCCGGTTTTAAATGGAAGAATGGTGAAAGAGTCCCGGTGAAAATAAGTCATGTCTCAGTGAATAAGGCCATTAAGTCTCTCGCAAAAGCAGCCATGCTAGAACAATCAGGAAAATACGCTGGGCACTCGTTACGAGCTGGATTTGTAACCAGTTTAAGAGGTTATGTAGATGACGAGAAAATAACTCGACAGACCGGGCATGCGGATATCAAGATGCTCAAGGTTTATGATCGACCAGAAGATGCATTTGAAAAAAGCCCGGTAATGGATTTAATTAGGTTGTTATAGGGGTTTGAAGTCCAACGGTACGATAACATACGCTTAGACCCTTATGTGTCATTTTTAGCCGATCCTGACTGTCTGTAGGCACCGGCAAGTCCATAGACAAGCCGGTCATTCTTGGGTTTTCTAGAAGCTCAGTTATTGATTTGACTATAATTCCTGAAGAATAGCTTCCAAATTCCGTGAGCCGTGGACAAAAACGATTACAAGCAGCTCACTTTCTGTTACTCGAAAAATAATGTAATTCTCTCTAATGTCTGTTCGGCCTGTAGTGATAATCGGTAAGATTTATTAAACCTCGTTTAAGCTTTGCACTTATAAATGCTCTCTCAATAGTATCATTTCCTGACCCCCTGCTAGCCCGGATAAATAGACGTTACTATTCACTTAGGTCTGACGTCAGGTTGGGGCGTACTTTAACATGGCAGAATACCACCCTATATAGACATGACTATAATGACATGACATAATAGATGTATGTTAATAAAAATAACAAAGGGTATTTGCAGATGAATATTCCTGCATTACAGGCGAATGGAGAATTACCTCCAGGAGAACATAAGGCTTCACTAGATGAAGTGGAAGCAGTGTACGGTTCGTCTACTGACCGCAGAAAACTATTAATGTTTGGTTTACGGGAAGCGGTTAGTAATTTTGAGTTATCAGGTGTTAGGGCGCTATGGATCGACGGCAGTTTTATAACCGATAAAGAAGAGCCTAATGATATTGATGGTTGTTGGGAGTATTCACTTGATGTCGATGTGAAAAAGTTAGATCCATTATTTTTAGGCTCCAGAGAAGCAATGAAAAAAAAGTACGGGTTGGATTTTTTTATAGCCAATATTGTAGAGGCTGGAAGCGGTTTGCCGTTCCCCAAGTTTTTCCAAGTAAATCGCAACGGCGACCCAAAAGGGATCATTGTTGTGGAATTGGGAGGTTTAATATGATTACGAGTAATAAACAATACGTTGCAGCTACGGAGCAACTAGCCATGTTAAATGCATCGCTTTCTTCTCCCAAAAAGAAGGGGGTTCCTGAGCTTGTAGAAAAGGCGGGTAAAGCACAATTGCAGGAACTTATCAGCGAAATTCAATTGAATATTGAAGAGTATGATGCGTTGAAGGATAGTAAGCCGTCAGATATTGAGATACATTCGTTGGATGATCTGATGGTTCTCCCCATCCGCTATAGAATAGCGGCTCACATGAGCATTGATGCCTTTAGCCGTAAAGTCGGGGTTAGTGCACGGCAGATTGCTCGATATGAAAGAGAAAGCTACCAGAATACTAATTCTAGTACGTTGCGAAAGATCTTGGGAGTATTAGATATTCACCTTGATGGCAAAATTGCTTAGCTCAGAATCGTTACTTTTTGGGAGGCGTCCACAGGCTCCCTTCTAAATTACACATTTCCACCCAGTTTGTGTAACCATTTCGACAAGGCTAATCAGTGTAATAAACCCCGGATTACTTGAGTTAAGCTCATTGTCGATGAGTTTGTTCGCTCTGGTAGCCTATTTTTTTATCATCCTGAGTCAGGTATCGAATAAGGACATTCGTATCCAGGCCGATCATGATGCCCCCGCCTTTTTGCGGATAGCTTCTTCCATTTCTTCAATGCTCACAGCCCTGGTTGAACTTATTATTCCTTTTAAGCAGGAGATGTCCTGTGAGGACGCCACTACCTCATACCGACCATCAGTGAGCTTTATAAATTCGAGTCGATCACCAGGACCCACGTGGAGATCCGTTCTGACAGGTGCTGGGATGGTGATCTGCCCCTTACTGGTTATGGTTGCTGTGGTCATGTTTTAGCCGTCTACAGGATGCCTTACTTTTAGTAAGGCATCATAAATGGAAAGACAATTACCAGTCAATATTCAGCATAATACCTATACTATTTTATGAGCCTTAGCTGAATCTTATTACGCTTTAATAATTCATCAGGAATTTATTAACAGGCACTCTCACCTTTACGGGTTTGCAACCCAATTCCATCTTAAATTACGCACAAAAAACAGTTAAAAATATCTTTCATCTGCACACTTGAGTTCCTGACCCAGCCAACTGGCTCTCATTTTCATCATCTAAATGTTGTGGTGTCAGGCAATATCGATTGAAATACCGGGTCGTCAGTACTATGCGGTCTGGTTGAACTCATATCTGGTAATCCCTCTAGATAAATAGCATTGCTAATATGATTTACATAGGCCTGAAAGATATATTCATTCCAGTAATTATAAGACAAACCATATTTCATCAGATTTTCAAAGGAGGTGGTGCTGGTGTTGAATTTCTTGTTAGTAATAGTCCGCTTAATATATTGTATCCATTCATCAGCATTAGGGTTAAGCAGCACATAAGGCGTAGTAAAAACAACATGATAATCAAATTGAGCAATGACCGGGGGCAGCAGTCTTACAAACCATAATTCACCCTGGTGCTTCCCTGCATATCCTGCCGGGCAGATACAGGGGATCACTTCATTGCCAGTTAATTCCCTTAGTAAAACCTTGTCATCCTGGTTTCCCAGATATTCATAAATCCCCATGCGCGAGTCTTGCATGACTTGCATTACCTGGACGATTTCTTTGTGTAAGCCCAGCTTGTTTGCGAGATCAATAATTATCGTAGTTAGCGTTTCTTTATTTAACCCAATACTGATATCAAACAATAACCAGCAATTGAAATAACTCGTGGTTAAGGGGCTCATCGGAGGAGAACTCGGATGATAGTTGTCAGACGCTGAATCGATGGTCTTAAAGAACCTGTCCAGAGACGGTTCGGGTATTTCTTGCAGGGTCTCAGCAAGTACTGAAAGCAAGTTTTGAACATGGATATAAATAGCATGTAACGGATCGTGACCCTTTTCAATCGCTTGCTCTGTTGTCATTACTTGATTGAAGAGGTCTTCAGTGTCTTTTTTCTGATGTTTATACGCCTCAAGATTAATCACTTTATTAGTGCTATTTTTACTAATCCGTTTTAAAACTTTAGCGGCTATTTTTTTCATGACTGGAGGTCTGTGCTGGTTTAAGAGTTCTACAACCGATCATTATAAACTGTCTGATGTTCCAGATTTATAATAAATGTATCCCAATCACTCTAAGAGAAAACTGATTCTCATAAATTCAAGTTCTAGCTTTTTATACATCAGCG
>JABHSO010000014.1 GCA_018669845.1 Gammaproteobacteria bacterium | reverse complement strand
TAATCAGCCCGGGTAAAACTACAGTGCCTTTGGAATTGATGATTTCATCTGGATTTATATTGTGCTGATGCAGATATTTTTGCATTTCATCAGAAGTATCGATGTTAACAATTATATTATTTTCAACCAGCAAGGCACCATCAGTAATTTCACTGCGACCCTGGTTCATAGTGACTAGTACATCGGCATGTTCAACTAACAGATAACTCATTTACATTTTCTCAATCTCATGTTCTTTCGTAACAACATTCACCCATGATATGGGTTGCTTTAATATTTCGGTCATCTCCCAGAATCATCAATGCAAACAACTCATCTTCAAGGTTCTCAGCATGTTCCATTCGACGTTTCATTAACGGAGTTGCATTCTTATCGACCACAATAAAATCAGCTTCTTTCCCCACTTCAAAATTACCCAGCTTATCATCAAGGTATAAGGATTTTGCACCACCCAGAGTAGCCATATAAATAGCCTGGAAAGGCGACATGTTAAAACCTTTCATCTGGTTAACCTTGTAAGCTTCATGTAATGTTTTCAGCATACTGAAACTGGTACCACCACCCACATCGGTTCCAATGCTCAGTCTTAAACCATGTTCAAGCGTTGACTTCATATCAAACAGTCCACTACCGAGAAACAAATTAGAAGTTGGACAAAAAGAAACGGCTGTACCTGATCTTGCCAGACAATCTCTATCGGTTTCATCAAGGTAGATACAATGTGCATAAACTGAACGGTTACCCAATAAACCGAAGTGATCATAAACATCCAGATAACTACGACTCCAGGGAAATAACTTTGAAACCCACTCCACTTCACCAGGGTTTTCAGCGACATGCGACTGCAAATAAACATCTGGAAATTCATTCACTAACTGCTGCGCTACCTTTAATTGCTGTTCACTTGACGTGGGCGCAAAACGTGGCGTTACAGCATAAAGCAATCGTCCATGATTATGCCATTTATTGATCAGATTCATTGAGTCATCATAACTACTCTCAGGCGTATCACACAAATATTCCGGTGCATGCCTGTCCATCATGACTTTTCCTGATATCAACCGCATGTTTTGTTTTGAAGCTGCATTAAAAATGGCATCTACCGATTGAGCATGCACAGTGGCAAAAACCATGGCACTGGTTGTTCCATTTCTAAGCAATTCCTGTACAAAAAATTCAGCGGTTTCCCGGGCAATCGATGGATCAGAAAATCTTTTTTCAGTGGGAAATGTATAACGTTCCAGCCAGTCCAGTAACTGAGCTCCATGGCTCGCAATAATATCGGTTTGTGGGTAATGTAAGTGGGTATCGATAAAGCCCGGCATGATTAAGTAACCGCTATAATCAACAATTTCAGTATTTTCTGGCAGCGTGTTTTCTAATGCTGAATACTCACCACAGCTGGTAACCAGTCCATCTTCAACAATCAATAAGCCATCTTTAAAATAACGATAACTTTGCCCTGAGGACGTATAGGGATCATCGATAAAGTCAAACAGTGATGCACGAAAAGCCTGCATTTAATTCAGGTCCACATGTGCACCCTGTGCAAACCAACTGGAGATCACCTGGCGCTCTTCAGCAGTCATACCGGTTAAATTTCCAATCGGCATATACTGGTTACCAACCGTTTGAGATATCATTGTGGTATGTTGAGAAATTTGTGAATTCTGTTTTAACACAATACCTTTCGGTGGCTGCATAAAACCAGGCTGAGTTGGTTGATCAGAATGACAGGATATACAGCGTGTATCTATAATCGATTTTACTTCAGAAAATTCAACTTTAGTGCCCAACGTATCTGCATTAATCGATTGTGGTTTCAACCAGATAATGACTGCCGCTAACAATGCTAATCCTACTACAGGTAACCACCATTTAACCTGGTGAATATGCCTTAAAACAAAAAACTGGCGAATCAATATACCCGCCATCATGATCAATGCTAAAACTACCCAGCCATACTGGTGACTATAAGTCATCGGGTAATGATTACTGATCATGACAAACAGAACCGGCAGAGTGAAATACGTATTGTGGACAGAACGTTGTTTACCAACACGGCCGTACTCAGGATT
>JABHSO010000151.1 GCA_018669845.1 Gammaproteobacteria bacterium | reverse complement strand
GTATCAGTTTTAATTTCGAGAGAACCTAGTTCAACGCTTTCAGCCAGATTAACCTTGATGTCAGAGTTGGTCAGGTTGAGACTCTTTGCTGCCAGCTGTAAAGCGATTGATGGGTAGAATCGGCCATAATGTTCGAGCACAAGTGCTTCTGTGCGAATGGCGCCATCAAAATCTGCATTTGAATTTAAATGCCCGATGGCTGAAGCCACCGATCCTACCTGTTGGATAGGTACAATCGCATCGACTGATTTGATTGGGTAAAGTCCATTTGCCTTAGCCTGAACCCTGTCGTACAGAGTTGTGAGAGCATTTTTTAACACATAGTTTGGCAATTCCTCATCAGGTCTTCCTCTTGGCTCTCCCAGAACAAATGGCATGGCAAGTACAACATTTTTTGCATTAGACATGCTTTCGGCTAGCTTGCTGTCTGTGTCAAGTGCTTGTTCCGCTTCAAATAATCTTGATTTTAAAGTGTCAAGATCCTGGTTTAAGCGTAAGTGCAGATTGGTTTCAATGAAAAATGAAAGTAGGTCGGCAGTTGCAGGGTGTTTTTTATCAGATTCAATCAGTGTCGAGATTGCGTCGATGTCGGCAGGAATATCGTTAAAGCTGGCATTAGAGAAGAAATTGATTAACTCCTTAATATAAACCATGCCTGGATCTATCTGAGGCTCCAGAAAAAAAACAGTTTGCCCTATAACTTTGGCGCCACCTTCTGAAAGCAGTCTAATCATTTCAGCATGTAAGTCACGCGGCCAGGGCCAGCGGCCAATGTTAGCGATACTTAAGTCATCTATAGCGATAACTGCTACTTTGTCTGAAGGGAAACGTTCTGTTGATCTCACCCCCCAATCATAAGCCTCTCGTTCAAGGCTTTGAATTTGACTGGATCCTGAAGATAAAACGATAATTATGGTTATTATTAAACCGATAAACCAGTCGGTACTCCAGAAATGGGATTTCATGCCCTCTCCACTAAAATATTTTTATAAAATTATCTAAAGATAATAGGTAGTAAATCACAATTTTTCCAGTTTAAAATTAATAAAAAATTGATTTAAGTTTATAGTATTTGAAATTTGTGGCTCAGATAGTGTTAATATTTATTTGGTTTCATCATTCTACATTATAAAAATAAATGATGAACTACAATATTATAAGAAATTGCTGATATTTTTAGTTAAAAGTACCCACAACTTTTACCAGAACTTATGAATGAATTACTTGAAAGAATCGACCGGTTGACAGAAATAGGAATCGCTTTATCGGCTGAGAAAAATACCGGGAAATTACTTGAGCTCATTATGATGGGAGCGAAAGCTTTAACCCATGCTGATGGCGGGACGCTGTATTTTGTTAAGGATGACACGCTGACTTTCGAAATTATTTCTAATGACAGCCTTGCTATTCAAATGGGTGGTACTTCCGGTAATAAAATTGAGTTTGATCCTTTACCCATTTATCTAAAAGATGGCACTGAGAACCATAATGTGGTGGTGAGTCACTGTGTGTTAAGTGGCAAAACAATTAACATTGAAGATGCCTACCATGAAGAAGGTTTCGACTTTACCGGTGCCAGGCGTTTTGACAAATCGACTGGTTATAAAACTCAATCTATTCTTACTTTTCCACTGAAAGATCATGAGCATGAAATTATCGGGGTTTTACAGTTAATTAATGCTAAAGATCCCGATACGGGTGAAGTCATCAGCTTTAATGATGTTGATCAACACTTAGCAGAATCTCTAGCTTCCCAGGCTGCTGTAGCATTAACTCAAAAACGATTGTTAAAAGAACTACAGGTTCTTTTTGAGGCTTTCATAAAAATGATAGCGAGTGCGATCGATGATAAATCACCCTATACAGGGGGGCATTGTAGACGTATCCCGGTATTAACCATGATGTTAGCTGAGGCGGTGAATAACGTTCAAACAGGTCCTATGAGAAAGTTTCATATCACCAATAAAGACCGCTATGAGCTGGAAACTGCAGCCTGGTTACATGATTGTGGAAAGGTTGTAACGCCTGAATATGTCATGGATAAATCGACCAAGCTGGAAACAATCTATGATCGTATTCATTTAATAGAGATGAGAGTTGAAGTTTTATTACGTGATCAGGAAATAGCTTACTTAAAAGCTTGTCTTGATGCTCAACAGCAAGGGCATGAAATTGATGATTTAACAACTCAATATCAAAAAAATATTGAAGAAATAAAAGCTGATCTTGAATTTCTACAGCAGGTGAATGTTGGCGGAGAATTTATGACAGATGAATATATTTCTCAAACCCATTCTATAGCTAAAAGGCAGTTAATTGATATGTCAGGAAAGACTGTTCCTTTGTTGTCTGAAGAAGAGCTGGTTAATATTAATATTCGAAAAGGAACATTAAATGATGGAGAGAGGAAAGTTATAAATCATCATATTGTGGCAACGATCAATATGCTTGAGTCACTGCCATTTCCAAAACACCTGAAAAATGTGCCCGAATATGCAGGTGGTCACCATGAGAAAATGGATGGGACTGGATATCCAAAGGGTTTGAAAAAAGAAGAAATGTCTATTCAGACCAGAATTATGGCTATTGCGGATATTTTTGAAGCTTTAACAGCGTCCGATCGTCCTTATAAAAAGGGTAAAAAACTATCTGAATGTCTTAAAATTATGGGGTTTATGACAAAAGATAATCATATTGATGCTGATTTATATGATATTTTTATAAGTGAGAAAGTATATCTTAAATATGCCGAAGAATTTTTAGAGCCAGAACAGATTGATGCAATAGATGAAAAGACTTTATAGTCTTTTCCGCAGTAAATTTATCCTAAGTCTGACAGCCTCCTGATTACTCTTTAATATCACCTTGATCGGCAGTATCGACACCGTCAGTTAAAACATAAGACGTTATGTCTCTCTCATTCAGCAGGAATGATGCGGCTGAGCTACGGCGGCCCGTATCGCAATAAATAACATATTTTTTATTTTTATCCAGAGAATTAGCCTTCATCCGTAAAAAAATTAATGGAATATTAATGCAATTTTTAATGTGTTTAGCCTTATATTCTGCGGGTAACCTGACATCGAGCCACATGCCTCCTTCATCGATAACCTTTTTAGCTTCACTATAATCCACCCAGTTGAGTAAAGGTTCATTCAGTAATGAATTGAAATCTTCCTTATTCAATCGCATGAGACAGCCTTCCGTTAACATGGTAACGGTCGCATTACGTTTACTGTCTGAAATTAGTGCTTCTTCACCAAAACTGTCACCGACTGATAAAGTGGCCAGTTTGACACCTTTCGGGTTTGCTGGAGTTGATCTTGTGACCAGGCAACGGCCTTCTTGAATAATATAAAAGTAGTCACCGGGTTCATCCTGCTTGATGACAAGTTCACCTGGTTTAAAGTGTGTTGTTTCCATGCGCATAAACATGGCCTGAATATTTGCGGGTGGTATTCTATGGAATGCTCTAGTCTGTAAAATTCTGGTCATCCAGTCGGTTGATTCATCATCATCTGATTCTTCAAGTGATTCGACAGAGTAACTTCCTGTTTGATCCCAGGTCAGCATGATGTCCAGCATATCGCTGTTTACGCGGATAATTGAGGTTGCTGTTTTAGCTCTTGCTGAAACTGTGCGTGGAAAAGAATGGGCGATAGGTTGCTTACTTTCATCAGATCCCCCCGATATTGTTTTGATGATTTTTTTATCAACGACCAGTTCAATATTGCCTTTCAGAATATAAACATGCGCTTTATCCATATCACCATTTTTAAAAATATAGTGACCGGGCTGGATTACTTCTGTTTTTAATTTTTTTATTAAATCCGAGGTGTTTTCAGTATTTAATGAATTGATCGGTGACAGTGTTTTTATATAATTTGGATCAATTTCAATTGACATGGTGGGTAAACGTGTTCCTTGGATAGATAAATTACTAGCACCCTATTCTGTAGGCGTTAGACGGATAAATCAATAGGTTACGATGGTTTTAGTGTGAGCAAGTAGGGATTATTTTAATATTCTGATGTGGAAGTAATGTTTTGGGTCATTCAGAGGGTTTTATGATTAATAAACAGTTTTTTTAAAATGCTGGTGCAAATTACCAGAGTATATTACCCCCTATCAATTTGAAAAAAAATCGGGGCTAAACGGAAGAGTTTAATCTTATGAGAAAGACTAAAGCTAACCCGATTGACGGGTGATATCGACATACAATTTTAATTTTTGTCCGGGCTGAAGGTATTTTCCAACTTTATTCCATTTTTTGATGTCAGTGACACGTAAATTAAATTTATCAGCAATTCGAGATAATGAGTCACCTTTACGAACTGTGTACCTGAGGGCATGCATTTTTTGCTGAGGGCTGGTATTAACCAAACTGACGCGTTGCGCTTTTGCACTAGTCTTTTTCCAGATAACCAGCTTTTGACCTATTCTTAAAGTATCTATGGGTGCCATGCCATTCCATTTGGCTACAGAGCGGGTTTTAACGTTGTACTTGCGTGAAATGCTCCAGAAGCTATCACCAGATTTCACGGTATGAGTAATTTTTTTACCACTTCTGGGTACGTTTTTAATTTTACTCAGGCGAGAACTCTTACTTAAACTGTATTGCTTCAGAGATTTTGTAGAAGTAGGAATTAACAGGTACTTACCGGCACGAATGTTAGACTTTTTAATTTTGTTAACATTTTTAATTAAAGTTGTACTGGTACGGTATTTTCTGGCTATCTGGCTTAGGGTATCGCCATTTTTAATCTTATATCGAACCCAGTTGACGCGTTTATTTTTGGGTAATTGCGCCAGTTTATCTTTAAATTGTTGAGTATTTTCTTTCGGTAGTAATAAGCGATGAGGACCTTTAGGAGCCGTTGCCCAGCGATTAAATGCAGGGTTCATTTGATATAACTCTTCGGTAGTAATGCCGGCAAGATCTGCTGCTAATGCGAGGTCTATCTGACTATCCAGCTCGACAATATCATAGCTTTGTTCATCTTCAACATGTAATAGATCAAGCTGATATTTTTCCGGGTTGGCAAAAAGTTCTTTGAGAGCTAATAACTTGGGCACATAGTCTTTGGTTTCTCTGCGGATACGGGTGAGGTGCCAGAAATCAGTTTTTTTACCTTTCTTTTTATTGTACCTGATAGCCGAACGAATTTTACCTGGTCCTGCATTGTAGGAAGCCAGTGCCAGTTCCCAGTCATTATCAAACTGTTTAGCAAGGGTTTGCAGGTAATTAGTAGCTGCATGGGTCGATTCTATGATGTCGCGTCGACCGTCATACCACCAGTTTTGTTTTAGCCCCAGATATTTACCAGTTGAAGGTATAATCTGCCACATTCCGGAAGCTCGGCCATGAGAATAGGCAAAAGCCTGGTAAGCGCTTTCTACGATGGGTAGTAAAGCCATTTCTGACGGTAGATTTTTTTCGCTGACTACGTCCAGAATAAAGGGGAGAATAGGAGATGCTCTTTTCATTACCCGGTTTAGGTAATCCCGGTGTGCCAGAAACCAGTCGAGTTGTACTTTAACCCGATTGTTCATCACTGAATTCATTTGCATGCCTGCCTGCAAACGGCTCCAGGCATTATTTTCTTTTTGCAGTGCGAGGTCAGCTTCGTGAATTATTTCGTTAACAACGGTATTGTTTTTCTGCTGTTCATCTTGCTGGTGTTGTACTAAAGGCTGGTGAGTCTGAATTGCCTGCTGGTCGAGATCGGCTAAATGGCTTAGCGTTGCAGTTACGCTTTTAGCGAGTATGATTTTATCTGAAATCTCAGGTAGTATTTCAGTTGAAAGTTGTTGTTCCAGTTTGGGCTGGACAGGCTGAATTTTTTCGACAGCTGCAGTTGTGACTGGTTTGGTCGTTAGACTGAGTTCGTTCGTTAACGTCTGGCAGCCACTGATAAGGCCGACCGCAGTTAGCTGAACTATGATCAATTTTATAGTTTTATAATTTATCACTTGGTTTATGATGAGTTTTTATTAGCTGGCTGGATGCTACAAGCCATAGGCAGTTTAAGCAAGGTTATTAAAATTTATTATTAGTTATAAATAGTACAAATTAAACAATAATACAAATGAATTTATGCATCATCATCTATTTTTAAACCGCTGGTATCAAACTCCTTTAGGGCATTATTTGCTCCAACAGGTTAAAAAACGTCTCGATCCTGTGTTATCGACCAGTTTTGGTTATTATGCAATTCAATTGGGCTGTGAAGATCTGAGTGCTGAATTAATGCAGGACTGTCGAATCAATCATGTGTTTAGAATGGGGCAGGGACCGGATACACAAGATGTCTTAATTGACAGTTCATCTTTACCTGTGAGCAGTGACAGTATTGATATGGTTGTTTTAATGCATACTCTGTCTCTAGCAAAAGACCCTCATGCTATTTTACGTGAAGTGAACCGGGTACTAATCCCTGATGGTAAATTAATTATTATCGATTTTAACCCGATATCACTATGGGGATTTCGTCACTTGTTACAATCCTGGCTTGATGAAGCTCCCTGGGCTGGTCATTATTACACTGCTGGACGTTTAAAAGATTGGGTTAACTTATTGGGGTTTGATCAGTTACATCATTTTAAGTGTGGTTATGTGTTACCCATAAATTATCAGAACTTGATTTTAAGGTCTCGAATATTCAGTAAATTTTCAGAGCGCTGGCTTAAGTTTTCAGCTGCTTTGAATATCATGGTTTTTGAAAAAAATACAATTCCTTTAACCCCTGTAAGAAAAAGGTGGGTTAAACGCCAGGTCCTGACACCTGGAGTAGCCCGTCCAACACTAGGAAGAGATATGAAATATGACCAGTAAGGTTACCTTGTTTACCGATGGAGCATGTCGAGGTAATCCCGGCCCCGGAGGTTGGGGAGCCTATTTTGAATATGATGATGCACGTAAAGAACTATATGGGTTTGCCTGTGAAACGACAAATAACCGAATGGAGATGATGGCCGTTATTGAAGGTTTAAAAGCACTCAAACGCCCATGTGATATCCATTTAAATACGGATTCGAAATATGTATTGCAGGGCATTACCGAATGGATTGTCGGCTGGAAACGAAACGGTTGGAAGACAGCTGCTAAAAAGCCGGTTAAAAATGTTGATCTCTGGCAGCAGCTGGACAGCGAAGTGTCGAGGCATCAAATAACCTGGAAATGGGTTAAGGGGCACTCTGGTATTCACGGTAATGAAATGGCCGATCAGTTAGCTAATCAGGCCATAGATGAACATGCGAGTTAAAAGATAATGAGCCGACAAATCGTACTGGATACGGAAACAACAGGATTAGAAATATCTCAGGGGCATCGAATTATTGAAATTGGTTGCATCGAGGTGATTAATCGCCGCGTGACCAATAATCATTGGCACCATTATATCAATCCTGACCGGAAAGTAGATCATGGGGCTTTTGAAATACATGGCATCAGTGATGAATTTCTTGCAGATAAACCTCGTTTTCATGAGCTTGTTGATAGTTTTCTTGAATATATAGAGGGTGCTGAATTAATTATCCACAATGCCCCTTTTGATGTTGGCTTTCTAAACAATGAAATTGCTTTGCTGGATGAGCCCAAACCTGCAATCGGTGACATCTGTAGTGTGCTTGATACTTTGGTGATGGCTCGACAGAAACATCCAGGTCAGAAAAATAATCTGGATGTCTTGTGCAGGCGTTATGACATCGATAACAGCAAGAGAACGCTGCATGGTGCTTTGCTCGATTCGGAGATATTGGCCGAAGTATACTTGCTAATGACGGGCGGGCAGACCGCACTGACGTTAGAAGCTGAAGATGTGTCTCAGGATGGTGGTGATCAGGGAATTGCGTTAGCAGATATCAAAATGAAAGATCTTATGGTCTGGTCAGTTGATGAACCTGATCAGGAAAAACATCGTGAGTATTTGAATATGCTTCAGGAAAAGGCTGGTAAGTGTGCCTGGTGAAAAAACTATTCACCACAGAGGACACTGAGGAACACAGAGGTTTTATGGGTATAGGTTATATTACTATTCAGTTAGCAATTTCAGTTTCTTAAAAATAACTAAACTAAGCCAGCTTAAGTGAGACATCAAGAATAGCATACCCCGTTAATTCCTCTGTGCCCTCCGTGTCCTCTGTGGTGCAAAAGGTTTTACTTAGCTCTAAGCATACGAGCTTTATCACGAGACCAGTCGCGGTCTTTCTGACCTGCTCTTTTATCATGCAGTTTCTTACCTTTTGCCAGACCAATACTGACCTTGGCTTTACCTTTGCTCCAGTAAGCTGACAAGGCGATAAGGGTAAAACCCTTACGATCTACCTGACCGGAAATACGATCAATTTCATGACGATGAGCAAGTAGTTTACGTACGCGTGTTGGGTGAGGAGTGATGTGAGTCGATGCCGATGTAAGCGGAGTAATGTGGGCACCACTTAACCAGAGTTCATTTTTTTTGACAAAAACATAACTCTCATTAATTTGTAATTTTTTATCCCGCATGCTTTTGACTTCCCAGCCTTCAAGAACAATACCGACTTCAATCGTTTCTTCGACAAAATACTCGAATCGGGCAGATTTATTTCTGGCGATGGTATTATCCGGTGTCTTGGATTTTTTCTGTTTGCCCATGATTTTTTAATTAAATTTATAACTTGAAGGTGAAAGGGCGTATTGTCAGGGCAAATAGTTTGCAAGACAAGCAAAACCCTCCTTTCATTTTGTGCCAACAACTTGTAATATCCGCATTCGATTTTTGTCT
>JABHSO010000015.1 GCA_018669845.1 Gammaproteobacteria bacterium | reverse complement strand
TTCATTGATCAGCTCATCATCGAGTAAATCGCGTCGGGTAGCGAGTAACTGTCCAAATTTAATGAAAATTGGACCGAGTGATTCTATGCACAGGCGTAATCGTTCTGCCTGGGAAATACTTTTATCGCGAAACCAGTTATAAGGATTTAAATAAACCAGAAAGCGTAGTGGCGCAAACAGATGAATGGAAAGAATGATTTCATCCAGACCGAAACGTGCCAGAGTCAGGTTGATAATAAACAGACGGTAAAATGAAGCAATCATATTAAAGTCTTTTTAACAGTTGATTGATTTTGGCTTCAAGGCGATCCACATCATGTCTGGTATGGGTGACATTTTGTTGAAAGATTTCAAACTCAGGAAGAGTCGGCATGTGATGACTATCTTCCTGTAAATATTCACGGCCGGAGTGAGTCAGTGAATTGAAAATATCTTTGGCCGTCTGGTGGGTTTTACGAATACCCTGACCAATACGAAAAGCCATGATGTCCCCAGTGTGTTTTGATAGCTCTTCTTCCCAGTCAATATCCAGTTCGGTCAGAATTTTTTGAAATTTTTGAGCTACAGATGGATTGCCGATTATTTCGATACGTTCCTGCATGGTTGTGCTTAGTTTTTCCTGCTGCATGGACAGGTTAACCAGGCCAAGCAAACGTCCGCGTATTGTTGAATCAACTTCCTTGCCTGGTTTTTGTAAACTCAGGCGCATACCCCATGAGCCGGGATGGCAGTAAATGGTTTTCTGTATATCGGTTAATTCAATCGCAATGATATTGCCCTGTAATTCGTTGCAATGTTGCAGAACTTGCGGGTTCATGCCCAGCAAGCGGTTTCCACCAATTTCAGCAAATCCCAGTAGCGTGTTACCCAATTGTTCAATCATTTAAAAATCTCATGAATATGCGTCCAGTTTCAGCAGAGATTCATCCTGCAAGATAACGACAGTGTTAGAAAGTTTATCGTGCCAGCCCTGATTTCTTTTGTTGAATACAATCCATAAAAAACCCAGGCCTAGTGGCAGGGCAGAGATGATGTAACAAAGATAGCGCAGGATAAGCTGGCTAAAACTCGCTTTTTGTAACGTGTCTGCATCAAGGATTTGGCAGTCGAGTAATAATTTTCCTGGAGTTGCTTTCCAGGCAAGCCAGAAAGTAATGGTCCAGATAGCAGGAAGTGCTTGATCCAGAAGCAACATGTTCCAGTCAATTTGATAATTGACGGATATTTCCTGCATTTGTAAAACAGAATCAAAACCAAATATTACTGCTGCCAGACTGGTTGTGATCAAACTGATCATCAACATGTCCAGTAGAAAAGCGATCAGACGTCGCCCGAATCCGGCATAGTGAAACTGGTAATGACTAAAGTTTGTCATCGGATTAAATCAGTATTTAAAGGCTCGGTGTAAAGCCACAATGCCGCCGGTCATGTTGAAAATTTCGACTTCATCGAAGCCTGCTTCTTCAGTCATCATGCTTTTCAGAGCCTGTTGGTCGGGGTGCATGCGAATGGATTCGGCCAGGTATTGATAACTGTCTCGATCTTGGGCAATGATTTCGCCCATCTTTGGTAAAATCTTGAATGAATAAAAATCGTATATTTTTTCCAGTGGTTCATACAGTGGTTTTGAAAATTCCAGAACACAAAGGCGTCCACCCGGTTTCAATACTCGACGCATAGAACGTAGGGCTTTAGCTTTGTCGGTAACATTTCGTAAACCAAATGCGATGGTGATACAGTCGAAGCTGTTATCTTCAAAGGGCAGAATTTCTGCATTACACTGACTGGTGGAAATGCGGTTAACCAGTCCTTTGTTGAGAACCCGGTCACGGCCTTCGCGTAACATCGGGCCATTAATATCAGCCAGAACCACGTGGCCTGACTCACCCACCATCTTCGCCTGTTTTAGTGCCAGATCGCCTGTACCACCTGCCAGATCAAGCACCCTATGTCCTTCACGTAAGCCACACAGTTCCAGAGTGAATTTTTTCCATAGGTGATGTACACCAAATGACATGACGTCATTCATGATGTCATATTTACTGGCTACAGAATCAAAGACTTCGGCGACTTTGCCTGCTTTTTCTTCCTTTTTGACTTGTGAAAACCCGAAATGGGTAGTGGATTGATCGTTCATAACAGATGCTCGTAGAATTCTACCGCGAACCTTACCAGAATAGGGCGTTCAGGTCAGCTTTTGGATAAATTAACATCAGACAAGTGTGGGGAACCCGCAGGTATAAATTCCTTAGACAGCTTAGGTAAATCATAAAGAGCAGTATTCATAGAATGGCTCTTTACGACCCTTATGTGTAGTTATCAGTTATGTGTAATTTGCAAATGGTTATCGGCTGAGAAGCACGATTTCATTGGGTGCAGACAAATTTAATTTTCAATAACTTGACATAATTTTACTGGGATTATGAAACAGCGTTTCATCCGTTTCAGGAGCCATCGTTACAAAAATGCCAATTTGGAGATAAAATAAGCAATTGAAAGTCGCCAAGAACCCTCTATAGCGATTATCCTACAACATCAAAATGATAAATTGATGCCGGTACAATAATTATGTGTAGTTCGATATTGGCTAGACCCTTTAAATTCTATGCCGATATGCAATCTGGAATTGCTACTACACATAACTGAGAGCTACACATAAGGTCGTTATGTGTAGATTAACATAACGACCCGATCCTGCCATTCCTGACAGGCTGTAGTCTTTGATTCTAAAGTGACGTAACCAGTCGTTCCTGACATGTTGAAGGCAATGGCAAGTCAGTCAACAGGGTGTGTGAAAACTCTGTTTAAGGTATAATAAATCATTCAAACTGACAGGTGAAACAATGAAAATAAAGACTGGATTCATTGAAGGTGTAGCCCGTGCAAAAGAGTCAAATTTGAGTGTTGATGTGCATGATTAATAATTGGAAGTGTATTGCTGCTTTTGTGTGCTGTTTTATATTATCAATAATAATATTATTGACTTTTATGGAAGAGGAAGAAGTAAAAAACGGGTTGAAAATCAATACTTGGGGGAAGATGATAACGTTACCAGCGAGTTTTTGGGTTGATAATAGATTTGAACATAAGGGTTACACTGTATTTAGGCAATCGATACCTGATAAAGGAGAATTTATTGGCACTATCCTGATTGGGTTTGGTAAGACACAAGTTTTTGAAGATATTTTACAAAATTATATTAGCGATACTAATCTCTTCCATGAAGGGGTAACAAACTATTATAAAAGCTATAAAGTGATTGAGTTTAAACTTAAATCTATTAAGGAATCAGATAAAAAAAATAACAAAAGGATGGTGGCTATCCATAAAGACAACCATTTCATGATTTTTATATTACTGTCAAAAGAGGACTCATGGAAGAAATACTTAGAATAAAGGAATAAAGGAAATATAAAGAGAGCCTGTATCAGACACTTATAGCTATGACTGCTATATCCAAAACCTCTAGTTGCCTACAGTCTATTAGGAACGACCGCAACTGGCACTCTGCTGCCGAAAGTTATGAAAAAACTAGATTGCTAGAAAAAATTGCATCCTGTAGTGAACAAAAAATGATATTTGCATGATTTAAGTTCGGCAGAAAATATCAGGTTGTTTTTGTAGTGTTGAAGGAAAAATATTTAGTCGTGTTCGCGGTTGTATATCAACTTGTCGTAAGCAAAATGTTTCTGCTTTACTGGGCAAGCTCCAATGAAGTTACTTTTTGTAATACCTCTGCATAAGGAAGCTTTTCAGCACTACCGAATAATGGATGTCGGGTGAGTTTGTTTCGAATTAGCTTAGGGGATGTAATTCCACACAGAAAACGGGTAAGCGAGTGGGGGTTAGATAATATCACTGAATGTTCTGATTCCAGTTGTGTCACCTGTTTCCAGAAACTGCTTTCCAGGTTGTTAGATTGTCGAACTGTCCAATTTTCTGCAATTTTGTCATTATTTTTATTGCAACTGCTGCAATGTCCGCAGGGCTTATTACGCTGTTCACCGAAATGGGTCGAGAGTGCGTTGGTTTGACAGTCATTAAGCGCAATGAGGTCTAACACCTGTTGCAAACGATTTATTTCAGCCTGTTCTCGTTTCTGGAAACGCTGATGTAAGTCTGCAGCCAGTAACTCTGTGGATTCGGGCTGGCGAGTGATGCGGTAAGACTGACGTACTCCGGCCACCTTAACTTCCAGTAATTGCTGTTCTGCAAGCCAGTCGAGCGCGCTGATAATTCGCTCACGGCTGGTGCCAAGATTAGTGGCAGCCTCGGCAGGATCCAGTTTGAACCAGATTTTACCCGCTACTGCCTGGCGAAATAAATTGCCAACAAAAACCTTTCTTTCACCGTTAAAGCGCCCCAGTATCTGGCGAGAGCTTTGCAGCGGCTTGAAACTGTAGTCGGCATAAAAAGGCGTGCCTCCCTGCAGGTAGCCATCCAGTTCCAGGTAGGTTAGCAGGGTGCGTAATACCAGTGATTTAATATCGTATTCGAATGACATCGAGTAGAGGCTAACATCCTGCTCTTCTCCTACTGACCTGTGTGTGAAAAATCCTTCAATCAGAGCGATGATTGATGATGCATCTGGAGTATCGCCGTAAATGAAATTTTCCAATACATTCAGGTCATCGGTGCAGGCTAGCATTCTGCAGATTGAAGGTTTGCCGTCGCGACCGGCTCGACCGATTTCCTGCGAATAATTTTCCAGACTTTTGGGTAAATTATAATGATAAACAGCGCGGATATTAGGCTTATCGACGCCCATCCCAAAGGCAATAGTAGCTACCACGATGGCAAAGTCAGTCGTCATGAACCATTCCTGAACTTCGTTGCGCAATTCTGTTTTAAGACCGGCATGATAGGGTCTTGCGGGCAACCCGGCATCGGCTAACTGGCGAGCTACCTGTTCAGCTGTTTTTTGCTGGGTAACGTAAACGATACTGGCACCTGGCGGTTGATTCTGAATATGTCTAAGCAATTGTTCATCACGTGTTTCAACGGCTACCACTTTTAGGTCTAATGTCAGGTTTGCCCGGTAAAAACCGGTACGAACCGCGCATTCAGTAGAAATTTTAAACTGGCGACAGATATCTTCCAGTACTGGCGGGGTTGCGGTTGCGGTGAGAGCGAGGATGCGGTCGGCTTTAAACTTATGTGCAAATCCAGCCAGTTTCAGGTAATCGGGGCGAAAATTATGCCCCCATTCGGATATACAGTGAGCTTCATCCACTGCAAACAGTGAGATATTAATATGCTGCAGGCATTCGCGGAAACGCTCGTTATTAAAGCGTTCGGGCGCCACGTAGAGCAGGCTAAGTGAACCGTTTCTAAGCTGGCTGATAACATCTTTATACTCATCAGCACTCAGGCTGGAATCAAGCCGGCTGGCATTAATGCCGCGTTTTACCAGTGCATCAATCTGGTCTTTCATCAGCGCAATCAACGGCGATACAACCAGCGTGACGCCGGGTAATAATAGTGCTGTTAATTGATAACACAGTGATTTTCCACCCCCGGTAGGAAACACAGCAGCAGCTGAGTCTCCATTTAGCAGATGTTCGATTGTTTGCTGCTGCCCGGGTAGAAATTCGCTGTAACCGAAATTTTTCAGTAAGTGTTGCTGAAGAGTTTCCATCGTTAATGCTTGTTTGTTTTCTCGGGGCTTAAAGTATAATTTAGCCGATAGTTTTTATCAGTTTAATATGGAACCTACCCCAAATGAATGAGAATGCAGTTAAACAAGACCCCTTTATTTTTGATATGGAACAAATGCAGGCAGTGGCTGCAGAGCATACCATTCGATTGGGTCTGGCCCATTTTCAACAGAACAGCGTAACAGAACTGGATTGTGAAGGTGATTATTTACTGGCCTGTGTGGAAGATATGAAATCCACTGAAACCCTGTCAACCGGCTTGCAATATGATGCAGATGGCAATCTGATCGTTTCCTGTGACTGTAATGATGAATCGGTGTTTTGCCACCATGCTGTTGCATTGTTGTACGCCTATGCGGATGAAAAAGAGGGGGGCAAAGAACTTCAGGGTGCGTTTGATAATGCGATAGATGAAAGAATAAAAAGTGGTCGTAGTGAAGTTGACGTAAAAAAACAGGGAGGTAAACAGGGTTTTGGTCTCTGGAAAGCTCGGTCTCTCAGTGCAAGTAGTCGCTTTTCCGGTTGTTATCAGGTGCATATTCGTTCACTCATACAGCGATCAAATTACTGCAGTTGCCCCGATTTTGCTGGTAACCAACTAGGGACCTGTAAACATATTGAAGCGGTCATGCAAAAGATCAGTAAATTGAAAAATTTTGCCAGACTGAAACGGCAGGGTAACCCTTATCCCTATATATTTTTGAACTGGGATGTTGAGCAGGCACCGAAGATTGCACTGCATCGCCCGTCAGTTATTAATGATGAACTGGAAGACGTTTTGCAGGAATATTTTGATGAGCGGGGCTTATTTAGTGGTCGACTGCCTGATGATTTTTTCAGACTCGCTGAGCAGCTTGAAAATCGTGAAGATATAGATCTGGGACAGGATGCTATGGGGTTTGCCAGAAAAATAGCAGCGGATGAAATTCATATCACTCGTGCACAGACTATCAGCAAAAAAATTATCAGTAGTGGAGGCCGACTGCCGGGCATTACCGCGAAACTTTATCCTTATCAGGTTGAAGGAGTTGCCTTTCTGGCCGCCAATGGCAGAGCTTTACTGGCAGATGATATGGGGTTGGGGAAAACCTTACAGGCTATAGCGGCTGCCAGCTGGTTACATAAACATGACCATGTTGAACGAGTCCTGATCGTTTGTCCTGCTTCGTTAAAACATCAATGGTCTCGGGAAATCAGTAAGTTCACCGGGCTGGAAACACAGATTATCCAGGGCAATGCACAATCGAGGGGCGTACAGTATCGGCGAGCATGTGTTTTTACCATTATCAATTATGAGCTGGTGCTGCGTGACCTTTCTGTTATCAATGAATTATTCAGTCCTGATCTGTTGATTCTGGATGAGGCTCAACGTATCAAGAACTGGCGCACCCAGATTGCTACGGTGATTAAACTGATTCCATCGCGTTTTGCGTTTGTACTGACGGGTACACCGCTGGAAAATCGTTTGGAAGATCTGTACAGCCTGATGCAGGTTGTTGATTCCCGGGTGTTAGGACCTTTATGGCGATATCTTATCAATTTTCATATTACCGATGAGAAAGGAAAAGTACTGGGTTATCGCAATCTTTCTGAATTGCGTAAACGTCTGGCACCGGTTATGTTACGCCGGGATCGTCGATTGGTGGCCGACCAGCTTCCTGAAAGAATCCAGCAGCAAATAGATTTGCCAATGACGGATATGCAGCAAGAATTACACGATACTGCGATGCAGGCAGCTGCCACTCTGGCTCAGATTAATAAGAAACGTCCACTTACACCGGGTGAACAAAACCGCATGATGGCTGCTTTACAGCAGGCACGCATGGCTTGTGATGCTGCCGGATTGGTGGACAAGGAAACTCAGGGAGCCCCCAAACTTGATGAACTGGATAAATTGCTGGATGAACTATGTCTGCAGGGTGGGCGAAAAGCGGTGGTTTTTTCGCAATGGGCGATGATGACCGAAATGGTAGAACAGCGACTACGAAAAATGGGTTTAGGATGTGTTCGTCTACATGGTGGTGTGCCAACGGCAAAACGAGGAGAGTTGATGGATCGATTTCGCGAAGATGATTCGATACAGGTCTTTATCTCAACCGATGCGGGTGGTGTCGGGCTTAACCTGCAAAGTGCTTCGGTGTTGATCAATCTCGATATTCCGTGGAATCCCGCTGTGCTGGAACAACGCATTGCACGCATACACCGCCTGGGTCAGCGTGAAAAAGTGCAGGTTATTCTGATGGTGACTGTGGAAGGTTATGAGGGACGGGTGTTGCAACTGGTGCAAAATAAACAAAACCTGTTTGATAATGTGATTGACCCTGATGCCAGTGAAGATGTGGTCGGTGTTTCGCCAAAGTTACTGGAAAAACTGGTTGAAGATTTGACGCAGGTTGAAAAATTTGCAGGAGCTGAAATTGAGCCTGTTGAGGATTCTGGAGAATTACCAGAGGCAATTACTACCGATGTTTCTCCCCGACAGGGAAGAGAGAATAGTGCTATTGAAGCAGAAATTACACCTTGTATTGAAGCTTTACAACAGGCATTGGGTCCACGCATAGAACGCATTATGGGCGCAAATGGTGGCTTGCTGGTCATTATCGACAGGGTTGATGACGATGCAGAGATATTTTCTCGGAAACTTTCTGACACCAGTCAGATTCAGGTTGCGCTAATCGATCTGGTGAGTTTAAACGGCTTAAGTCGACTCGGACTCTTTTCAGCACAACAACCGGTTTACTATGATGCAGCAGAAGCACCGCAGGATGAAGTGATACCAGCTTTGATACATTTTGCAAATGAGCGACTGAAGGCAGCAGAAACTTTGTTACAGCAAGAAATAACCGGACCTGCAGTGGATTTAATTGTGGCTGCCTTGCTGGCTGTGGCTGCAGTTCGAGCAAACAAAGTACAGGTGATTAGTCCAGAGCAGGCAAGCGTATGGGTGTATAGTGAAGCTATACCCAAGGGCTTGCTCGATGAAAAACAGGCGGCGTTGATCATGCGGGGTATTGCATTACAACATGCTGACTCTGTACCGGTCACGTTACTTGAAGCACTGATAGTTGAGTGTCGGGAGTTTGTAAGCAGTAGTATTTAGGGTTGAGTCGTATTAAACAAATTCAAGAATGAATTTTAAGCTCTTTTTCTGCAAGCAAGGTGCGCATTGCGCACCAGTGATTTCAGTGAAATGTTATTTAATATCGAGTTTGTTTTCCTTGCGTGTATAACCGGAGGTTTTTAAGCGCTCCAGGTAAGATTCCCACTTCTTGTCAAAATGTGCGCCCAGTTGATACAGATATTCCCAGCTGTAAATACCGGAATCATGGTTATCATCAAAAATGATATTCACGGCATAGTGACCGACAGGTTCGAGGTGAGTGATTTTTACATCTTCTTTACCAATCTGCAGAACTTCCTGCCCGGGACCATGCCCCTGAACTTCGGCTGAAGGTGAGTAAACACGTAAATATTCTGCCGGCATAGAAAAGCGAGAATTGTCGCCAAATGCAATCTCTAGTATTTGTGATACTTTGTGGAAGTTGATTTCTGTAGGTTTAGTAGAGCTCATAAAAATGCCTGCTTAAAGAATATATTGACTGAGGTCTTCGTCTTTTGACAATTCTCCCAGGTGTTCGTTGACGTAATCGGCGGTGATTGTGATAGTCTGTCCAGCCATATCGGAAGCATCAAAGCTCACAGTTTCCAGTAATCTTTCCATTACTGTGTAAAGGCGTCTTGCCCCAATGTTTTCCTGCTTTTCATTAACTTCGTAAGCGACTTCGGCAAGCCTCTGTAGACCCTCGTCAGTATATTCCAGAGTAACTTCTTCAGTAGCCATTAGCGCGCTATACTGTTCGGTCAGGGATGCATCGGGCTCACGTAATATGCGCACAAAGTCATCAACTGACAGGGCTGATAATTCAACACGAATGGGTAGTCTACCCTGTAGTTCGGGAATTAAATCACTAGGTTTTGAAAGGTGAAAAGCGCCAGATGCAATGAATAGAATATGGTCTGTTTTAATCACGCCGGCTTTGGTTGAAACGGTGCAACCTTCAACCAGTGGTAGTAAATCACGTTGAACACCTTCGCGGGAAACATCGGCGCCACTGGTTTCCTGACGTTTGGCAACCTTATCAATTTCATCGATAAACACGATGCCATTTTGCTCGGCATTTTCAAGTGCAGAGATTTTAATCTCTTCTTCGTTAACCAGCTTGGAAGCTTCTTCATCGGTTAGATATTTGAGTGCATCTTTTACTGTTAGTTTACGAGTTTTAGTTTTGCTGTTGCCCATGTTCTGGAACAGGCCCTGAAGCTGGTTGGTCATTTCTTCCATGCCGGGGGGGGCCATGATTTCGACGCCAACACTGGGCGCCTGTAAATCAACTTCTATCTCTTTATCGTCCAGCTTGCCTTCGCGTAACATTTTACGAAATTTCTGACGGGTATTGCTGGAACCTGAATCGGCAGCATCTTCATCAAAGTCTTTTGGGCGAGGCAGTAATACATCCAGAATGCGTTCTTCTGCGGCATCTTCAGCACGGTGTTTAACACGATCCATTGCTGATTCACGTGTCATTTTTACTGAACAGTCTGCCAGATCACGGATGATGGATTCGACATCTCTACCGACATAACCCACTTCGGTAAATTTAGTGGCTTCAACTTTAATGAATGGTGCATTGGCCAAACGAGCCAGACGACGAGCGATTTCGGTTTTACCGACACCTGTCGGACCGATCATTAAAATGTTTTTGGGAGTGATTTCGTTGCGTAATTCGTCGCTCACGTTCATGCGACGCCAGCGGTTACGCAGTGCAATAGCAACAGCACGTTTGGCCTGGTCCTGCCCGATAATGTGTTTATCCAGTTCCTGCGTGATTTCACGTGGGGTCATGGGGGATTGATTGCTAATTTGATTGTCCATGCTGTTAAAAATCTAGTTGTTCGATGGTGCGATTGTGATTGGTGTAGATGCAGATATCTGCTGCAATGGCTAAGCCTTTTTCGACGATATCCCGAGCGGGTAGTTCGGTAGTGTCCAGCATGGCGCGAGCGGCTGATTGTGCGAAGGGTCCGCCGGAGCCGATTGCCATCAGGTCATCTTCCGGTTCGATGACGTCACCATTGCCTGAAATGATCAAAGATGCATCTTTATCTGCGACGCATAAAAGTGCTTCGAGTTTGCGCAATACGCGATCCTGACGCCAGTCTTTAGCCAGTTCAACTGCAGAGCGAACAAGCTGGCCATTGTGCTTATCAAGTTTACCTTCAAATAATTCAAACAGGGTGAAAGCATCTGCTGTGCCACCCGCAAATCCGGCAATAACCTGGTTTTTATGTAAACGGCGAACTTTACGAGCATTGCCTTTCATCACGGTATTGCCCATGGTGACCTGTCCATCACCACCGATCACGACCGAGTTACCGCGACGTATCGAAAGAATGGTTGTGCCTCTGAATTGATCCAAAATAATTCCTCTGTCTGCACCTGATATGGGTGTGCATAGTATATGAACTGGTGAATATGGGGGTAGGGTTAATCAAATTCAAGAGAGGGAAATTATTGCCTGAAGTAGAGTCGATACTTGATCCAACTGATCGGTGACAATTGAAATCTGTTTGTATTATTATTCAGTGCTTCTCATAACGTTCAGGTATTGCAGTGAAATATAGAAAATTAGGGCGAACAGGATTAGATATAAGTGTAATTGGTCTGGGAACGATGACCTGGGGTTTTCAAAATACGCAGGCCGAAGGCTTTGAGCAGATGGATTATGCACTTGAGCGAGACATTAATTTTTTTGACACGGCTGAAATGTATGCGATACCGCCGAGCCCTGACACCTTTGGTACAACAGAGAGCATTATTGGGAACTGGTTTGCAGCGCGGCAAAATCGTGAGAAAGTTATTCTTGCATCAAAGATTACCGGGCCTGGTTTAGCCTGGATCAGAGGTGGTGATAGTGTTATCGATAAAAAAAATATTCACCTGGCCGTTGAGAGTAGTTTAAAGAGATTAAAAACAGATTATATAGACCTTTATCAATTGCACTGGCCTAACCGGAGTTCGTATCATTTTGGAAAAATCTGGGATTTTGCTCCAAAATTTGATGCTCAGGCTGAGTCGGACAATTTTCTGGAAGTTTTGCAAACTATGCAGGGATTAATACAGGATGGAAAAATTCGTCACATTGGTTTATCTAATGAAACCGCCTGGGGTATAACTAAATGGTTGCAGTTAGCAGAGCAACATAATTTGCCTCGTATGGCCTCAATTCAAAATGAATATTCTTTGTTATGTCGCCATTTTGAGCCTGACCTGAGTGAAATTTCGCTGCATGAGGATTGTAGTTTACTAGCCTGGTCACCCCTGACTCGCGGAATGCTAAGTGGGAAGTATCTCGATGGTGCTCGCCCTGAAGGTGCACGCTTAACCATTGAAACACGTCCGGAACACAGGGTTTATGCTCAGACGGATGCTGCCATTAGAAAGTATGTTGAACTGGCAAAAAAGCATGATCTGGATGTTTGTCAAATGGCGTTGGCATTTGTAAATGATCAACCATTTGTGAGTTCTACACTGATTGGTGCAACCAATATGGATCAATTAAAAAGCAATATTGATTCTATAGATCTTGAGCTGTCTGATGACATTAAAACAGAGATTGAAAATATAAGGCGTGAGAACCCGATGCCTTTTTAGGGGGAGGGAATGATGGTAAGCCGCTTGTCTAAAGTGATTACATTATGGCTGTTAATCGATGAATTTTGAATAGGATTGTTTTTCAGGTTATCAATGCTTACGGAAGCGATTACTCATTTTTTAGTTTCTGGAGTGACAAGTCAGTGCCGCCGGCATCTAACATTTAAATAGTTAGTCATGATGAATTTTCACCTATAAAATTAACTGCTAACATTACTTTAAATTTAATTATTTCAATATCATGAAAAATATCTCAGGCACGATGAAAGGGGTGTATCTCACCGGTCACGGTGGCAAGGAAAAACTGGAATACCGGGATGATATTCCAATTCCTAAACTGGGCCCTTATGACGTTCTTGTTCGCGTGGCTGCTGCAGCTGTAAATAATACCGATATCAATACCCGTAAGGGCTGGTATTCCAAAAATAACGACTCAGCCGAAGATGCTGGTTGGTCAGGAGGTGCTCTTTCCTTTCCACGCATACAAGGTGCTGATGTTTGTGGAAGGGTAGTTTCTGTAGGAGATAAAGTTGATGGATCTAGAATTGGAGAGCGAATTCTGATAGAACCTTGTCTCTGGAACGTTAATGGAGAAATATTATCAATACCCTGGTATTTTGGTTCGGAATGTAATGGAGGTTTTGCAGAATATACGGTTGTTCCATCAGTGCATGCATACACAATAAAAAGTGATTATTCAGATATTGAACTAGCTTCCTTTCCCTGTTCTTATTCGACGGCTGAAAATTTACTAACCCGGGCAAATGTCAAAAAAGGGGAAAGGATACTGATAACAGGGGCATCTGGTGGTGTTGGTTCTGCTGCTTTACAACTTGCTAAAGCACGCAAAGCTCATGTTGTAGCAATAACTTCCCCGTCAAAAAAAGAGGGCCTTACTAAACTGGGGGCAGATGAAGTCATAATAAGAGGTGAAAGCCTCACTGAAAATTTAGGTTTGAATAACGTGGATGTTGTGATTGACCTTGTCGCTGGCGAACAATGGCCTGAATTATTGGAGGTACTAAAGCCTGGTGGACGTTATGCCGTTTCAGGCGCTATTGGTGGGCCTATAGTTCAACTGGATGTTAGAACTCTGTATTTAAAAGATTTAAGTTTATTTGGTTGTACTGTGCTTGAACGAGAGGTTTTTAAAAACCTGATTTCACGTATTCAAAATAAAGACATTATCCCGGTAGTAGCAAAAACTTATCCACTAGATCAGATAACCCAGGCACAAGATGATTTTCAGCAAAAAAAACATATTGGTAAACTGGTTTTAACGGTTCAATCTGGGTGACAGTTTCGTTTTGCCTGATAAGATTAATTGCCTGAAAATTAATAACTCCTATCGGTAAGCTGTTATTTATATTTGTGGTTAGTGAGGCTGTTCGGTGCCATTTGGAGTCATTGAAAAATTCTCGTATACTGAAGTTTTACAGATTCTGTAGAATTCACTGTTATGTCTAAAAAGGTAATTCATGAAACAATTACTAAATGAAAAACTTCTGACATTCATTGATACCGATAGAGAATATACAATTCTTGATTTCGGTTGTGGTTCTGGGGGGGGCTTCTGGAGTCTCTATCTAAAGTCGTTTCAAAAACTTCAAAACTAATAGGAGTTGACGCTATTTATGATGTTGTTGAACATGCAAAAATAAGATTACCCAAGGTAGACTTTCATCAAGATCGGTTCATTAAATTACTTGATTTTCCCGATGCAAGTCTTGATATTGTGATTTCTGTTGATACCTTCGAATGCATCATCAACAAGGAATCTTTAGTTACTGAAATTCACCGAGTCTTAAAGCCAAATGGTAAAGTAATATTTGCACACTGGGACTGGGATACACAAGTATATAATTCAATACACAAAGATATTATTAGAGAGTTTGTTGCAAAATTTTCTGATTGGCAGCAACCATGGATGGATTCAAGCGATGGATTAATGGGTAGAAAATTATGGGGGCAGTTTCAAGGTAAGGGTAAATTCCAAGGGTATATGGACTCTTTCAGTTTATTGGAAACAGAATATAAAGCGGGCAAATATGGATATGACCGGTTGCATGATCTTGCTGGTCTAGTGGAAAAAGGAGAAATTGATATCAAAGAATATAATTCAATTCTTCATGAGATGAAGAGTCTAAATACTTCTAAACAGTATTTTTATAGCGTAACTTCATTCATTTATTGTGGAACAAAGATATAACAAATAAAGTGCACTCGGAAACAGCAAAATTGGCACGCCATTTTGCTGCCGCAAAAGCTCCGCCAATGTGTGACAAGTAAGAACAGCGAAGTTGTTGTTCGTAACCTAGATGATCATCAAGCTCGGTATTCAGCGCAGCCTCAATGGTGATCTTGGGCAGTATTTGCGTTAGCGTATTTAATTATGCTCGGTTTTGATATCTTTAGCAGCATCTTTGGCTATTGCGAGTAAGTCTTCTTTTATCATAGTTTGCCTATCCTCTCCATTGTGGAGTTAATGGTAGACAGTTAGACAGATTAATTTACAACCTCCTCCTACAGTCTCGTTATGTTTTAAAGGGCAGGTTTTAATCCCAGAAATTCAACAAATGGCAAGAAGTCCCTATCAGTAAATAAAAGCTGGATATTCTGTTCAATACAGTATGTAGCAATAATCGTATCGATAGTTTTTCTTACTGTAATACCTCTTTTTCTAAGTGCTCGATAATTGTCAGCACTTTTAACTGCCAGTACTTTATTTGAGAGCTGAAACAATGGTAGAGCAGTTAGTAACTGTTTTGCTTTTTTGTATTCTTTATCGTCCTTAAAACCTTGGAGTACCTCTGTAAGAATATTATCCCCAATTACTACCGGCTTCACACCTAAAATAATATCCAGATAATCTACTTCAGGGCATTCTTTGCCATTAAAATAGTCAATCCATACACTAGAATCTACCAATATCACTAGTCAGTTCTCATCCGGTCTAAATCATCATCCCATTTCAATTTGCCTTTAAATTTTTTAATTTCTTCCTGTTTTTTCAATCTAATCAGGGTTTTAAGCCCTAATTCAACGGCTTCTTTCTTTGTTTTCAATCCAGTAACTTGAAGCACATCAGTCATTAAATCATCATCAATTACAATATTTGTTCTCATATCAGCACCACTGTGTATAATATCCAATATATTTACACATAATAGCGTTAAGCAATAAACATAACAAGGCAAATGCACATGGAAAAATTTAACCTACGCTCCTTCGTCTCTACGGCTAAATTTCCCGCTGAAATGCGACGCTAGTTGTACTGTGTATTCATCCAGTTAGGAGTCGATATAAATGAAACTTAAAAACATAATCATTTTCGTCCTTTTATATATATTTTCTGGTCATTCCTTTGGGGCGAAAATATATGAAGTGAACATCAGTGTTTATCATAAAAATCAGCTGATAGCTCAACCTGATATGAAAGTAAATGAAGGTGAAAAAAATAACATTTTAGTTTCACTTCCAGATAGTGAAAAATATAGTTGTGCTGTTCTTATAAATTCAACAGCTAATAGTAAAGTAAATGTATCTGTTAAATTTATGTCGGGTAATTTAGTTTTTAGCCCTGAGTTTGTAGGAGTAGAGCTAGGAAAAGAAGTATTAGCAGTTATGAATGATTTTGAAATAAAGCTATTCATAGAATAAAGAACTCCAGTATATGAGTTCGGTACAGCTAACAAGCCAATCAAACAGGACTGCTAACAGTTAGCTAGGTTCCGCTTCACTACACATTTTAGCAAACTATTATCAGCCACTTATTGGGGTGCTATAGGTCTATGCAAATCTCTTGGGGTTCTATTCCCCGCAGCTTGCTGCGAAAATAGGTGAATGAGTGAGTATATACATAAAAGTCATAATGTAATGGTCTTGATGTGCCATTTGGTTTTTCCGGCAAAATATCGTAGATCAGTATTTGATGAGACTGTAGACAAGGAGCTTAAAGCTGTCTGTATGGAAATAGAGCTACGTTATGAAGTGAAGTTTTTAGAGATTGATACAGACAAAAACCACGTTCATTTTTTAGTTCAGTCAGTGCCAATTTATAGTGTTAAGAAAATAGTACAGATGATAAAGAGTCTGACGGCAAGAGAGATATTTCGACGCTGCCCACATGTAAGGAAAAAGCTTTGGGGTGGGGAGTTCTGGAGTGATGGGTGTTTTGCAAGCTCAGCGGGGGAAGCATGGAGATGAAACAATGATAGGAAATTATGTGAAGGGGCAAGGTGAAACATAGCAAAAGCTCCATAGTGACTATCAACTGGCACTGTTCTAAACGATTAGCAACAATACCCCGTCAGCTTGCTGCGGGGTTGTTTATTCCCTATCTTGTAAAAAATATTGACTACAAGCACCTACAGACTGTCAAATTATTTTACAGTTTGATTTGAAATGTACTATTAGTAGTTGTAACCATATAATTAATCTATATTAACTTGGAGTGGAATGTATATTGCATCAATGGTTAGTTCTAGTCAATGATCAGCAAACAGGGGAATAGGTAATGACTCGATATTTAAAAATTATAATATTAACGGCATGTCTAATACAGCCAGCTCATTCAGCAATTGTTTTTTCTTTTGATATAGAAACTGACCAGTTCATGTCCAATAGTGGTGGTGTAGTTTCGGGTGATACACTTGATATTAGTTTTCTAGATACTACTGATTTGTATAACATTTCGGTCACAGATATCTATTCATGGAAGTATAACCTTTCAGTCGGCAATACAGGTACTAGTTATTTTTCTAACGCCGATACCACCTATAGCAATGATATTGGTGATCAGATTTCATACGATGGCACTTCTCTAATTATGTCATTCACTTATGGCCACCAATTGGATTGGAATAATATTTATTCGATTGACGACTTGGGCAATGTTTCTGGAATCGGAACAAATTGGATGGATAATCTTTATATGGGTTATACGGATGATGTCGGAGTTCAACATGCGGCTGTCTCACAATTTCCTAATATTGGGGCTCAGCTAGTAGGAGCTCAAATACTGGAAGGAGATGGCGGAGATGGCGGAGATGGCGGAGATGGCGGAGATGGCGGAGATAGCGGAGATAGCGGAGATAGCGGAGATAGCGGAGGTGGTGATGACACTGCTACCGTTCCTGAGCCTTCAATCTTGGCTCTATTTGCAGCAGGACTTTTTGGTATTGGGTTTGCTCGTAGACGTCAAGCTTAGTACCTTGTAATTCTGAATAAATCCATAGCAGTCAGTGTGAAAACTATTGCCCAAAAAGTAGAGGTAAATGGCATGCTTAATAAGACTGTTTTTAGATATCAAGTGGAATAAGTCGGGCAGTTATTTCACTTGATATCATTGGTAGGAGATTTTTTAACAAACCTGATTTTCTTTTAGTTTTCACACAGTCCATAGGTCGTAAAGAGTCACTTGATAGTGCAATTTAGAACGGCTGCAATGTCAATTTGACGTTTTTGTATATCCTCGAAAGTCAGCCGTTTAACGGGCGCAAAATTCATATTCGAATAATTTACTACTCTGATGTTTTTTTACGGGCGCGGGGATGTGCCTTGTCATAAACCTGAGCAAGGTGTTGAAAATCAAGGTGTGTATAAATCTGGGTTGTACTGATATCAGCATGGCCTAACAATTCCTGAACCGCACGTAAATCTGAACTGGATTCGAGTAAGTGAGTTGCAAAGGAATGTCGCAACATATGGGGTGATACATGTTGGCCTAGAGACTGTGATTTAATTAATTTGTCCAGTCGGCTTTGAATGGATCGGTGCGATATTCGTTTCCCTTGTTTGCTGGTAAATAAAGCGGCTTCATCGGTTTGTTTGACGTAACCAGGTCGTATCTTCAGCCATTTTTGTAATGCTTCGATGGCTTTTCGTCCTACTGGTAAGTAACGTGTTTTATTACCTTTACCGGTGACCACCATCTGTTTTTGTCGGATATCAATACTTTGTAAATTGAGTGAAGCTAGTTCTGCCAGACGTAGACCGGATGAGTACATGAGTTCGAACATGGCTAAATCACGGATGGTTAAATTATCGTCGTGAGAGTGGGCTTTAAATAATTGATCTATTTGTTCTGTATCGCAGGTTCGGGGTAATTTTTTGGCTGTTTTCGGAGCCTTAACTTCCAATGCAGGGTTGCTGGTCACCACCCGTTGACGGATCAGGTATTTATAAAAGCTGCGAATCGATGAAAGCTCACGTTGGATAGTGTTGCCTTTTTTGCCCTGACGGAAACGTTGTGCTGCAAAGGCAGATACGGTTCGATAATCCACATCTTGCCAGTGCTGAATTTCTCTGGATTGTAGGTGCTCAGAAAACAGGTTTAAGTCGCGAGAATAGTTTTTACAGGTGTGAGGGGAGTAGAACTTCTCGGACTTGAGCATTTGGAGAAATGACTGCAAATGCCTGGAATTCATATCACTAATCTATTTTAGGTAGCTTTTTAATTTGCTGCTGATCAACTCACCCAGCTGAGTTAAAAATACGGTACCCATGCCTTCAACGAAACGGTCTTTACTTTTACTGCCTAAAACTAACAGACCAATATCTCTGGTGTGATAAAGCGGTATTAATGTATATGAAGCTAATTGTGTCTGATCAGCAAACAGAAGTTTACGCACACCCTGATCGAAAGGCCCGAAAACAGGTTTTCTATTGTGCATCCATTTTCTGATTTTTCTGGCATGTTTACTTTCGGAATCAAGAATATCTTTTTCCAGTCCTTTGAACTGATCTTTTAACTCGTCATGAAAGCAAAAGCCAACAAAATCGGTATAGAAGAAAGTTTCAACCTGATCATGAGTCATGGCAATTATGTCGTGCAGGTGTTCGCCAGCCATCAGTTCCAGAGATAAACGATGAAAGCGTTGGCTTAATTCTTCATTTTCACGGGCAATATGAATCAGTTCAGCCAATTGGCTTTTGAGCTTCTGGTTGTCATCTCTTAGTATTTTTAGCTGGCGTTCTACCAGTGAAACTGCTGCACCACTTTCATGAGGGAAAGTTAGCTGGCTTAATATTTCCGGGTGACGTTCCAGTGTTTCAGGATTATTTTTCAGGTAATCCATGACCTTTGATTCGTCCATAGTGTCTGGCTGGATTTGTTCTGCGTTAGTTGTTTTTGTCATATATTGATTTCTCCTTCGTACACCTGTGCGGTGCTGCCGGTCATCATAACTGGCTGGCCTTCACCTTGCCAGCTAAGCTGTAATTGTCCACCGGTTAAATGGGCGGTTGCGTTGGAATCTATCAGGTCTAGCTGAACTGCAGCGGCCATAGCAGCGCAGGCACCGCTTCCACAAGCCTGTGTTTCACCGACACCGCGTTCGAAAACGCGAAGTTTAAACTCATTCCGGTTAAGAATCTGCATGAAACCAACATTAACTCTTTGAGGAAAAAATGGGTGAGATTCGAGAGCAGGTCCAATGTTTTCAACATCTGCAGTATCGATATTTTCTACAATAATCACTGCATGTGGGTTGCCGATAGACAGTGCGCTAAATTCAACAACATGACCAGAAATACCAAGTTGATAGCTCTCCATCCGTTTATCTGTATCGAGTGGAATATTGGCCGGTTCAAAGTTGGGAATGCCCATGTTTACTTCAACATGAGTAGCGTTAATCATTTTGAGTTGCAATAGGCCACTATCGGTTTCAACCGGGATTATGGTTTGATCTGTGAGTCCTTTTTCTGTGACGAAACGAGCAAAGCAGCGAGCTCCATTACCACACTGAGTGACTTCACCACCATCAGAATTAAAAATACGGTATTTGAATAATGCAGCATCAGTTTGTGGTTTTTCAACCAGTAGGAGTTGGTCAAAACCGATGCCAAAATGCCGGTTAGCCCATTCTGCAACCTGTTTGCTAGTAAATGAAACAGACTGATTGATGCCATCAATCACCATGAAATCATTGCCGAGGCCATGCATTTTAGTAAATTTTATGATCATTCGGGCAACAGGCTTTCGCCATGGATAAGGTCTTCGAATGTTTCGCGCTCGCGCACCAGGTAATGCTGGTCGCCATCCACCATAACTTCAGCAGCTCGGCCGCGTGAATTGTAATTTGAGCTCATGGTAAAACCGTAAGCACCTGATGTGCGGATAGCCAGTAAGTCGCCGGGTTGAATCGATAGCTTGCGGTCTTTACCTAGAAAATCGCCTGTTTCACAGATCGGTCCGACTACATCATATACAGCGGGTTCGACATTTGACTCTTCTTTGACAGGAATAATATTTTGCCAGGCGTCATACAGTGCAGGACGCATCAGATCATTCATGCCTGCATCAATAATGGCAAAGTTTTTATGTTTGGTTTTTTTATCAACCGTTACACGAGTTAATAAAATGCCAGCGTTACCGGCAATGGCACGCCCCGGTTCAACAATGATTTCACCATCAAAATTATCAAAGCGTTGTTTTAATGCAGTAACCCATTCGGCCGGCAGAGGAGGAGATTCATCATTATATTGAACGCCAATACCGCCACCAAGATCCATGTGTTCGATCTTTATGCCGTTATCCGATAAATTCTTTATTAATGCCAGTAAGCGATCGACCGCATCAACAAAGGGTGATAACTCGGTTAATTGAGAGCCGATATGAAAATCAATACCTTTAATAACGATATTGCCCATTTTGCTGGCTTTCAGGTAAATGCGTTCGGCATCATCAAAACTGATACCAAACTTGTTTTCTTTCAGGCCGGTTGATATGTAGGGGTGTGTTTTTGCATCGACATCAGGATTTACTCTGAAAGAAATGGTCGCTGTTTTATTCATGTCGGCAGCAACTTCATTGAGGGTTTCCAGTTCCTGTTCTGACTCAACATTGAAACAATGAATGCCTACTTCCAGTGCCAGTTGCATTTCATTAACCTGTTTGCCTACTCCGGAAAAGATAACTTTTGCAGGATCTCCACCTGCTTTAAGCACGCGCTGAAGTTCGCCTTTGGAAACAATATCAAAACCGCTGCCAAGACGTGCTAGCACATTGAGTACCGCCAGATTTGAATTGGCTTTAACGGCGTAACAGACTAGATGTGGATGATCTGAAAGTGCCGAATCAAAGGCGTGCCAGTGCCTTTCAAGTGTTGCCCGTGAATACACGTAAAGAGGCGTGCCATATTGCTCGGCCAATGTTTGAAATGAAACCTGCTCGCAATGAAGCTGGCCGTTGTTGTAATCAAAATAATCCAATGTTCTTACTCAATACTGTTAATTTTTTGCCTGATCTGTCTTTTCTACCGGAAGCGTTAATGCACCTTTATTGCCACAACCTGTAACTAATAAAATGCTCACAAGGCTAATAGCAATCAACACAAATTTGCTGAAAGATTTCCAGTTCAACACAAAATCCTGCTCATATAAATAAAGGTGAATATTATGTTTGTCAGGAGATTGTTTAACAAGGTGAATTTTCAGATTTTAAACCAGGTTTCGATTTAATAATTGTTTTCAAACATAAGTAGTAAGAATTAGTTGCTCATTTTATTGTCTTAAAACGATGAGTTGAGCATTTTCCGGGTTCATATGACATTCAGCTTGCGAAACTATACTTATCATCACTCAATAAACATCGAGAGGTAATCATGAATCGAAGAACACTATTAAAATCAACTGTTGCTGCGACCACGGTAGCAGTTGCAGCTTCAGCCGGGCTATTGACTCCGGGTCAGGTACTGGCTGCTTATCCAAATGCAGCCTTTGAAGCCAAAGATGCTGCAACGGCACTATCCGCTGCTTTAGGATCAGGCAGTTATGAGCATTCTGATGATATTAAGATAAAAGCTCCTGATATTGCAGAAAATGGTTCAGTTGTACCGGTCACGATCTCAAGCACTCTAGCGGGTGTTGAATCTATATCACTATTGTCTGAATCAAATAACTCTCCACTGGTAGCTTCTTTTAACCTGAATGGCTCACAGGCTTTTGTCTCTACCCGGATAAAAATGGGTAAAACAGGCAATGTGCTGGCGGTTGTTAAATCAGGTGGCAAGTTGTATGCCAATAAAAAAGAAGTGAAGGTAACCATAGGTGGTTGTGGTGGCTAAAAATGACTGTACTGCGAATTCATCTTTTGTCCGCTAGCGGCGTTATTTCCGTACTCACTAATTTGTAGGAACAAATTAGAACAGCTTTGCTGGCCCGAAGGGAAGAATATAGGGATGTATTCTTTAAATGATCACATATGAATATATGCTCACATTTTCCGTGCGGAAATGCCTTGCTACGAACAAAACCTGAACACGCACTACAGCCATTTTAACTTAAATTAAAGAGAGTAAATCATTATGGCAAAATCAATTAAATTAAGAGCAAAATCAAAGAAAGGTATGGTTACGGTCAAGTGTCTGATGAACCATCCAATGGAAACCGGTCTGCGTAAAGACAAGAAGACCGGCAAGATGATTCCTGCGCATCATATTCAGGAAGTGGTGGCTAAAGCTGGTGATAAAACTGTACTGGATGCAGTTTGGGGCGGCGCTATTTCGAAGAATCCTTACCTGTCATTTAAATATAATGGTGAAAAAGGAGAGTCTATTACTTTGTCCTGGGCGGATAACAAAGGTAATTCGGATTCTATGACGGGGAAGGTGAAATAGGCTACTTTAAAACCAGATAATAAAGATGCCCCGCTAGTCGGGGCTTTTTTTTGCCTGCAAAGAAGTGAATTGCAAAGCATAGTTAATTTCAATACTATCAGCGTATTATAAAAAGCCTACTTTTCAAAGGGAGTTTCGAATGCCTTGTTTCAAAAAAATCAATTTTATTGGTTATGTTGCCACTTCAATTTTACTTTTCTCGTTGTCTCTGCAAGCGGATATAGATCCTGCAGATATTTTGACGGCCTCTGATGGGGCGGAAAATGACAACTTCGGTTGGAGCGTCTCGGTAGATGGTGATACAGCTATTGTGGGGGCTTACTTACATGATAACGCCCAGACAGATTCGGGTGCTGCCTATATCTATGTGAATGATGGTGCTGGCAATTGGGTTGAACAGCAAAAACTAACTCCTGCATATCTGGCACCTGATAACACCAATCAACCTCCTGATGTTGATACTTTTTTAGATGTTGTAGATGATGAGCAACGAGAAGCTTGGTTTGGTTACTCTGTTGCTGTTAATGGCGATATTGCTGTTGTCGGTGCTCCTTTTTTTGATATAGATAGTGAAGATGAAACTCAGGATTTCCTCGATGCTGGAGCTATTTATATCTATGAAAGAAATGCTGGAGTCTGGGATATTTCAGGACGATTACATATTATAAAAGAAGATGCTTATAGTGGAGACTGGTTTGGAAGCTCTATTGATGTTTTTGAAAATACGATAGTAGTTGGTGCTCTTTCTCAGCACCGGTCTGGTCAGGTTTATATTCTCTACAAAGATACTGATGGAGCCTGGAAGCAGCAATTTGCACAGAAAATTAATGTAGAGCTGGGTATAGATGAAGAGCAAAAAACCCTGTTACCAAATGATCCAGAGCAGGAAGACTGGTTTGGGCAGTCTGTTTCGATTTTTAACAATACAATTGTCGTTGGTAGTGATGGCAGTGATAACCCGGATACAGGTTCTGGTTCTGCATATGTATTTACCCAAGATGAAAATTATAACTGGAATATGCAAGGCAAGCTGTTACCTGATGATTCTAAAGGCTTTTCTAACTTTGGTATTGCAGTAGATATTCATAAAAATGAAATCATTGTTGGTGCGGATGCTGCGGATGCCGTGGTAGTTGATGATGTTAAAGGGGGGGCATATATTTTCAATAGAAACGTAGAAGGGAAATGGACTCAATCAGTAAAATTAATTGCAAGCGATGGAGTTGCTAATGATAAATTTGGTCGATCAGTCGCTATATATGAGCCTGTTGCTGTAGTCGGGGCATGGTCTGAAACAACTAATGGTACACAGTCTGGTTCAGCGTATCTGTTTCAGAAAAGCATAGGTGGGGTCTGGTCAGAAGTTGATGTTATACGTGATGCGACTGGTTCAGCATTTGATAGCCTGGGTTTTAGTGTCTCGGTATCTTCTATAGATGGGCTTTCAGATATATGGGCGATTTCGGGTGCTCCGCAGATTCTGGCTAATTCAACAGGAGAGATACAAGTCACAGATGATGTAGCAAGCCTAATTAATTCAGATGGCGATGGTTCTTCCAATGACGTGGATACAGATCATGATGGGGATGGGATACCTAATTTGAATGATCGTTTTCCCTATTCAGCAAGTGAGTTCAGTGATGTAGATAATGACGGTTTTAGTGATTCTGTTGATCAATTTCCTAATAACTCAACAGAATCGGCTGATACAGATGGCGATGGACTGGGTAATAATGAAGATCGGGATGATGACAATGATGGGATTTTGGATGTCGATGAATTTTTATTAGGAACAGATGCTTTAGTTGCAGATACATACGATTTCACCTCCAAAAAAATTGATTCGGATAAAGACGGTGTTGTTGATGCCGATGATGCCTTTCCAACGAACCCGGATGAGACAATAGATACCGATGGTGATGGGTTTGGTAATAATTTTGATTCCGACGATGATAATGACGGGTTATCAGATTTTGCAGAAACAAGTGCCGTCGTAAAAACTGATCCCCTAAAGCCTGATACTGATGGTGATAGCTGTAATGATCTTGTGGATACACATCCATTAAATCCTCTAAATGTCGATACCGATGGTGATAGTTTGAATAATGACTGTGACCCTGATGATGATGGAGATGGAATTGATGATTCGCTAGATGTATTCCCTTTGGATAATACTGAAGCGAATGATACTGATGGTGACGGAATAGGTGATAACTCTGATCCAGATATTGATAATGATGGAGTTTTAAATGCGGAGGATGCTTTTCCTTTTGATCCTACCGAATGGCTAGATACAGATCATACTGGTGTTGGTGATAATGCGGACACCGATGATGACGATGATGGAGTACCTGATCAAATTGAAATTCTCAATGGAACTGATCCACTAAACCCGGATACTGATGGTGATGGTGCAAGAGATACTGATATATCACTTCCTGCAATTGGAACTGTAGATGATGTCTTTCCTTTGAATCCTAATGAAAGCTCCGATACTGATGGTGACTGTCCGCATTACAACTTACCAACTTCTGGTGATGGCTGCGGTGATAACTCAGACCTCGACTCGGATAATGATGGTGTAGATGATGCAGATGATGTCTTTCCATTTGATGCAACTGAGTCAGCCGATAATGATTTAGATGGAACTGGTGATAATGCTGATACCGATGATGACAATGATGGTGTTGTTGATGTAATTGAAGTTATAAATGGAACAGATCCCTTTGACCCAGATACTGATGGTGATGGTGCAATTGATACTGATATCTCATTACCAAATGCTGGTAACGGAGCTGTTAATGACCTCTTTCCTCTTAACCCCAATGAATCTGCCGATACTGATGGTGATTGCCCTGATTTTAATTTGATAACGTCGGGTGATGGTTGTGGTGATAACTCTGATCCAGACTCGGATAATGATGGGGTTAATGATGTTGATGATGCCTTCCCTAATGATCCGACTGAATGGTTAGATTCTGACGGTGATGGAATTGGTGATAATGCCGATACTGATGACGATAATGATGGTGTTACTGATCCAGTGGATGTGGTTGAGCCAGTGGCTGAAAGCTCATCGGGTAGTGGTGGTAGCTTTTCACCAAGTATTGTTTTTCTGCTATTACTTACAGGATTGTTGAGAAGAAAGTTCAGAGTTTAATCTGAGGTTTCAATTAACTGCTTTTATAAGTTGTTGATTCGACAAGTTTAAAAAACCGGCTTATGCCGGTTTTTTTTGTTTCACAGCCAAAGGCTTATTACAATGCGGACACAAATCGCTCTCCCGGTACCTGGATCTTCGCATCACGTTATCGAGTAGTTGCAGGGCGTCATCTGATTTTAATCCCAGTTCCTTGCGTAATTCTTCCAGTTCCCAGCGTTCTTGCTGGTC
>JABHSO010000117.1 GCA_018669845.1 Gammaproteobacteria bacterium | reverse complement strand
TGTACGCTTTTAACCGTTGATGTACAACCCGACAGGAATAGAGCGCCACAAACAAAAACTGTACTGACTAGCTTCAATTTATACATAATTTATCCTTTCCATTTTTTAGCGTTAGTATATTTTTAAAATCCAGGTCCATTTCTAAGTGTCATCGTAGACCTGCTTATTAAAGCCGCACTTTCAAACTTTAAAGTAAGACCAAAAGCACTGCTCAAAGTTTTCACAAGCAGTCCGCTTATCAGATTACTTACGATTGAACCATCGCCTCCTGCTTCCCTTCTCAGGGTAATCCAGTGAATTTCAGAATCTTTAATATCATTACCCAAACTGACCAGGGAGGCAAGACTACCCGAAAAACCACCACTCCGTACTTCACTCTTAATACCAATATTACTATGCCAGAAAACCATTTCATTACGGGACTGGATCATTTTCAGCCTGGCACTGACCCTGTTGATATTGAGGATACCGGAGGTTATCTGATCATAATGCAAAATATCACCGTAGACATAAGCATCAGCATTAATTATCGAATGAATTTCTTCAAACTCAAGCTCAGACAACTGTTCTCCCAACGTAATCCCCAGTTCATCCACAAGCCTTTCATCTATTTGCTGCAGCGGAATCACCTTATAAAATTTTGCCGTTAACTTGTTACTTAACAAACCCCGTAAGTGTTCAGGGGCACCAGCATTATTACTCAGGTTTGAAAAAGGTAATATGGCTACCGTTACTATTGGATTTGATTCATCGGGCTGGGAACGAAAACTACTGGCACAGGAAGATATCAGACCCAACGCAAAAACAACTAAAATCCATTTAAATAGAGTCTTTGCTTTTTCCATTAAATCTCTCAGAAAGAAAATAGTGAATTGATTGTAACTACCCGATAAATAGTTTCAATTAAATTTTAATCCGGATACAAAGCTCTTGAATCACAAAAGCTGTAGCAACTAAGAGCTCTCAATCAATTTGAGAAGATCCTCTTTTATTTTTTCAGGGTTTGTATTATGTGGCGTGTAATACTGCAATACCCCACTTTTATCGATCAGATAAATCACCGAACTATGATCTAGAACATAACCCATTGCAGAGCCTTCAAGCGCTACTTTTTCATACACTACACTATATTGACGGGCGACCTTATCCAGCACTTCTTTAGTATCCGTCAACCCGATATAGGTATCGAAGAATCCTTTTACAAACATGCCCATGGCTCTGGGTGAATCCCTATCAGGATCCAGAGAGATAAAAATTCCCTGCACCTGTTCAGCCTGTTCTGCAGTCAGCATATTCATTGCTAAAGAAAGATTCCACAGTGATGTCGGGCAGATATCCGGGCAGGACATATAACCAAAATAGATAGCGACTACTTTACCTTTAAAATCTGATAGCGATACAGGACCTTTGTCAGATTGCAGGGTGAAATCACCTCCAGCCCCTGGAATCAACCCACTACCCTGTTGTTTGAGGTATTGTTGAGCTAGCAATATGCCTCCCAAAAAGCACACAAGAATAATCCAGAAATATACAGTTTTCCTATTCTTCATTATTATTTTTCTCTGATCAATGAGTTATCAATTTAGGCAAACTTCCATCCTTTTTATATGCCTTCATACTCTTTTTCATTTTCTTCATCGTATTCTGCACGGGTACCTGCAAAAGCTTTTCACTGCCATCATCAAAACCTAATGTAACAGCAACAAAATCACCGGACTTTAGATCTCGATTTAAACCCAGCATCATAATATGCAGACCACCTGGTTTTAACTGAACCATTTTCTGGTTCGGTAGCTCAATCTGATTGATTTTGCGCATACGCATAATACCCCTGTCATTAATATGGGTATGTAATTCAACAATTTTAGCAACTGGACTTTTTGCATACACAATGGAAGCCTTCCCACCAATATTCGTAACATTCATATATGCAGCACTGTTTCGTTGCTGCTGAATAGCCGCACGAGCAAAAGATTGCTCAACAAGCACATTTTTAGCCACTTCAGCCTGAGTTGAAAATGACTGAAAAAGCAGCAACAGTATGAATAGCAACTTCATGTATTAAGCCTGAAGGAAAGAAAATTAGATGATACTAATATTCCCTGCTAAAAGCGAATATCTCAACAGTGGCAAATTGTCGCATTGAGACACTGGTTTATCCTTTACAGCTATATATCCAGGCCATAGAATTGACCACAGTTTTTTAAATTACAACAGAATCAGGACAATTTTTAATGGATGCAGGAAAACTCACCTTTATACTAATCATATATTGTCTCTCTATTTCCAACGTTGCAGCAGAAGCAGCGACTGTTGTATCCAACTCTTCTCTGTATCAACGTCCATCGATTCAATCCAGTATTATTCAGCAAATAGAAGCCGGCACTACTGCAAACATTGACTCACGCCTTGGTGGGTGGAAACAGATTTCAGTGAATGACATCAGTGGCTGGGTAAGAAGCTATCAAGTCAGGGCAGGCAACTATAGTCACATCAAACAGGAGAAAAAGTCTGGTGGTTTTTTCAGTGGCCTGGCTAGTCTATCCCGTAAAGCCAGTGGTTTATTTACCAGTAACAATAAAAAAGGTTATAGCTTCCAGAATACAGCAACCATTGGTGTTCGAGGCCTCAGCGAAGAGCAAATAAAAAATGCCAAAGCCGATCTGAATGAACTAAAGAAAATGGATACATTTAGAAGCAGCAGAAAAAACACTAAAAAATATGCACAACAGGGTCATTTAAAAGCAATCAAAGTCAGCCACATGCCAAAATCAGGAGCTGAACAATGAAATTTTCTATCATCACCCAACTCAACTTGATAGTGACAATTTGCTTTGTTATGGCATTCGTAATACAGCCTGCCTATAGTTTTGACCTGAACAATTTTAAGTCCAGTATCGATAAATATAAACAGAAAAAAAAGGATATC